>CALUGU010000010.1 GCA_944320255.1 uncultured Prevotella sp. | reverse complement strand
CCGAGGTCGCGCAGCTCCTTTAGCGACTTTATCAGGCGGTCGTTGTCGCGCTGGTGCAGGCCTATGCTCGGCTCGTCGAGTATGTAGAGCACGTTGACGAGCTGCGAGCCAATCTGCGTGGCGAGGCGTATGCGCTGGCTCTCGCCGCCCGAAAGCGTTGCCGACTGGCGGTTGAGCGACAGGTAGTCGAGGCCAACCTCAAGCATGAAGTTGATGCGAGTCACGATTTCCTTTATTATCTCGTCGGCTATGCGGCGTTGGCGTTCAGTGAGATGGGTCTGCGCTTCGGCCAGCCATGACTTCAGTTCGGCGATGTCGAGGTCGGCAACTTCTGATATGTTCTTGTCCCAAATGCGGTAAGAAAGCGACTCGCGGTTAAGCCTCTGCCCTTTGCATTCAGGGCATTGGCAGACAGTCTGGAACTGGTCCGCCCATTTCTGGCCGCTTGAGCTGTCATCGTTTTCGATGACACTGCGCAGGTATTTCACCACTCCTTCAAACTCAACGAAGTAGTCGCTTGACGTGTGCACAAGCTCTTTTCTTATGCGCACGTTCTCCATCGAGCCGTAAAGTATCTCGTTCATCGCCTCGTCCGGTATTTCCTTTACCGGCGTGTTGAGGTCGCACTCATACTTTTCGAGTATGGCATCTATCTGCCAGAATATCATCTGGTTCTTGTATTTTCCAAGCGGGACGATGGCTCCCTGGCGTATCGTCGCGGCTGTGTCGGGGATTATCTTTTCGAGGTCTATCTCGTTGACGTAGCCAAGCCCCTTGCAGCGCGGGCACGCGCCTTCGGGCGAGTTGAACGAAAACTTGTTGGGGGCGGGGTCGCCGTATGACAAGCCCGTTGACGGACACATCAGGCGTTTGCTGTAATACTTCGCCTCGCCCGACGTTTTCTCCATTATCATCAGCAGTCCGTCGCCCTGCTTCATGGCAGCGGCCACGCTCTTTTTCAGGCGTTCGTCGTCCTTGTCTTGCACCAAGAGCTTGTCTATCACCACCTCTATGTTGTGGTTCTTGTAGCGGTCGGTCTTCATGCCGCGCGTTATTTCCTTAACCTCGCCGTCAACCCTGATGTGCAGGTAGCCCTTGCGGCGCATGGTCTCGAACAGTTCGCGGTAGTGCCCCTTGCGGTTGCGCACCAGCGGAGCCAGTATGTATATGGGCTTGCCCGTGTAGCGTTCGTGTATCATATGGAGCACGTCCTCCTCGGTGTATTTCACCATCTCCTCGCCCGTTGCGTAGCTGTAGGCTATGCCGGCGCGGGCGTAGAGGAGGCGCAGGTAGTCGTATATCTCGGTGGTTGTGCCTACGGTGGAACGCGGGTTTTTGTTCGTCGTTTTCTGTTCTATGCTGATCACCGGGCTTAGCCCCGTTATCTTGTCAACGTCGGGGCGTTCCATGCCTCCGAGAAAGTTGCGCGCGTAGGCCGAGAAAGTCTCAATGTAGCGGCGTTGTCCTTCGGCGTAGATGGTGTCGAAAGCCAACGACGACTTGCCCGAACCGCTTAGTCCGGTGACGACCGTCAGGCTGTTGCGCGGTATTTCCACGTCGATGTTCTTCAGGTTGTGCACGCGCGCGCCCCAAACGTTAATCTTTTCTTCAGACATATTCTCTTTGTTACAGGGAGTTAAGGATGTTAAAGGATTTGTGGCTTCTTATATGTTGTTGATGGGCTGAAGGCAAGAGCTTTTGCCGTTTCACCTTAATCTATTATGGTTATTCCGTCACCGTGGTTGTGCTTTCGGTGTATCCTCTAAGCAGGTTGACGTCGCGCTTGATGCTGTACTCCTTGCCGTCGGCCCCCTTTGCCTTGACAAGCACGAAGTAAACCCCTTGGGCTACGTCCTTGCCTTTGTATTTTCCGTCCCATCCCCCCGCGGGGTCACTCCATTCATACAGCTTCTGCCCCCAGCGGTTGAAGATGTAAGCGTGGAACTCCACGATCGACTGGTAGTTGCTTTTCGCCTTGTACACGTCGTTTATCCCGTCGCCGTTGGGCGAGAAGGCGTTAGGCATTTCCAGCCGGCTCTCGCTCACGCTTGCGCGCAGCGGCCCGCGCTCGGCCCAGTAGTCCTGCGTGTAGGCTATGGTGTCGTTGCCGTTCACGAACAGGGCGTAAAGCACTATGTTGTGAGTGCCGGCCTTGGTGAACGTGTATTCCGTGTCCTGCTCGTAACGGATGAGGTAAGGCTCCGTGTCGGTGTCCATCGAGAACCTCCACTCGTAGCTCGCCGTGTATTCGCCGACATTCTCCGGGTTGGCCTCGAACCTTCCCGCGAGCGGGGCGTTGCCAGAATAGTCTTCGCTTTCCTCCTCGCCGTCTTCGGTCGTGTAGGTCGCCGTAGGGTTTATCGTCGGTATCTCGTCATACGACGACTGCGCGCGGCCCGATGCCGTGACGGCCAAGGCGGCGGTTAACAACAAGAGAATTTTCTTCATATCCGTGATGTTTTTACGTCGATGCCTTAATGGATTTACGCCGGTTCAATACGTCTTTCAGGGCGGCATGCACACCCCAATCCGGCGCCGGCTTGCCGGCCGCATTCTGAAAGGCCGTGTTTTGCAGTGCAAAAGACGGCTTTTTACGTCCTAAATGACCGTGTTTTAGACGGCAAAAAACGGTCTTTTGGCAACGTGCTGATTATCAATGACATAGCGGCGGGCTGTTTGCGGCTGTCCGAAGCGTGGCCCGCCCCTCCTTTCCCGACGGCCCCTGCACGGCTGTTTGCGTGCCGGGCGGCGCGGCGCCGGCAGTCATTATCTTTCTGCAAAATTACTCAATAAAGTTGATTTAGCCGCTCTTTTTTTGTATTTTTGCAGACCAGTAAGTTAAAAGAGGACAATTTACATGAAACGTTTTGCAAGATGCCTGTTGCTGATTGCGTTGCTGTTCGCCGGTCTCGGCGCCATGGCGCAGGGCGGTAAGAAGTGGCGCGAGATGCACAAGGTGAAAAAGAGCGAGACCATCTACGGCATAGCCCGCGATTACGGGCTTACGGTTGACGAGCTTGTAAAGGCCAACCCCGACATGGGCGTGCCCGGTTACACCCTGAAGAAGGGCGACTACATCTTCATACCTTACCCCTCGTCGCAGCCGTCGCAGGCCGCGCCGAAGGCGCAGGCCTCGGCCCTGAAGGTCGGGGTGTTGCTGCCTTTGCACAATGTTGACGGCGACGGCCGACGCATGGTGGAGTATTACAGGGGTATGCTCATGGCCTGTGAGGACCTTAAGAAAGAGGGACGCTCCATCGACATACAGGCGTGGAACGTGCCCATCGACGCCGACATCTACCGCACATTGGTGAAAGAAGGCCTCGACAAGCGCGACGTAATTTTCGGCCCGTTGTATTCAAAGCAGGTGAAACCTCTCTCGTTTTTTGCGAAAGACAACGGCATAAAGCTCGTGATACCTTTCTCAATCACCGGCGACGACGTTGACTCCAACCCCGGAATATTCCAAGTCTACCAGTCGCCCGAAGACTTTTACGGGCGTGTGGCCGACCACTTCGCCTACAGGTTCAAGGATTACAACGTCGTAGTGATTGACTGTAACGACAAGACCAGCGACAAGGGCGTGTTCACATTCCCGCTCCGCAAGAAGCTCGCGGACAAGGGCGTGTCGTGCAACGTCACCAACCTTAACTCGTCACAGGCTGTTTTCGCCGCGGCGTTCAGCGCCGTAAAGCCCAACATGGTGGTGCTCAACACGTCGCGCTCGCCTGAGCTTAACGCCGTGCTGGCCCTTCTCGACGAGCTTACCGGCAGCCACCCTTCGCTCAAGGTGTCGCTGTTCGGCTACACCGAATGGCTGATGTATGTCAAATACAACCTCGACCGCTTCTGCAAGTATGACACATACATCCCTACGACCTTTTATTATAACGAATACTCATCACGTGTCCGCGCCTTTGAACAGCGTTACCGCGCCGCCTTCCGCTGCGAGATGATGGATTATCTCCCACGCTTCGCCATCACGGGTTACGACCATGCGATGTTTTTCCTGCGCGGCTTGTTCGCCCAAGGCAAACGCTTCACGGGTGAGCTTGAGGACAAGCGCGCCTTGCAGACGCCCTTGCGCTTCGCCCGCACGAAGGCTGGCGGAGGCTTGCGCAACCAAGCCTTGCAGTTCGTTCACTACAACACGGACAAGTCAATATCGATAATTAATTTCTGACATTTAACGCGATGGCATTCCGACTACTTCTCGTCCTGTTCTTGTTGCCCGCCGCCACGGCCACCGTTACGGCCCAGGTGGGCAAGTACCGCAACGATCTCAGCCTCGGCGTCAACGCTGGCTACGTCTTGAGCAACGTCGGTTTCAACCCCAAGGTGAACCAGTCGTTTCACGGCGACGTCACCGGCGGAGTCACCTTCCGTTACGTCTGCGAGAAATATTTCAACACTATTTGCGCCGTGCAGGCCGAAGTCAACTACGCCCGCATCGGCTGGAAGGAGGACATCCTCGACGCGCAGGACGCCCCGGTCGTCAATCCCGCCACCGGCCAAGCAGAGCAATACAGCCGCACGATGAGCTACATACAGATACCCATCTTCGCCCATCTCGGATGGGGACGTGAGGAAAAGGGCTTCCAGTTCTTCTTCCAGGCCGGGCCGCAGATAGGCTTCTGCATCGGCGAAAGCACCGAGGCGAACTTCCCCCTCGACGCTCCAAACACGGACGACCGCGTAAACAACGTCACGGCACAATACTCCATGCCTGTTGAAAACAAGTTCGACTACGGCATAGCCGCCGGACTCGGCCTTGAGTATTCACATCCCAAGGTGGGCCATTTCCAGCTTGAAGGCCGCTATTATTACGGTCTTGGCAATATCTACGGCGACTCGAAGAAAGATTATTTCGGTAAGTCTAATTTCGGAAACATTGTCATAAAGCTGACTTACCTTATGGATATAATAAAGACGAAGAACAGGGAGAAGTGACGTCTTTCCCCCTGATACAAGGCAGAACGCCTGTGTTTGCACCGGCAAACACAGGCGTTTAAACGTTTATTTGCCGCCCATTACGTTCTTGATGTCTTGCAAGGTGAGCTTGCCCGTGAGCACTATTACGCTCGTCTCGTTCTTTTCCACGGTCAGCAAGACGTATTGCGACGTGCCGCCGGGAAAGTTTTTCATGTAAATGCCCGACTGTTCGCCGTTGTCGTTGACGTTCATCAGGTATTCGTAATGTCCGTCGGCGATGATCTGCCGGCATCCGTTTTTCAGCGTCTTTGCGCCCGACTTGGTTTCAGACGTGAGTATCTGGATGTTGTCGAGCTTGCTTGCCACGGCGCCGAAGTTCATCCCGCCGCTTTTCATGTCGGGCATCATGCCGAGCAAGGTCTTTGAAACGTAGACCGATGTCACGCCGTCCGCCTTGCCCAGTTTGCCTATGAACGACTCTTGCGCCGCGGCGCATACGGCGCAGAGGGCCATTGTTAATGATAAGATAAGCTGTTTCATGGTTCTATTGTCAGTTGAGTTCGATACATTGGTTTATCCGTTCGCCTACGTCTTCGGTCTTTTCCTGCGCCTTTTCCATTTGCGCGAAACCCTTGTTGAGCGTTGACGAAAACTTTAAGATGGCGGCTTTTGCCTGTGCGTAGGTGGCTTGTTCGACTTTCGCTGCGTCGTTGTTTCGTGTTATCAGATATGCGCCGAGCGACGCTACGACGGCCACGCTGGCGGCCATGCCGCACAGTTGGCGCGCGATGGAGGCAAGTCTCGTCCTCCGTGCGGGTCTCTTTTGCGTGCCGGCTGCGCCGTGTTCTGCGTCTTTTTCGTGTGCGGCGGCGTTTGCGGCCTCGGCGTCGAGCGCGGTGTTGAGCTTCCGTTCAAGTCCGCTTGGCGTAGGGATTGATTTCCTTACGGCGTCGAGCGCGGTGAAATATTCCCTGTCCTCGGCCAGTTCGCGGGGAATGTCCGTCCCGGCGAAGAACTCTTCCAGCAGCCGCTCTTCAGCCTCCGATGTCAGTCCGTCGTAGTATTTCCTTAAAAGTTTCTCAATGTCTTTAGTTTCCATCGTTCCCTGATGTGTTGAATAATTCCCTTAAAGTCTTCCTCGCCCGGCTTAGAGTCACCCTCACGTTGGTTTCGTTCAGGCCCGTGGCGCGGCATATTTCGTCATATTCCATACCGTCGATGTCGCGCATTACGAGCACTAAGCGTTGCTTCTCAGGCAGTTTCGCTATGCCGTGCATGATGTTTGCGGCGCGCTCTTTGCGCTCAATGTCGGCCCCGATGTCGCAGTCGTCGGGTATCAGGCGGTATTCCGGTTTAGCGTCACACGTGGCTATATGCCTGCTTCGCAGCCTGTCGTAGCATACGCACTTGGCCAATGTCACGCAGTAAGCCTCGGCGTTTGACACGTCGGGCAGGCTGTCACGCTTAGCCCAGAGTTTCAGGTATGTGTCCTGCACGGCGTCCTCCGCCTCCTGCGCATTGCACGTAAGGCTGAAAGCCACACAGTAAATCTTGCGGCTTAGCGGCATGAAACGCTGTTTGAACTCCTCGCAGGTCATATTTCAGTTGACAAGTTTACGAGTGACGGGCAGGTTTGCTTGTCGCTTGTCTGCTCGTCACTCGTCTGCTTAATTAAAGTTTATCGTCTTGTTGTTGACGAGCTGCCCTATCTTGTCCTTGGGTATGTCGCCGTTGAAGCACACCATCACGCAGTCGCTGCCGTCGGCCACTATCACGACTATCTCTTTCAGGCTGTCGCCCTCGGCGCGTCCGAGCACCTTCACGCGGTGGTCCCCGTCGAACGCCGTCGTCAGCGGTTCGTAAACAGAACCGTCAAGCTCGTCGGTCTTGCTGTTGAAAGTTTCCACCTTGGCCTTGTCCGCGTCTTGGAGCACTAACACGCACCCGTTGTCTATGTTCTTGAATATTGGCTCCAAGTCAGTGTCGCCCGTTTTTCCTAATTGCGACGCAAGAATTTCCTTGTTGAAGTTGATCACCATTGCGCCGGTGGCCTTTTTCAATTCGCCGATTACCTCTTCAGCCGTCTTGGCCGCGCCCGTCAGGCAGAACAATGCCGCCACGAGCAGTGTAAGAATTTTTTTCATTGTCGTTGATTTTTTGTCTGTGATAAGATGTTTCTTTATTAACCAGACGCAGGTTGCCGTCGTTTTGTTACACGTAAACGCGCTTTTTTGCATCTTTTTTTGCTTGCCGGCACGTCAGCTGCATGTATTTGCTTATACGATTAACGGCTTTTCGCGTTCCGAAAAGCCGTTAATCATTTTTCAACTAAACAACGGACAAACGCAAAGTTGTTGCAACGCAAGCATTTGCCAGTTAACTCCAGCGGGAGAAACAAGCCTGACTACTGACAGCTCCATCGGCTTGACACATCCCCACGGCACTGCGGACTGCCGTCACCGGGCGGCGGCCTCGTTGTATCTATCAAGCAGCCAGGCCTTCTGCTGGGCTATCGTAAGATGGCTGTTGTCGAGCACGAGGGCGTCGTCGGCCTTGCGCAGGGGCGACACTTCACGGTGGGTGTCAATGTAGTCGCGCTCCTTCACGTTCTTCAGTATTTCGTCATAATCGGCTGCCATGCCCTTGGCCTTCAGCTCGTCGTAACGCCGCTGGGCGCGCACTTCGGGCGAAGCCGTCACAAATACCTTTAGTTCAGCATCGGGGAAGACGGTGGTGCCAATGTCGCGCCCGTCCATCACTACGCCCTTTCCGCGGCCCATCTCCTGCTGTTGCGACACGAGGGCTTCCCTGACGAACGGCAGGGCGGCTACAGGGCTGACGCGGCTCGACACCTCGATTGAGCGTATCTCGTCCTCCACCCGTTCGCCGTTGAGGTAAGTGTCGGGGCGGCCTGCAGCCGGATTGAACTTGAACGTGATGTTGATTTCGCCCATACGTCCTTCCAAGGCTGCGGCGTTGACGGTGCCGTCGGCGTTGAACAGGCCGTTGCGCATTGCGTAGAGGGTGACAGAGCGGTACATTGCGCCCGTGTCTACGTAGACGTATCCTATCTCGCGGGCAAGGTCTTTGGCCATCGTGCTCTTGCCGCATGAGGAATAACCGTCGATTGCGATAGTAAGTTTTCTCATTGTTTCATACACTCACCCCAACACTCCAAAAGGAAGTTTGCCAAACTGGCTGTGTTGAAGTGAACTTTCATTTTATGGTTGTTAATAATAATGTTTATCCCATCTGGAAATGAAAAGTGAAACACAGGATTTACAAGGGCGTTTAATTTCTTCACTTCTCACCCTTCGCTTTTCACTTACCCTACAGGCTGTAGCTTACGTTCACGAGCAGCGAATTTGACGAAACGTGATACTTGCCGTAAGCCAGTTGCAGCTTGAAACGCTCAAGCTGCAAGCCTGCGCCGAACGAGAGGCCCGCCATATGGCTGCTTTCCTCGTCGGTTCCTTTCAGGGTTTTCATCTCGTCGGCACGCCTGAAGTTGTATCCCGCAGCGACGTATATCTGCTGGGAGAACAGTATGTCGGCGCCGACAACAAGGTGGTTGATTGCGCTGTAGCCCCAATGGTTAAGGTCTACGAGCGTGGCCGACAGGCGGAACGGCAGCGCGCTGAACCGCTTGCTGACGCCGAACTGCACGTCGAGGGGCATCTTCTCGTACTCGTCGTCATACGCCTTGAGCTGTCCGCCGAGGTTTTTCGCCACGAGCGAGACCGACCATTCGCGCTCAGGGTCGTAATAGTTAAGCCCCAAGTCAACTCCGACGGCCCACGAACTGTAGTCGCCTATGTAAGAATTAATTACCTTCGCCGTTATTCCGCCTACGAACTTCTCGCCCAGGATGTAGCTGAACACGCCGCTCACGGCTATGTCCTTGGCCGAGAACTCGCCCGTCTGCACGTTGTCGGCGTCAACTTCCTTCATCTTGCCGTAGTCCATGTATTGCGCCATGACGGCCACCGAGGCCTTATCTTTTATTATACGGTTGAACGACGCGCTCGCCGTCGTCGCCCCGGCCATGTAAGTCATGAAGTTAAGATTGATGCTTTTGTCGCTAACCGAAGACAAAAGCGCAGGATTGCTGAACATCAGCGAGGGGTCGTCTTCTATTATCGTGATGTTGTCTCCGCCAAGGGCGGCGGCGTGGGCGCTCACCGGCAACCGCAGGAAATTGTACGCCGTCTGGCTCTCTTGCGCATAACTTACGGCGGCAACGAGCGTCAACAGTAGCGGAAAAACGTATTTTTTCATCTAAATCTGTTATTTTTTGGCGCAAAGATACATCTTTTTCAAATATCTGAGTTACTTTTGCATTATTAAAAAGAGATGTCTTGCGCATCGGTTCTTGATAATAACGCAAAAATCGGCGGATTAGTATGCGCCGCCCGGAAGGTGTTAGTAATCATAGCTTTAAGTGGACGTAAAAAAATCATACAAGGCCGACTTGGACAACCGCAGGGCTTCAGGCTTCTTGCTTGGGATTGTGGTTGCGCTTGCGCTTTTCCTCGCCGCGCTTGAGTTTACGACGCAAAGCGGCGTGCCGGAAGTTGACGCCGACGCGCTCGACGATGTTTCACAAGACATTGAAATGACGCCCGTCATCCACCGCAACGACATGATAGCCGCCGCCCCGAAAGGCGGAACGCCCGCCGCCGCGGACAAGCTGAACGTTGTTGACGAGGCCGCGGCCGACAAGGTTGATGACATACAGGCACCCGCCAAAGACTTCGCCAAGTCATTGCTCGACGCCGGAATAGGCGGCATTGACGACATCCCGGCACGGCAGTTGACAGCAGCTGACGTGGGATTGCAGGACAATCCGCTGAACTTCCAGGTGGTAGAGCAGTTACCGGAGTTCCCAGGAGGGATGTCGGAGTTCGTGAAATGGCTTACGAAAAACCTGAAATATCCGGCCCAGGCGCAACGAGCCAAGAAGCAAGGCACCGTGCTCGTGGCATTCATCATCAACAAAGACGGCTCCACTACGGGGCATAAGGTGGTGAAATCGGCCGCTCCCGAACTCGACCGCGAGGCCCTCCGCGTGATAAGGATGATGCCGAAATGGAAGCCCGGAGAAGACCACGGCAAACCTTGCCGCACGTATTTCTGCATACCGGTGGTGTTCAAACTTTAACCGACTAACCCGCATTTTCATAAACCTTGACCATTATGCTGACAGCAAACGAAATCCTTGAAAAAATCAATTCGTATCTTGACAACCTGCAATATACACGCAAGCCGCAGAGCCTTTACGACCCCGTGAAGTACGTACTCTCAATGGGGGGCAAGCGCATAAGACCGTCGCTGATGCTCATGGCCTACAACATGTACAAGGAAGACCCTGAAAACATACTCCAGCCGGCCTGCGCCATAGAAACTTACCACAACTACACGCTGCTGCACGACGACCTGATGGACAACGCCGCGATGAGGCGCGGCCGCCAGACCGTCCACGTGAAATGGGACGCCAACACGGCAATCCTCTCCGGGGACAGCATGCTCGTGCTGGCGTACAGCCACTTCCTGCACAGCGGAGGGGAGCACCTCAAGGCCGTGCTCGACCTCTTTACCGAGACGGCTCTTGAGATAGGGGAAGGCCAGCAGTACGACATGGACTTCGAGACACGCACCGACGTGACGGAAGACGAATACATCGAGATGATACGCTTGAAGACAAGCGTGCTCTTGGCGTGCGCCATCAAGATTGGCGCAATCCTCGGAGGAGCGCCCGCCGAAGACGCTGACAACCTGTATAAGTTCGGCGAACAGGTGGGGCTTGCCTTCCAGTTGCAAGACGATTACCTTGATGTCTACGGCGACCCGGCCGTATTCGGCAAGGCAATAGGCGGCGACATCCTCTGCAACAAGAAGACTTACATGCTCATCAACGCATTCAACCGCGCCGACGAAGCCCAGCGCAGGGAGCTGACAAGATGGGTGACGGCGGAAGAATTCGACCCGGAGGAGAAGATAGCAGCTGTCACTTCAATCTACGACAAGCTGGGCATCGGACGCCTCGCCGAGGAGAAGATTGACCATTACTTCAGGCAAAGCCGCAAGTATCTCGCCGCCGTCAACGTGCCCGACGAACGCAAGCGGGTGCTTGAAGACTACACTGACAAGATGATGAAAAGGAAATATTGATTAACAGCAGACAAGCAGACGAGTCACAAGCAGACAAGGATAGGATGATGGATTATCGTGAAGTGCAAGGCAAACAGGCTTGTCTGCTTGTAATTTGTCTGCCCGTCTGCACATAAATAATAAAAAAACAAATGCCTTACAGAAGACTTCCCAACACTGACGCGGCGCGCCTGAGGGCGTTGAAAACGGTGCTCGACAGCAACGAAATATACACCGTGCGCAACCGTTTCATCGACTGGCAGACTATCAACCGCGCCCAGCCGGCTTACGACAGGCTACTCACCGCCGCCGAACAGTACCGGCTGACGTATGCGGCGCAGATGAGGGGCACGGGCAAGATTGACAAGTTGCAGCGCAACGCGCAGATGTATGTCAGCCATTTCCTGCAAGTGTTGCTGATGGCCGTGGAGCGAGGGGAAATCAAGAAGGCGTCGCTCAAGCTGTACGGGCTTGACGAAAACACGACAACACTGCCCAACATGAAAAGCGCAAGCGCACTGCTGAAGTGGGGGGCGATGGCCGTAGAGGGCGAGAAAGCGCGCATGAAGCAGGGCGGACGCCCCATCTACAACCCCACGGCGGGCATGGTGAGCACGCATCTCGACATCTTCCGCGACAGCTACGAGCAGCAGAAACGCTTGCAGGAACGCACGGCGAAGGCGGCGGAGACGCTGAAACGGATACGCCCGGAGGTTGACAAAGTGCTCTGCGAACTGTGGAACCAGATAGAACAGCACTTCAAGGACGAACCGGCTGATACACGCTTGGACAAGTGCCGCCAACTCGGCGTGGTGTATTATTACAGGAAAAAGGAGAAGTTTTCAGCAGACGAGCAGACAAGTAACAAGCAAACAAGCGACAAACAGACAAGCGGCAAATAGAGCAGCAAATGTCCTTGTCTGCTTGTTACTTGTCTGCTCGTCTGCTTAATCACAATACAAAATGTATTTCATCGACACACATACTCATCTTGACGGCCACGAGTTTGACGACGACCGTGACGAAGTGATAGCCCGCGCCAAGGCTGCGGGCGTAGGCAAAGTGTTCATCCCGGCCATCGACCTGCCGTCGGTTGACACCGTGCTGGCCGTGTGCGCGCGCCATCCAGGCTACGCCTACCCCATGATAGGTCTCCACCCGGAGGAGGTGAAAAGCGACTGGCGCGACGTGTTGGCGCAGATGAAGACACGGCTCGACGACGCCGGGCATCCGTTCATCGCCGTAGGCGAGGTTGGCTTGGATTATTACTGGAGCCGTGAGTTCGAGACGGAGCAGCTCGAAGCGTTCGAGGAGCAGGTGCGATGGTCGGTGGAATACCGCCTGCCGCTGATGATTCACTGCCGCAAGGGGCAGAACGAGATGGTGCGCATACTGCGCCGCTACGAGCGGGAGCTGCCCGGCGGCGTGTTCCACTGCTTCACTGGCAACGAGAAGGAGGCCGCAGAGCTGCTGAGTTTCGACAACTTCGCCCTCGGCATAGGCGGCGTGCTGACGTTCAAGAAGTCGCACCTGCCCGAAGTGTTGCCTGCCGCGGTGCCGTTGTCGCGCGTCGTCCTTGAGACCGACTCGCCGTACATGGCTCCCGTGCCGATGCGCGGCAAGCGCAATGAGAGCGCGTTCACGCTATACGTGCTGAAACGGCTGGCCGAGTGTTACGGTGTCAGCGAAGACGAGGTGGCCGACGTAACGACAGACACGGCTAACCGTTTGTTTTTCAATGAGTTAGCCGCAGGCTTGAGCTGATTTGTCCGGCGGCGTTCCAATTTGCCGTCTCTTACAATATAAAAAGCCATCTTTCACAGTGTGAAAGATGGCTTTTTGCATTGCGTTTTGCCACATATTTTAAAGGTAAAAAAGTAAAACGGTAAAAAGGTAAAACCTTTTACCTTTTATAACACCGTCGCGGCCAGCCGCTTGGCCTTGTCGCGCAAGGGCGTCGTATCAGCCTTGGCGTCGCCGTAACAGAGCACAACGCCCATGCGGCGGCCTACGTGTTGCTGCTGTTTTCCGAATATGCGCAGGCGCGTATAGTCCTCTTTCAGCACGTCGAGCATGTTGTATTGAGGTTCGTGGGCGGCTTCCTCCTTTGCCAAGACCACTGCGCTCGCCCCGGCGTGCTCAAGGTGTATGGCCGGGATAGGCAGCCCCATGACGGCGCGGAAGTGCAACTCGAACTCGTTGAGGTTGAGCGTATGACCGAGCGTCACCATACCCGTGTCGTGCGGACGGGGTGAAAGCTCCGAGAATATCACGCCCTTGTCCTTGCTGAGGAAGAACTCCACGCCCCAAATCCCGGCACCAGTCAGCGCGCGCGTCACGGCCTCGGCCATGCGCTCCGCTTCCTTCAAGTCAGCTTCGGGGATGGCGAACGGCTGCCAACTCTCACGGTAGTCGCCGCCCTTCTGCACGTGCCCGATGGGCGGGCAGAACAGCGTGGGGCCGTCTTTCTGCGTCACCGTGAGCAGCGTGAACTCGCTGTCGAAGTGGATGAACTCCTCGATTATTATTTCCTTCACGTCGCCACGGCTGCCTTCCATAGCCGCATTGAACGCCTGTTCCAGCTCGTCGGCACACTTGACGACGCTCTGGCCGTGGCCCGACGACGACATCAGGGGCTTCACCACGCACGGGAAACCAATCTCTTTAGAATGCTCCTTCAGCTCGTCGAGCGTCTTGGCATAGAAATACTTGGCCGTTTTCAGGCCGAGTTCCTTGGCCGCCAAGTCGCGGATGGCCTTGCGGTTCATCGTGAAGTTGACAGCCCTTGCGCTGGGGACGACCTGTATGCCCTGCTCCTCGAAGCCGAAAAGACGCTCCGTGCGGATGGCTTCAATCTCAGGCACGATGATGTCCGGCCGGTGTTTCAGCACCACGGAGTCGAGCGCGTCGCCGTCGAGCATGTTGAAAACCTCGCACTCGTCGGCCACCTGCATAGCCGGGGCATTAGCGTAACGGTCGCAAGCCACGACGTACTGTCCCGCCCTCTTGGCGGCTATCACAAACTCCTTGCCCAGTTCTCCCGAGCCTAACAATAGTATTTTCTTCATCTTTTATTATTTTGTAACAGACATTCTTTATCAGCAAACGAGCAGACAAGTGACAAGCAAACAAGCGGATATGCCTTGTTGCTTATCAGCTTGTCACTTGTCACTCGCCTGCTTGTCTGCCGATTAACTGTTTCACCATCTGCCATTCCGGCGAGACCGCCATCTTGCGAAGGTTCGCCTCGATGATTTTCAGCATCGTTCCGCTGCTTACGCGACGCTCCCTCGCTATGTCTTCAAGCGGTTTCACGTCGTTGCCGAACAGTCCGTAATACTGCTGGAGCATATCTTCGTCGTCGGCGTAGACGAGGTGCATTATGTGCTTTATGTAATGTTCCACCTTCTCGCTGACACACCCAGGCTCCTTGCCGAGGCGTATCAGGAAGTCTTGAAGTTCCTGTGATAATGTGTCCATGATTTCAAGATACAAGTAAATAAACGACAAGCAGACAAGCATTATGCCTCGTCGCATATCGGCTTGTCTGCTTGTTTGCTTGTCACTTGTCCGCTAAAATAACTACCGGTTGCCGTACATCTGTTCGTAATACTTCTGGTAATCGCCGCTGGTCACTTCGTTCACCCAGTCCTGATGCTCCAAGTTCCAGCGTATTGTCTTGACGATGCCGTCGGCGAACATCGTCTCAGGCTGCCAGCCGAGTTCGTTCTTTATTTTCGTCGGGTCGATGGCGTAACGCTGGTCGTGCCCCAAGCGGTCGGCGACGAACGTTATCAGGCCGTCGTTTATCCAGCTTATGTCAATGTCGCCGGCAGCGTCCCTCACCTGTTTTTTCAGTATGTTGCGCAGGCTCTTGTCCTCGGCCATCATGTCGTGGATGGTCTTTATCGTGAGTTTTACGATGTCGATGTTCTTCATCTCGTTGTGTCCGCCTACGTTGTAGACCTCTCCGTCGCGTCCTTCACGCACCACGAGGTCGATTGCCTTGCAGTGGTCTTCCACGTAAAGCCAGTCCCTTACGTTGTCTCCCTTGCCGTAAACGGGCAGGGGTTTGCCTTCGAGTATGTTGTTGATTATCAGCGGGATGAGCTTTTCGGGGAAGTGATACGGCCCGTAATTGTTGGAGCAACGGGTGATGGTTACGGGCGCATGGTAAGTGTCGTGGTATGCCTTTACGATGAGGTCGGCGCTCGTCTTCGACGCGCTGTACGGACTGTGGGGGCACAAAGGGGTGTCTTCGGTGAAGTAACCGTCCCTGCCCAGCGAACCGTAAACCTCGTCGGTGCTTACCTGGTGGAAGCGTTTGCCGGGCTTCCAGGCGGGGTATCCCGACTCGTCCTTGCCCGTAACCCAGGCCCGGCGGGCAGCGTCGAGCAGATTTTGCGTGCCGAGTATGTTGGTTTCAAGGAACAGCTGAGGGTTCTCTATGCTGCGGTCAACATGGCTCTCGGCGGCGAAATTGACTACATAATCTATGTCGTTATCGGCGAACAGCTTGTCGGCCAGACTGCGGTCGCGTATGTCTCCGTGCACGAAAACGCACCTCTTGCCGTCAACGTCGTCCTTAATCGTGCCGTAATTGCCGGCGTAAGTCAACAAGTCGAGCACTATCACCTTGACGTCCTCGTCCTTATACTTCTTGTAAAGAAGGTATTTTATGAAATTGGAGCCGATAAATCCGGCCGCTCCTGTCACCAAATAAGTCTTCATTTTGTCGGTATTTAGATTGTTATTTAATAAAAATAACGCCGTAACTGCTAAAAAATTGTGTCGGCGCAACGCCTTGGATCTGATAAAGTAACAACTTCGAGGTCCTTAAACTGGCTGCCGTCAACGGTGAGGCGGATTATCGTGCGGTCCTTATGCCACCCTTGCAGACCGGCCGCTCCGGGGTTGATGTGCAGCAGGTTGAGCGTCTTGTCATACTTTACTTTCAGTATATGGGAGTGGCCGGAGATGAAAAGCTGGGGCGGATTGGCGTAAATCGAGGCCATTATGCTCCTGTCGTAATTGCCCGGATAGCCTCCAATGTGCTTCATAAGGACGTCGGCGTCCTCGCACCTCCACCGCAGTTTCTCCGGGAACATACGCCGCAAGTCGCCTCCGTCGCAGTTACCGTGAACGGCGCGCAGCGTCCTGAACTCGGCCAGACGCTCCGCAACCTCCATCGAACCGATGTCGCCGGCGTGCCAAATCTCGTCGCACGGCTCGAAGTAATGCAGGTACTTGTCGTCCCAATAAGCGTGGGTGTCGCTGATGATGCCTATTCGTTTCATTGCTTTAAGGTGCAAGCAGACAAGTGACAAGCAGACAAGCAAGTTTGTCGTACGGCTTGTTTGCTTGTCTGCTTGTCACTTGCCTGCTTAAAAAAGTTTCTTTTCGATGAACTCTTTGATGAACTCCTCGGTGGCGTCCATTCCCAAGACGCTGGAGTTAATGCAAAGATCGTAAGACTTGCTGTGCCCCCATTCCTTGCCCGTGTAGTAGTTGTAGTACGACGAGCGGGTTGATTCCTTGCTCTCGATTATCTTCTTCGCCTCGTCTTCCGTGCAGCCGTGACGCTTGCAGATGCGCGCTATGCGCTCGTCGATGTCGGCCGTGATGAAGATGCTGACTGTGTTGTCGAAGTCGCGAAGCACGTAGTCGGCGCAACGACCGACGAACACGCACGAGTGTTCCGACGCCGCCTTGCGGATGGCGTCGCTCTGGAACTGGAACAGACTCTCCTGCGACAGCTTGTTGTTATAAAAGTTATTGTCTGACACGAACGGGGCATGCATGTGGAACAACGAGCGGAAAAAGCCTTTCTTCTCATCGTTCTGCTCGAAGAACTTCTCGCTGAAGCCGCTCTCCTTGGCTGCAAGGTTGAGCAGTTCCTTGTCGTAGAAGTTGCACCCGAAGTCCTCGGCCAGCTTCTTGGCAATGGTCAGTCCGCCGCTGCCAAGCTGGCGCCCTACGTTGATTATTATCTTTTTGTCGTCCATTATCTTTATTTTTAGTGACGAGTGACAAGCAGACAAGCAAACAAGTCTATATCCCCTGCCACTTGTCTGCCTGTTACTTTTCTGCTTGTATGCTTACAGTCTGCATCTGTCTTTTGAACTTCCTCATGTACTTCGCCATCATTACGAAGGCCACGATGGCGGCGATGGCGTCGGATACGGGCATCGCCGTCCACACGCCGTCAACCTGCATGATGGGCGGAAGCACCACGAGCAGGGGCAGCAGGAACAGCATCTGGCGCGAGAGCGACAGGAAAATGCTTATCTTGGCCTTGCCGATGCACTGGAAGAAGTTGGTTATCACCATCTGGCAACCCACTATCGGGAAGGCCAGCATGTGTATCCTGATGCCCTCGACGGACATGTCGATGAGCGTCTTGTCCGTGGTAAAGAGCCGCGCGCACTGGTAAGGCAGGAACTCGGCGATGGCAAAGCCCGTAGTGGTTATCACCGTGGCGGTTATCATTGCGAGCTTGAGCACGCGCATAAGGCGGTCGAACCGCTGCGCGCCATAGTTGTAGCCGGCTATCGGGAGCATACCCTGGTTGAGGCCGATCGTCACCATCACGAAGATGAACGACACCTTGCTGGCTATGCCGTAGGCACCGACGGCGAGGTCGCCGCCGTAATGCGACAGCCCGGCGTTGATGAATATCACCACCACGCAGGCGCAAACATTCATCGCGAAAGGCGACATGCCGATGCTTACGATGTTCTTCACTATCGAGCTTTTCAACCGGTATATGCCCCGCTGGAAGTGGAGTATCTCCTGCTGGTTGCTGAACAGCTTGATTTGCCACAACAGGGCAACGAGCTGCGAGATTATAGTGGCCAGGGCGGCGCCCATGATGCCCATGCCCAAAGGCCAGATGAAGACGGGCGCGAGAGCCACGTTGAGCACCACGGTAAGTATCGTTGCGGCCATGGCCTGCCGCGGCTTGCTGGCCGCGCGCAGCACGGCGTTCATGCCGAGGAACGTCTGCGACACCACGTTGCCCGCCAATATCACGAGCATATAGTCACGTGCGTAAGGGATGGTGTTCTCGCTCGCGCCGAAGAAATAGAGTATCGGGTCGAGGAACAACAGCGTTATCAAGCCGAAGGCCACGCCCACCACAAGGTTGAGCGTGAAGCTGTTGCCGAAGATGTGCTCCGCCATAGCGTAGTCTTTTTGGCCGAGCTTAACCGAGATGCAAGTTGACGAGCCGATGCCGACGGCGGCTCCGAACGCCGCCGAGAGGTTCATCAACGGGAACGTGATAGCCAAGCCGGAAATGGCCAGCGGTCCTACGCCCTGCCCTATGAAGATGCTGTCAATCATGTTGTACAGCGAGGAGGCCGTCATCGCTATGATGGCGGGCAGAGCATACTGGGCCAACAGCTTGCCTACCGGCTTCGTTCCGAGTTCAAGTGTTGCCTGTCTGTTATCCATATAAACCTTATTTTCGGGTGCAAAGTTACTGCAAAATTTCGGTTAAGCGAAGTAAAAGTGAAAATTGTTTTTCCTTTTATGAGCGTGAGAAATTTATCCAAGTTGAGCGAAATGCAAAAAAAAAGTGAGTGAAACGAATTTTTATTTTCATTTCCGAGGCGCAGCGTAACTTATCTAAAGTTACTGCAAAATTTCGGTTAAGCGAAGTAAAAGGTATTTTTTTATTTTTCCAGAACGTCCGCATTCGTCCAATTTGTAGAGATGCGGCGCGCCGCGTCTCTACCGGTGGTGTTGGAAGTTTGCGGACATTCATTTTTTTGTCAGACTAAAATCATATTCCATGCAAAAGAAAAAGGGCACGCCGTTACGGCGCACCCATACCTAATTTATATACGGAGACAATCTTCCGTTTAGAAGTTGTAACCGAGACTTATCATCCAGTTGCTGTTTTTCGGGTTGGCGTCATCGTCTACAACCTTTGTCAGACCAAAGTCATAAGTGAAGCCGAGATAATAGTGCTTGGCGAAAGTAAGACCGGCGCCTACCTGCAAACCGCAATCAAAAGCATTCCAGTCCCCCTCGTCGCTGTCGAAAAGTTTCGTCTCGTCTTCCGCAGACTCACCGGCGGCAGAAGCCTCTACCTTATACTTACCGGCTATACCGTAAGCGAAATAAGGACCGAAGTTAACCTGCAACTGCAATGCGTCGCTGAAGTTGTAACGGTAAGAAGCCAATACCGGGATTGACAGGTACATGGGGCTGTAAGTCTCTTCTACTTTTACGTCGTAACCGCCGTAATCCTCATTGTACTCGCTTTTTGCACCCTTGCTCTGGAAATAAAGACCCGTCTGGATGTAGAGGCTCTGCATCAAGGGGATGTCGGCTATCACTCCTACGTGGAAAGAGGTACGGCTGTCGAGATCGATGTCGTCTCCCGACAAGTTGGCGAAGTTCACACCGGCACGTATGCCGAACGTTACTCCCTCGTCGGCTTTCTCCGTTGAGAAGAATGACGACGACGTGCTGCTTGCCCTCTGGGCCGACGCCGTGAGCGTGAATACGGCGCAGACGGCGGCTAATAATAACTTTTTCATTGCGTAAAAATGTTTTTGTTGATGAATAAGTATGATTTGAAATGAAGTTTACAGGTTGAAGTCCATACGCCACACGTTGTACACGCGGTCGGCCGAACCGCGCTGCGACAGGAAGTAGACGCTGCGCCCGTCAGGCGACCAGACGGCCGAGAGGTCGTTGCCGGGATGGTAAGTGAGCTGCGTCAGCTGCGTGCCGTCGGTGCGCACGGCGTAGATGTC
The DNA here is from genome assembly GCA_944320255.1 of uncultured Prevotella sp. GTDB lineage: Bacteria > Bacteroidota > Bacteroidia > Bacteroidales > Bacteroidaceae > Prevotella. The sequence continues at coordinate 23,405 of CALUGU010000010.1, read as the reverse complement.
GGTGTTCATGATGCCCTCCTTCTCCGACTTGCTGTTGCCCGTCACCAAGAGCCACTTGCCGTCAGGCGACAGCTGTGGCGTGGTGAAGCTCTTTTCGGGCTGCGAGAGTATCACCTCCTCTACGCCCGTCTTGAAATTCACTCGCCATATCTCGCTCTCCTTGTTGCTGGTGAAGCGGGCGCAATACACCTCGTCCTGCGTGCCGGGGATGAGGCAGACGGTCATGCCGCGTGAGTAATTCGAGAAAAGGTTTGTGCGGCGGTCGTAGCTCCAGAGGCTGTAGCTCTCAAGCCCTTCGCCCCTGTGGAAGAAGATGGTGTTGCCGTCGGGCGTTATCACTCCGCCGAGGTCGTTCTCGCTGCCGTTGGATATTTGGCGCACCACGGTGCCCTGCTCTGCGTCAACAAGGTAGATGCCTTGGTGCCCGTTGCGTATCTCGGTGAAGCAGAGCGTCTTGCCGTCGGGACTCCAGGTGAAGCCCTGCACGTTGGTGCGGAACGTGCGCTGCACGCTGGCCCCGCCCGTTGACGCGCTCTTTATCATGATGTTCGTGGTGCCGTTCTTCTCGTTGATGTAACCGATGCGCTTGCCGTCGGGCGAGAGCGCTATCTGGGGCACCACCCACCAGTCCATCGCCGTGGCCTTGCGGCGGCCGAAGATGCTTGAGGCGCGGCTGACGATGTTGCCGTCGTAGTCGGCCACGCGGTCGGCGTCGTCGGTTATCTTCTCGAACTTCACGCCTCCTTCCTCCGGCACGAACACGAGCGAATAGTCAAATCTCACTTTCTTCGCGCCCGCCAGCGCAGCCGCCATCACGAGCGCAAGTGCTAAAAACGTTCTTTTCATGATTGCCTGTTGATAATCGTTTGAGCCTGACCTTATTTCCTTGCACGCTTGCCGAAGAACAAGTCTCTCACCCTGAACTTCTTGCCGTCGGCCTTGCCTGCCACGGCGCGGGCGGCGCGTGTTTCGTCAGAAGGCGTGTATTCTTCGTAGCCCAACCTGTAATATGTGCGGTTGTTCCACCGTTCCCAGTTGAGCAGGCCGTTCGCGAGGAACTGGTAGTCTATCGTCACGTCGTCTTCCCACGTGTCGGTGCCGCCGTCCTGCAAGTCCCAAGTCTCCGTGTCCACCGTGCTGATGGCCGTCGGCAGCATGGCGGGCGCGGCGCCGAGCATGCCCACGAGCGAGAGGGCTTCCATGTATTCGTTGATGTCAAGCCCGTAGTCAGCTATCGCCCACGTGTGCTGGCCGTACTCGTTCACGAGGCCGTCGTCGTCGTATTCTATTGTGGCATGGTGGGTCTCGGCGCCCTTGTCTCCGTCGGAATTGTAACTGTATTCCACGTCGCAAGTAACGAGGTTGCCGTTGCGCCACTCATAGACGCCCGTTGACGTGGCCTTTTCGCTGTACTTGTATTTCTCGCCGTCTTCGCTGTACTCGCCGCTTTCCGACGACGTGCTCGCGCACTTCACCAGCCGGCCGTCGCCGTCGTAAGAGAAGGTGAACTTGCCGCTGCCTTTGCAGGTCTCGTAACCGTCAGAATATTCGTCCCTCCAGTTCCACGAGGCCGAGAGGCTCGTGATGTAGCCCTTGGCGTTGAACGTCACGTTTACGGGGTCGTCGCCGCCGTAGGTTATCGTGCCCTCGTCGTAGTCGATTATCACGTCTTCATCGTAAACGTCCGTGATGCGGTAGCAGCGGCCCATCTCGTCGTAAGACATGTTCATGTCGCCCATGCGGGTGACAAGTTTTCCTTGGAAGGTCTCAACGGGCTGCTTGGGGGTTGAACCGCCTTCGTCGTCGTCGCTGCACGCCGTGAAGAACACCGGGCAGGCGGCTATCGCCAACACCGGCACAATCTGTGTGAAAAATCTCTTGTTCATGATTAACTCCTTTTTTATGTTATGACAATAATGTTTTTACTTACGCATTCCCTTTATGTTGTTTTTGCTTTCATTTACAATGTTTATGATTGCAAAAATAATTCTTTTAAAAATTACCCCCCCCCCGAAAACATATTTTAACGTTTAAAGACTGATTATTTAACATTATTGTATCCAAAAAGTTGACACTTTTCGCCGCAACGCACAATTCCGGCGGCACAAAGACAACGAGCCACGTATGCTTGCAACGCCACGGAAATACAGCGTCAGCCCATGCCGCACAGCAACATTTACCCCCAATCGGTCATTAGGCCGCTAATCATACATTCACGTTTATCCATCAGCTCTTCATCCGTCTTCCGCACTGTTGCCGTCATCTTGTTTTCTCTTTTCCCGATGCAGCCCGCTACATCTTCGACAAAAGCGGAAAACAATCTGCCTGACAACAGCACGAAGTTCGGATAAAGCCTAATGACCGATTTGGGTTGAAGACGCTTTCTGCCGCCGGAAAAAAGTCAGCAGGACTGCGGCTGCCAACCCGCTGAATGCCAACGGGTTAGAAATATGCCATATTTTACGTTGCAAAAAACGGTCTTTTATCGTGCGTTTTGCCGTGAATTACAAGGTGAAAAACGGCAAATCGCATTCATCCGCAGTTTAGGTGTATTGTTTATGAAAATCAATTTCATCCTCAAAAGAGGCTAACCGCTACGCGGAGATTAAAAATTAACAAGTAAAATTAAACCCAAATCGGTCATTGGAACGCCAATCATACATTACAGATTGATTGTCAGCTCTTCATCCGCATTCCGCACAGCCGCCGTCATCTTGTTTCCCGCTTTTTCCCGGTGTAGCCCGCTACATCTTCGATAAAAGCGGGGAACAATCTGCCTGACAGCAGCACGGAACACGGATAAAGCCTAATGACCGATTTGGGCTAAACCTATCCTGCGTCAACGGCTGCAAACATACGGCGTCGGAGACGTCGAACGATGCTTAGCTGCGGGTGAAGTGAGCATAGCGAACGTAACCTGCAGTAAGCCCGACGATATTTAACGGGCCTCGAAGAGGTCCAATAACCACCTACAGTTCGCCCTCTTCGAGGACGATGTTATATATTCACGGCCTGCCGCAGGTTACGCTACGCTTCACCCGCGGTTAAGCAAAATTCGACCTCTTCGAGGCCTTATAAAAACCTATTGCCATACACCTGAATTGCTGATGAACCGGCAAATCGCATTCACAGGCAAATCAAGACTTTTGACTATTTGGGATTAAACAAAAAAGAGTGTGCGCCGAAATCATCCGCATTACAAAAGTTTTTGCCTAACCTTTGCGGTGCGGATGATTTCAGCGCACACCCTTACAGTGTCCTGATGTCCTTACTCCACAGCCTTTACACGCTCGGCCATCCAGTCGCGGCACTGCTCCATGAGCCATTTCGGCGTGCTCGTGGCACCGCATACGCCGACGGTCTCCACGCCCGTAAGCCACGAGGGGTCTATCTCCTCCGGCCCCTCGATGAGATGGCAGTTGGGGTTGACGCGCTTACACTCGCCGAACAGCACGCGTCCGTTGCTGCTCTTGCGCCCGCAGACGAAAAGGATGAGGTCGTGGCGCATGGCGAAGGCGCTGATGGCCGGCATGCGGTTGGCCACCTGGCGGCAAATGGTGTCGAAGCTCTTGAACGTGGCCTGGGGCGAAATGTGCGCCGAGATGTAGTCGATTATGCGGTGAAACTCGTCGAGCGACTTCGTAGTCTGCGAGTAAAGGTAGATGTCGCGGGTGAAGTCGAGCGCCTTCACGCCGTCAAGGTCGGCCACGACGACTGCGCGCCCGTCGGTCTGACCTACGAGTCCGAGCACCTCGGCGTGGCCCGGTTTGCCGAAAATGACAATCTGGGCGTCGGGGTTTGAGTCGTATTTTTGCTTTATCCGGCGTTGCAACTGCAACACGACGGGGCACGTGGCGTCGATTATTTCGATGTCGTTACGCCGCGCCAGGGTGTAAGTCTCAGGCGGTTCGCCGTGGGCGCGGAGCAGCACTTTCACTCCGTGCAGGCGGCTAAGCTCGTCGTGGTTGATGGTGATCAGCCCCATACGCCGCAGCCTCTCACACTCCATACCGTTGTGAACGATGTCGCCGAGGCAGTAAAGCGTCTTGCCGGCGGCAAGCTCTTCCTCGGCCTTTCGTATGGCAGTGGTGACGCCGAAGCAGAAACCGCTGCCGCTGTCTATCTCGATTTGCATGATTTTTGAGAAGTTAAGGAAGTTATAGAAGTTAGAGAAGCTAAAGCCAAATGCTTTGTATCAACAGATAAGTTTGCAAGCAGAAAGCCTTGTCGGCTTGTAACTTGTCGGCTCGTAACTAAAACAAGCATTGGGCTTTAACCTCTGTAACTTCTTTAAATTCTATAAATTCATATTGTTAAAATACACATCCAGCAGATCATTCGCCGCCGCGAAACTTGTGCGTTCGCCGGCGAGCACGGAGCGTTCGGCGTCCTTCAGGCGCTGCTGTATCAATGGATTGTTGTAGAAGTTGGCGCGCAGGTGCTCGTTGATGCTTTCATACATCCAGTATTTGCTTTGCTCGTTGCGGCGGTAATAGAAGTATCCGTTGGCCTTAACAAAGTCGATGTAGTCGTACACCATGTCCCAAACCTCCTTTATTCCGGTGCCGTAAAAGCCGCTGTAACATAACACCTTGGGCTGCCATCCGCTGTCCGGGGCGGGGAAGAAGTGGAGCGCGTTGCGGAAATTGCGCGCCGCCAGGTGGCACTTGTCAACGTTCTCGCCGTCGCATTTGTTGATTACGATGCCGTCGGATATTTCCATAATGCCGCGCTTGATGCCCTGAAGCTCGTCGCCGGTGCCGGCAAGCTGGATGAGCAGGAAGAAGTCAACCATCGAGTGGCAGGCCGTCTCGCTCTGCCCCACTCCTACGGTCTCGACGAATATCTTGTCGTAACCCGCCGCCTCGCAGAGTATGATGGTCTCCCTCGTCTTGCGCGCCACGCCGCCGAGCGAACCCGCCGTAGGACTGGGACGGATGAAGGCGTCGTCTCTCACGGCGAGTTTTTCCATGCGCGTCTTGTCGCCAAGTATGCTGCCCTTGGAACGTTCCGAACTTGGGTCGATGGCCAAGACGGCGAGTTTACCGCCTGTGCGGTCGAGCACGTGGATGCCGAACTGGTCGATGGAAGTGCTCTTGCCTGCCCCAGGCACGCCGCTAATTCCTATGCGTATGGAGTTGCCGCTGTGGGGCAGACACTTGTCAATAACCTCCTGGGCCTTGGCTTGATGGTCGGGATTGACGCTCTCTATCAGGGTGACAGCCTGGCTCAAGATGGTAACGTTGCCCTTGAGTATGCCCTCAACCATGTCGCCCGCCGACAGTTCACGCCGCTTGAAACGGCCTCGCTTAAGGTAAGGGTTCACTATTGACGGCTGCTCCACGCCGGAGTTTACCGTCAGTCCCTTGTATTCTTTGCTGTTTTCGGGATGTTCCATAGTCATTATTAGAATTTAAAGGAGTTAGAGAAGTTATAGAAGTTAAAGCCTGCTCAAGATAAAAATCATTTTTAAAGAAGTCAGAGAACATTAAATTGTTTTTCTTGAAAACAAAAAAGTCAGAGCCAAAATTTTCCTTAAACAAACTCGCCAACAAAGCATTTGGCTTTAACTTCTATAACTTCTCTAACTTCTTTAAATTCTTTATTTCACCTTGACGTGTATCACCACCTTCGACTTGTTGGGGTCGTTGGTTATCATCAAGACGCGGGGCTTGCTCCTCGCGGTCTTCAGATGCTTCTTGTAAGCGGTTATCTTGAGCTTCGCCGACTCGCCAGGGTCGAGGCGAGACTTGTTCAGACGCACCTTCAAACCTGACGTGAACATCTGCATCGAACTGATGTTAAGCCTGCTCTTGCCTTGGTTTTCTATTATTATCGTACCGTCTTTCTCGTCCTTGTCGCCGAAAGAGCCGAGGTCGAGCGTCTCTGTCGAGAGCTTCATCACTGGCGCATTGGCAAGCTGGGTCTCTGACATGTTCCTGAATTCTGGCAGCAACACGGCCGAGATTGATATTTCCTTGTCATCACTAACCTTGTCACCGGGGAACATTCCGAGGTAAACCGACGATTGTGTAAGGCCGTAACTGCGCAGCTTTGCGGAGTTAAGCGTTATCGTTGCGACGCCCGTATGGCCGGGAGCGATGGTCGTTGGCGACACCGAAGCGGTAAGGTAATTGGGCAAGTGCATAACAACAGGGCTGACACTCTCCGTTCCGCTGTTGATGATATGTATCCTCTCAACCGGCGTTTCGCCGAGGTTCACGTCGTCAAACTCGATGTTGTTCTTGTCAACACGCACGCTGCCGAGGGAAAAGTCATAAAGTCCCGTGAAGTCAGTCACCTGGTCCGTCACCACACCTCGCATCGTCAGGTAGAACGGTTTGTCCGAAGCGTTGCTGTAAATGGCCGCCTCCTTATGGAAATGTCCTAACTGACGGGCGTCGAATGTAACCTCAACAATGAAGTTGTCTCCTTTCGAGATTACTCCCTTGGGATAGCTTGCCACGACGCAATCGCAGCTCGTCCGCACGGTGTCTATCAGCAAGTCGTTGCCCTTGTTGCGCAGTTCAAACTTGGCAGTGACTGGATTTTCATACAACACACTGCCGCAATCTATGACTTCATGCTTAGCCGATATGCGCTGGGCGGAAACACCTGTGACGGCGAAAGCCAGCACGGCGGCGAATATAAGTTTCTTGTTCATTACTCAATTATAGGTCAAAGCCTCCCCGCAAAATGCGGCGGGGAGGGATGTTTCACTTCACTTCGATAGTCAGCGAGGCCGCCCTTGCCGAGTATTCCGGGGCGTAAGCGCACTGCACCGTGCACGTGCCGGTCTCATATTTGCCTGCCCGGTCGATGTAATATTCGGTCTCTATCACGTGCGTTCCTTTGGGCATAAGGTCGAAATAATAACAGGTAGCATTGTCTTTCGGAGCGCAATAGTACCCCGAACGGTATCCGCTGAGCTGGCTGACAGGCTCCATGCAAGCGGCGCGCTTGTCCTTCACCTGCACGTAATCATAGTCGCGGTCGGCCCGGATGGTGACGCGCACCTTCACACGGTCGCCGACTTTCAAGTCGGACACAGGTTTGCCGTCAGCCGAAAGGAGTTCCCTTGTAACGCTTAAACCAGCCGAAGCTGATGCTATCGACGACGTTTTCTGCACAGACTGGGCGTAGACAGCACCCCAGGAAGTGCCTTCCGAGGTCTTCGTAGCAGTGAACACGCCGCCCTTGTCATAGTTTTCAGACGTCTTGACATACCCCAATCCGGCTGTGGTCTGTGGCAAATCCATCTGTTTGCCATCAACGGCGAGAGTAGCGTTTTCTCCGCTTTCAAGCACAGCTGTGTTGCCTTCGAGGAAGGCATAGACGGCGTTGACGTTGTTAAACGGCGTGTTCCAGCCCTGCACTCGCTTCTGCATAAGCAGCCAACGCTTCATTTCCTCTATCGTGCCGGCATATCCTTGGGCGTCGATCAGCTTCATTGCTTCTATCGCCCTGACTTGAGTCGGTATGCTGTAATCAAACCAACTGTAGCCCGTCCGCGGCGAATCGTAGTATCGTCCCATTTCTTCGGTCTCGACGGTGTACTCGTCCAAGCTCCTGACATACTCCCCGGCGAGCTTCGTTTCGCCGCGTTTCGCCAGAACGACAGCCATTATCGCCTTATAATAAAGGTTCAATCCAGTGTTGTTTTTCTTCACTTCGTCGAGCACATAATCCGTAGCTGCGGCCTCCGCGGAGGTCTGCCGCCAGCCACTAAGCGCACTGATATAGAGGTAATGCACGGCGTTGTCCCAGTTGATTGAGTACGGCGTGCCCTCCTTGCGCCACTTCTTAGCCCGCTCTACGTCCTCAACAACTTTCGTGCCAAGATACTTCATCGCCTTGGCAATCATCGTCTTGGTGGCAGCTTGTTCGCCAATCATTGCGTTAAGGCGTACCAACGTCTCCGTCACGGCTGCCGTAAGCGTGGGCGAACCGTAAGACATTCCCGGCCACCAGCACCACGAACCGTCCTCCGTACTTTGCAGTTTACGCAACTTGTCGAACGTTGTCGTGAGGTTGTTGGCAAGCGTTGACTCGTCAAAATAGTTGGCAAGCATCCGCTTCTGGTCGCTCTCGCGGTCGGCGTCGGCCACCCACGGCGTTTCGTCGAGCACGATGTCACGCAGCTCTTGGTTCTTTTCCAGGCTGCTTGCGAGGCTCTCCTGCCCTGCCTCTTGCCGCCATTGGTTGAACACGGAGCGTATTCTCGGCGACTGTTTCATAAGGTATGCGCTGATGCTGTTGGCGTAATACGCCGTGGCGAGACTTATCGCGTCGTCCTCGCGCGCGTTATTTATATAAGGTAACGACTGTATCATCAACCACGCGGGGTTGTTGGTGTACTCCACTGTGAGCTTTTCGTTGCGCCCTCCGTCGGGGAACAGCGGTTTCAAGTCTATCGACTTAACGCCCGGCCCGTGCTGTGTGAAGGGCACGGTGGTAGTCACGAGTTCGGCGTCAGACAACACCGGCAGGTAATGCTGTTCGCCGTCGCTGAAGTCCTTGCCTTCGGCGAAGATGCGGCAAATGAGCATCGGTCGGTTGGCATCGGGATAATAGTTGAACAAGACGCTGCCCGTAGAGTCGGCGTCAACCTCAAACTTCTTCTTAATCTCCACCACCACGCGCTCCGTTTCGGGGTCTACCATCTGCATAACGGCTTCGCCCTTGACAGCCTCGCCGCACGTGTTGAAGATGCGGGCGGCTATCTGCGCCTTGTCGCCAACGCGCACAAAGCGCGGCAAGTTGGGCTGCACCATCACCTTCTTCGAGGCTACGGCCTCGGCCTCAATCTGCTCGTTGTTCATCTCCTTGTCGTGGGCAAGACCCATGAACCTCCACGTCGTCACACTTTCGGGTAACGTAAACTTGAGCGAAATATTGCCTACGGAGTCTGTATATAATGCAGGATAAAAGAAGGCTGTCTCGTTCAAGTTCTCACGGAGCTGCACTTGCGCGCCCGCGTCGCCGCCATATCCACCGTCAACAGACGACGCATGGGTAGTCAAAACGTCTCCTGCTGAATCTTTAGCAACAACAGCGTCTTTCTTCATCATCGCCCCCGCCAAGTTTGAAGTTCCCCTTATTTTGAGCGCACCTATCCTTGTCTTTGGCTTAGCCATATCCAAATTGGAAACGGCTACTTCTTCTTTTGCCACCAACACTTCGCCGTTATAGATACGGATAAGCGCTGTCGCCATCTTGCCGAAGTCCAACATAGGCACGCCGGGCAACTTCAACGTAGCGGCATTATTGGCGTAAATGTTGTCGAAACTGGGTTCGCGCCACAGTGCGTAAGGCAGGGAGTTGCGGTAAAGATTGTCGAACGTCCATGCAAACGGCGTTATCTGGTCGAGCGAGGCGTCGTACATCGTAGCTAAGAGTTGCGCGTCGGCGGGCGTGCCGTCGGGGCGTGTCACGTTGAGCGTCCACTCCTCCTGCTGGCCGGGCGTCAGTTTGTCGCGGAACGTAGTCCACTTCAGCATGAGCCGTTTGTCGGGCTGCGGCTTTTCGATGTCTATGTTGTGAGAATACGTCACGCCGTCTTTCACCCAAACAAGGTTGATGACAAGCCCCGTACCATACTCCGGTTTATACGTTAACTCATACGTCTTCACGGCGTCGCTTATGTCGAGCGTTCCGCTCTTGAGCACCGTCTCGCCGGAAATTACGGTGTAAAGCACGTGCACGCTGTCACGTGACGAGCCGAACTGCATATAAACGGGCGTGCCGTCGTTGGGGAAACGGCTTGCCGAAACATAGCACCAGTCGGGCGTGTCGATGCAAGGCTTCACGTCGTCGTAGCTGAACACCACGAACTCATGCCGCACGGTGTCAGCTCCGCAGACAGCCGTCAGCGTGTGCCTGCCCGACGAGAGCATGGCGGCCGTAGCCCAATCCACGCTGACATTCTCGTTGGCCTTGGCCGTGAACGTGCCGCTGACGCCGCTCACCGTGTAAGCAACGTCGCCCGCGATGTCGTTCCCTGCAGAGTTTTTCAGGGTGAAGCGTATCGTCTTCAAGCTGTCTCGAAGGGTCTGGTCGGGCATATCACAACTGAAGGCCGTAGGCTTAGAGCCGAGCGGCAGGGTGAGTTCCCCGCTGCGGGTCTCGCCCGCCTGGTCTGTCACGCTGGCAGAAGCCGTGAAGTTATAGAAGCGTGCTATCTTGTAATAATCGTCCCGGTCGGTGTCCCATTCGGAGTCTTCCCACTTTGGCAGCACCATCGGCATCTTAACCTTAAACTCTCCGTTGCCGTCAGTAACGGCTTCGCCTTCAGCCAACCCGGTGGTGACCGGCCTATAGAAACGCCACCAAAGGGCTGCGTAGCGGTTGACGTTGTATTTCACCTTCGCCCCCTGTACGGGCACTCCGGAGTAAGTCTTGGCGCGGCCGGTTACGGTGATCGTGTCGCCGTCGGCGTATGTTTCCTTCACCTCGTCGAACTCAACATAGAACGTAGGCCGCTTGTATTCCTCAACGCGGAAGTTCGCATAGCCGCCATTCACGTTTTCCGCGCGCACCGAAAAGCCTCCCGTCAGCCCGCCCGCAGGCAGGGTGAAGTCGGCCGAGAGCGTGCCGTAAGCGTCAGTCACGGCCTTCTTTTCAGCCACGGTCTTGTTGTTTGCGTCTTTCAGGATGAGCGTCACCGTGCGGCTGTCGGCGGCCTTCTGCTTGTCGTCCTTTATGTTGCGGAGAATGCCGGCCACGCGGACGGTCTGCCCTGGACGGTAAATCTTGCGGTCGGTATAGAGCGAGAGGTGCTCGCCGTCGTTGTCGGCCTGGTAATAACCGAAGTTGTTATACGCATAGAGTGCCGGCATATAATTGTCAGCCGCCGTGTAAGCGCGCATATAGATGATGTACGTTTTTCCACAGTTTATCACCGTCTCGCCGTCGGCTCCGCACGTGGCTTCACGCTCCGTATTGTCGCCTGACACGGTATAAGAGATTTTAGCCCCAGGCACGGGTTGGCCTGTCTTGGCGTTGAGCGCGGCCACGCGCAGTTTGCCGCCGGGCAGTTTATGGTGCACGAAGTACATATCACTGACGTAAACGAGCGTGCGCCACGTGTCAAGGCCTTTCACCCCGGCCTTCACCTCAAGCAGGTAGACGCCGGCGGGCAGGCCGCCAAGCACAACAGAGTCTTCCGCCGTGTCGTAAGCCGCGCGCCCGGCGTAACTGCGGGTGACAGTCTGCGCCGCGCTCTTGGCGAGCTTCGCCTTCAGGCGTTTGTATGTCTTGGCGTCGTTGGGGTCGCCGTATTCCGTGCCGCTGACGGCCAGACGTGTCAGCGTGAACGTCAGCGTGCCCACGTTGCGCGCCTCGATGCTCGCCGTGAAAGGCGTGCCCGACATAACGGCCTGCGCCTCGGTGGTGATGTTGTACCACGGATTTTCGAGCCGCTTCACCTCGTTGCGCATCTCCTCCACGCGCGGCCACGAGCCCCAGCGGTCGGCTATCCCGTTGGCATAAGCCACCAGGTCTTTTGCCGGAGCGTCACTGCGCTTCATTAAATAGTAACGCTCCATAGCCACTTCGGCACACGCGGGCAGGTCGCCGTAAAGGCTGATGAGCGAGTCGAGCGAGGCGGCGTAATGCGAATCATCCTTGTACTGGCCGGGGATGTCGCCATCCACCATAGCCTCAACTTCGGCCACGCGCAGGGCGGTGAGCACCGTGGCGGCGCGGTTCGGGGTGGTTGCGTAATAGTCGTGCATTTCCTTGTACGCCCCAATGGAGAAGCCCAAGAGGCTGAGGAGGTCGTCGCCGAAGACGGCGGCGTCGCGCCCTTTCACCAAGAAAGGCACGTAGGCGTCGGCCTTCTTCTGCGCCAGCAGGGCCGGGTTGGCCATCGCCTTGGCGGCGTATTCTTTCTTCAGGGCTTCATAGTCGTCAAGCAACCAGCGGTTTTCCTCGCACGTGCGGCTGAGCGCGGCGTAGCAGACGGCGGCCAGCGCAGGGTCGGTCTTTTCATATTCCGCCGCCTTCAGCTCCATGCGCGATATTTGCGGGCGGAGCGAGTCGCGCGAGATGGTGCTCCACGTCATCATCGACTGCCACTCGGCCTTGAGCATCTGGCCGTAATTCCGTTCGCGCGCGGCCTTGCCGGCAATGTCCTGCAAGAGTTCAATGCGCGTCTTGGGAAGGTCTTTCTTGGCGGCCTCCTCCACACGTTTCCACATATCATCGTATCCGTCGGCCATAATATTAATAGGTATTAGAAGGAATATCGCAAGCAGTGAAACAAGAGTCTTTTTCATAATCACATTCGTTTTGTCTGATTAAACATCGTCCGCGGCACACCGGCGCGTCGCGGAAAAAACATCACACAAAGGTAAGACAAATCGGCGCAAATAGCAAATGATTTAATGTTTTTTCCTTTTTTTGAACGTTAGGCAGTAAGAATTTAACCCTAATCGGTCATCAGACCGTATAAGTCTGGGTATTGGCGTATGCTCACCCTCTTTTTGCCTGCTTATGTGTTTACGCCTAAAGCCTAACGAACGATTTGGGTTTAAGAAACGGTTTGGATTTTTTGCAGGTAAATCCAGCCGGCATTTAGGCCACAAGCAAACGACGATAAAACCACAAAAAATAAGCAACGAAGCATAGGCTTGCAACTACCTGAGACACAAGTGGTTACAAGCAGCCTTGTAAGAGACGGCTTTTTAGGCTGCAAAAGACGGCTTTTTGGAAGGCAAGAGACGGTCTTTTGGAAAGCAAAAGACCAAAAACAACCGACCTAAACACCCAACCCAACCCTCCAGAAGGGAGGGAGCTTAACTACCAAGTGTAGGCTTTATCGGGCTTATTGGGCAAATAAGGCTAATGAGCCAAATGGGGTAAATAAGCCCAATAAGCCTTGGATGGCCAACAAAACATATCAAGCTCCCTCCCTTCGGGAGGGTTGGGGTGAGTGTTTAGGTCGGTTTGGTCGGGTGTTTTGGTTTGATTGTTTAAATGTCAACTTAAAACACCACCGGCAGCGAGGCGAGCTGCGCGGCCATAGTGCGCGCCAGGCGGCGTTGCCCCTTGTCGCTTGGGTGGAGCAGGTCGGTGGCGGCGTCGTGGAAGTATTGCTGCTGCGCCTCCACCATCGGGTTCATGCCGCTTAGGGCGTTAAGGTCTATCACGGGCACGCCCCACACGTTGGCGGCTTCCTTGACGGCGGCCACGTACTCGCTGAAATACTCGCCACAGGCGTTTTGCCAGCTCTCGTCGGGCTGCACGTTGGTGTCGGAGAACTCCGCCGAGGCGCGGTGGATGGGCGTGAACAGCACTATCTGCTTGTCAGGGAAGAGCGTTTTGAGGTATTGCAGGGCGATGTTCATACGGCCTCGGAATGTGTTGCCGTCAACCGAATAAATGCGGCGTTTGCGCACGTAAGGCTGCTTCGGGCCGTGCACGGCGGCCGTCACGGTGTCCGTCACTTCGTCGTACCACCGGCCGAGGGGCACCCCGGCGTTGAAATCGTTGGTGCCTATGAACACCGTCACGGCGTCGATGCTGTCGCCGTGCTCCGCCTTCAGGGCCTTGGCCTGGCGCGGGATGTCGTCCCACTGGCGTCCGCTCTTGCCGTAAACGTAGGGCTTTATGCCGAGCCACTCTTGCAGGTAGTTCCAGTACTTCTTCGGTATGTCGCGGCTGTTGTTTTTCGGGTCGGTCATCGAGTCGCCCAAGAAGCCGACACGCTTGCCCCGCCAAGGATGGCAGGGTACGCACTCCGCCGCCCCGCACTGCGGCGCGCACGGCTCACACTTGTCTGCGCCGGTCTGCCCGAAAGCGGGGGCGAAGGCCAGCAAGGCTGATAATAACAATAATGATTTCTTACTCATACGCTTTTGGTTTTACGGCTGTAAAGTTATCTAAAGTAATCTAAAATGAAGGCAAACAAGGCGCAAAACATAGCATTTTTATTTTGCGCTTTATTTGATTTTTCCTATTTTTGCAAAGTAAAAAACATCAATCAAACCCATTCTTGATAATAAAAATACTATATGGGAGCAATAGTTGCATCTGTATTTGTCAGCATGGTAGCGATAATCGGTCTTATTTATTTCAACAGACAAGATAAAAAAACGGCTGACTCGTCATCGAAAGACGCGTCGTCAGGCAAGGTCGTGCCAGACGAAGAGCAAAAAACTGTTTTTGAAGAGCTTTGCGGCGTATGGGGAAACGACCCGGAAGCCGAAAGAATGGAGACTGAAATACGTAACGCAAGGACAAGTGGCAAAACCCGTAAAATAGCTCTCTTTGACTAAAAGCATTAATATTAGACCTATTAATAATAAAAGAAATGAACATCGGAGACAAAGCGCCTGAAGTTCTCGGACGCGACGAGAACGGCAACGAGATAAGGCTTGACGACTTCAAGGGAAAGAAGCTCGTGTTGTATTTCTACCCGAAGGACATGACATCGGGCTGCACCACGGAGGCGTGCAACCTGCGCGACAACTACGGCGAACTGCAAGCACAGGGGTATGAAGTGGTAGGCGTAAGCGTTGACGACGAGAAAAAACACCAGCGGTTCATCGAAAAGAACGAGCTGCCCTTCCACCTGATAGCCGACACGGAGAAAGCTCTCGTAGAGCAGTTCGGCGTGTGGGGAGAGAAGAAAATGTACGGACGCACGTACATGGGCACGCAGCGCACGACGTTCATCATCGGCGAGGACGGCACCATAGAGCGCATAATAACGCCGAAGGAGATAAAGGTGAAAGACCACGCGGCGCAGATATTGAAATAAAACAAACACAACCATAACTTTAACCGAAACTATGATTAACCGACAATTATTACATCCTGAAAGCATCGTGGTGGTGGGCGGCTCTAACAACGTCCACAAACCGGGCGGCGCATTGGTGCGCAACCTCATAAGCGGGGGCTACAAGGGCACGCTGCGCATCGTCAACCCGAAAGAAGACGAGGTGCAGGGCGTCAAGGTGTTCCACAGCGCGGAGGACATTCCGCCTACCGACCTGGCCGTCCTGGTGATACCCGCCCCGGCGTGCCCGGACACCGTGGAACTGCTGGCCGGCAAGAAGGGCGTAAAGGCTTTCATAATCATCTCCGCCGGTTTCGGCGAGGAGACCAAGGCGGGAGCCGAACTGGAGGAGCGCATCCTCGCCTCTTGCGAGAGGTACGGGGCGGCGCTCATCGGGCCTAACTGCATCGGACTGATGAACTCCTGGCATCACAGCGTGTTCACAAAACCCATCCCCACGCTCCACGAAAAGGGCGTTGACTTCATCAGCGGATCGGGAGCCACGGCTGTGTTCATACTCGAATCCGCCGTAATCAAGGGCCTGCCGTTCAACTCGGTGTGGAGTGTCGGCAACAGCAAGCAGATAGGCATCGAGGACGTTTTGCAATACATGGACGAAAACTTCGACCCTGAACGAGACTCGCACATCAAGTTGCTTTACATCGAAAACATCTCCGACCCCGACAAGTTGCTGTTCCACGCCTCGTCGCTCATCCGCAAAGGCTGCCGCATAGCCGCAATCAAGGCCGGAAGCAGCGAGAGCGGAAGCCGCGCGGCGTCGTCGCACACGGGGGCGATAGCCAGCAGCGACTCCGCCGTTGAGGCCCTTTTCCGCAAAGCGGGCATAGTGCGCTGCTTCTCAAGGGAGGAGCTTACCACCGTCGGTTGCATCTTCACGCTGCCTCCTTTGGCTGGACGCAACTTCGCAATCGTAACCCATGCCGGCGGGCCTGGCGTGATGTTGACAGACGCCTTGTCGAAAGGCGGACTGAACGTGCCCAAAATCGAGGGGCCTGAAGCCGACGACCTGAAAAGCAAGTTGTTCCCCGGCTCGTCAGTGTCTAACCCGATAGACATCCTCGCCACGGGCACGCCGGAGCATCTCGCGCTTGCAATCGACTACTGCGAGAACAAGTTTGAGGGCATCGACGCTATCTTCGTAATCTTCGGGACGCCCGGTCTCGTACAGCTTTACGAGGCTTACGACGTGCTGCACAAGAAGATTTTGGAATGCAAGAAACCGATTTTCCCCATACTTCCGTGCCTCCACACGGCCGGGCCTGAAGTCGCCGAGTTCCTCAAGAAAGGGCACGTCAACTTCAGCGACGAGGTTACTTTGGCCACGGCTCTCACCCAAGTGATGAAAACCCCGAAGCCCGCGCCGCAGGAAATAGAGTTGTTCGGCGTTGACGTTCCACGCATACGGGAAGTCATCGGGAGCATAGATGGCAACGGATACATCTCGCCCGAACACGTGCATGAGCTGCTTGACTGCGCCGGAATACCTATGGTGCCCGAAAAAGTAAGCTCCGACAAGGATGAGCTTACAGCCTTCGCGGAGAAAGTGGGATACCCTGTCGTGGCGAAAGTCGTGGGTCCCGTGCACAAGAGCGACGTCGGCGGAGTGGCCCTTAACATACGGACTGCGGAACATCTCGGCCTCGAATTCGACCGCATGATGCAAATCGAAGGGGCCACGGGGATAATGGTGCAGAAGATGTTGAAGGGCCGCGAGCTGTTCATCGGCGCAAAATACGAGCCTCGCTTCGGGCATATCGTGCTGTGCGGACTCGGCGGAATATTCGTCGAAGTGCTCAAAGACGTGTCGAGCGGACTTGCTCCGCTGTCGTATGACGAGGCTTACTCGATGATACGTTCGCTCCGGGCGTACAAGATTATAAAAGGAACGCGCGGACAGAAGGGCGTCAACGAGAAGAAATACGCCGAGATAATAGTGCGCCTATCGACGCTCCTGCGCTTCGCAACGGAGATTAAAGAGATGGACATCAACCCCTTGCTGGCCGACGAAAACGACGTTGTGGCCGTGGATGCGAGGATTAGGATTGAGAAGAATAATAATTAAGAATTAAGAGTTAAGAATTAAGAAAATATGCTTTTGAAATCCGTATTCCCGACAATCGCATATTTTCTTAATTCTTAACTCTTAATTCTTAATCAACAAAATACATGAAGAGATGAAGATACTCGTCATCGAAGACAACGCCGACCTGCGTGAAGTGATAGTTCGCTCGCTTGAAAAGGAGCGGTACGTGGTGGAGTCTGCGCCTGACTACGCTACCGCGCGGACAAAGGTTTTCATATATGAATATGACTGCATCCTGCTCGACATCATGCTGCCCGACGGCAACGGACTGCACCTGCTGCGTGAACTTGCCGAGCGTGGGAAGCGCAACAACGTGATAATAATATCGGCGAAAGACTCCATCGAGGACAAGGTGAACGGACTGGAGCTTGGCGCGGACGACTACCTTGCTAAGCCTTTCCACCTCGCCGAACTGCACGCAAGGATACGGAGCGTGGTGAGGCGCAACGCGCAAAACGGCGAGCGCAACATCAAGATGGGCAACGTGACGGTGCACCCGGACACGTTCGGCGTTGACGTTGATGGCAAACCGCTCGACCTGGGACGCAAGGAATACGACATACTGCACTACTTCGCCAACCGTCCCAACCGCCTGATAGAGAAGGAAACGCTTGCCGAGGCGGTATGGGGGGACAGCATCGACCAGGCCGACAACTTCGACTTCATCTACGCGCAGATGAAAAACCTGCGCAAAAGGCTCAAGGCCGCCGGTGCGGACATTGAGATAAAGACCGTCTACGGGTTTGGTTACAAACTCATTTCACATAATTAGAAATGGATGATTGAGAATTGAAAATTATGATTACCCTATTCAATTTTAAGATTGGAAACAATAAACAACAGATCAAAATCTTTGTTTAAGACATATCTTTGATGTTCAAGTAGTCAAGGTAATCATAATTATCAATTTTTAATTTTCAACTTTCAATTATCCACAAGCCATGAAGCTGCAAAACGTCATAACATTCCGCCTCTCGATACTGAAGGCCGTAAGCATAGCGGTGTGGGCCGTTTGCTTCTACTTGGTGACTACAACGGAGATAGACAAAGAGACCGACGAGAGCCTCACGGCATACGCCGAGACGCTCATAACCGACTATCTCGCGGGCGAACAGATGCCCGACTCAAGCACGACGCTCGGCGACCAATACATCATACGCAATGTCACGGCGGAATACGCGGCCAAGCAACGGCACATAAGATACAAGGACACGGAGACTTACTTCAACTCAAGCTACGACTACGAGCCGGCGCGCTCCGTGGCGTACATATTCCGGACAGACAACGGGCAGTACCGTGAGCTTACCGTCTTCACCACCACCATAGACAAAAACCAGCTGAAGCGGTCGATACTCTACTGGCTCGCCGCGCTTTACATCGTGCTGCTCGCGGGCATCGTCGTCGTCAACATCTGGACCGTGAGCCACAGCATGAGGCCGCTGAAAAGGCTGTTCCAGTGGCTCGACGACTACAAGTTGGGACAGAAGAACAACAAACTTGACAACCCTACGGACATCACCGAGTTCAAGAGGCTTAACGAAACCGTGGCGCGCAACCTTGAACGCGGCGAACAGCAGTACGAGCAACAAAAGCTGTTCATAGCCAACGCGTCGCACGAGATGCAGACGCCGCTGGCCGTATGCGTCAACAGGCTGGAGATGCTCCTCGACGACGACACGCTCACGGAGAGCCAGATGGCGGAGATAATAAAGACTATGCGCACGCTGAAAAACCTCTCGGCCACCAACCGCTCGCTGCTGCTGCTCTGCAAGATAGACAACCGCCAGTTCAACAACCGCGCCGACGTAAACATCAAAAACGTCATAGAGGGCTTGCTGCCCGACCTTGAAACCATCTACGCCCACAAGCGGATAGCCGTGGAATGCAGCCTGGACGGGGGCGCGAAGGCCAGCATGGATTCGTCGCTCGCTGACATCTTGGCCGCAAACCTGCTGAAAAACGCTTTCGTGCACAACATCGACGGCGGGCGCATCGACGTGTCGCTTGACGACGGCACGCTGACCGTGGCCAACACGGGGGCTGCCGAACCGCTCGACGAGAGCCGCATTTTCGAGCGTTTCTACCACTCCGCCGACAAGAAATCGTCAACCGGACTCGGCCTTGCCATTGTCAAAGCCGTGTGCAACCTTTACGGTTTCGGCCTGAAATACAGCTTTGAAGGCGGTTTGCACACCTTCAAAGTGTCTTTTTCCTAAAAATAAGTTAAAAAGGGATACGCCGCCCGCTTTTTCAGATTCTTTTCAGAAACATATATAATCTTTGCAACAGAAAAAGGACGAAGGCTCTCGAAACATGACGGCGCCGACGCCTGAAAAAATTGACAAAGATGAATACTAACCCTAAAAAACGTAAGATTATGAAAAGGATTATCCAAACAGCATTGGTGGCATTAGTATGCCTCGTGACTTTCCAAGTAAGCGCGTTCGCCGACAACGACAAGCCTATCTCAATGTCGCAGCTCCCCGCTACGGCGCAGCAGATAATCAAGAAGCACTTCTCCGGCAAGAAGGTGGCCCTCGCGAAGATGGAGACGGGATTGTTTGAAAAGAGCTACGACGTAGTGTTCAACAACGGTGAGAAGGTTGAGTTCGACCGCAAAGGCAACTGGACGGAGATAGACTGCAAGATGTCTTCAGTGCCCGCGGCGCTCATCCCGGCGAAAATCAAGCAGTACGTGAAGTCTACTTATCCGGGAGCGAAAATCATCCAGATCGAGGTTGACGCCAGCGAGTACGAAGTGAAGCTGTCAAACAGGCTGGAAGTGACGTTCAACAAGAGCTTCCAAGTGATTGACATCGACGACTGACAAGTAAAAAAAGAAGCCCCCTCCCAACCTCCCCAGGGGGAGGAGCAGGAAACAACCCGCACCCATTGGATACATTCACCCGGCCAATTAAAAACAAAGCCGAATGGTATTCCTCCCCTTGGGGAGGTTAGGAGGGGCTTCTTTTAATCCACCATCCAACTCACGCCCAATGAAGACATTTATCATATCACTCATCCTCGCCTTGGCGGCGGCGGTGCCTGCGGCGGCCTCGCCCGACATGGGCGACGACAAGGCCATCCATCCGAGCCGTCTGCCGAAAGCCGCCCTGCAGACCATCAACACCCACATGCGCGGCCGGAAGATCGCCTTGGCGAAAGTGGAGAGCGAGCTGTTCAGCAAGAGTTACACCGTAATCTTCACCAACGGCGAAAAGATAGAGTTCGACGGACGCGGGCGATGGACTGAAATCAAGTGCAAACGCTCCGCCGTGCCCGCCACGCTCGTGCCCGCCCGGATAGCCGCATACATACGGGAGAACTACCCTGACTGCCGCATCCTTGAGATAGAACGCGACGACGACGAGTACGAGGTGAAGCTCTCCAACTACCTGGAAGTGACTTTCAACGAAGACTTTGAAGTCATCGACATCGACTAAAACAGGTTCATCCGCAATAAAAAATTAATGAATGTCCGCAAAGCTCCCATTCATCAGGAAGTTGAAGAAGTTAAAGACGTTAAAGGATTTGGAGCCGATAGCCTAAAGTGCCTTAAGCAAGGCATACGGCTTTAACTTCTAACGGAGCGTGAGCGGAGTGATAACTTCTATAAATTCTACAACTTCCTGATGAATGGGAGCTTTGCGGACATTCATAAAAACCAAAGTGTTAGTTGCATAAAATAAAGTGATTTTGAACGAATGATTTGACAATCCTCTAACCCGCTGACAGTCAGCGGGTTTGCAAAAGGCGGCTTTTTGCGTTGCGAAAAGCCGCCTTTTAGCGTGCGATTTGCCGTCACTTGCAGCGAGGTTTTCCGCATACCGGAATTCATCCGCAATTCTTTTGGATTGCTTATAATCATCAATGATGGTGTATCAACAAGGAGTTAATAGGAGTTAGACGCTTCGCGTCGGAGTTAGCTGGAGTTAACTGACAAATGCTAAATTGTTACGACATAAGGCGTTGTCCGTTAACTCCGGCGAATGAAACGAGCCTAACTCCCATTAACTCCTGATAACTTCAGGATTACGGCACACCCTCCGCATGTACCAATGATTTCAGCCGTAATGAAAGTGATATGTAAAAAATATCCGTTTTTAATGCAATACTCCTGATTTATTTATTACTTTTGCATCGTGCTAAGTGCCCGATGGCGGCCTATGCGCCGCCGGGAAGCCGGGCGCGGAGGCTATGCCACGCATCATTCGCACCTAAATCTAATAAACCTATATGAACAAAATCACAGACTTAACCCACATCCACGTCAAGATGAAGAAGCAATGGTTCAAGGACATGTTCTTCATTTGCCTCGGCATCTTGTCCTATGCGTTCGGTTTCACGGCGTTCGTCCTGCCGGAGGAAGTCGTCATGGGCGGCGTGTCCGGTATCTCGGCGTTGCTCTACTACGCCTTCAAGGTGCCGCCAGGCATATCCATCTGGGTGCTCAACATCGGCATGCTGCTGCTTGCAATGAAAGCCCTCAGCCGACAGTTCGTCGTCCGGACAATCATCGGAGTGTCAATTCTCGGCGTGCTTGTAGGCGCCTTGCAGCCCATCTTCGAGGCCTACCCGGTAATCACGGCGGGCGAAGACAAATTCATGCACGTGCTCATCGGCGGCACGCTCTGCGGCGCCGGTCTCGGCATGGTCTACTCGCACAACGGCTCGACGGGCGGCACCGACATCATCATCGCCCTGCTCAACAAGTACTTCCGCATGAGTTTCGGCCGCGCCATGCAGTTCGTTGACACCAGCATCATCTGTTCGTCATACTTCCTTTTCCACAGTACGGAGACGATAGTCTACGGCATCGCCTTCACCATCACTGCCAGCTACATCTGCGACTACGTTGTGAACGGCTCGCGGCAGACCATGCAGTTCATCATCATATCAAAGGAGTTTGAGAAGATTGCCGACGTAATCAACAACAAGATACACCGCGGCGTCACCGTGATACCCGGCAAGGGATGGTACTCCAAGCGCGAGGTTGACATCCTCATCGTGCTTGCCCGCAAGTACGAGGCGCACGACATACTGAACACCGTGAAAATAATCGACCCGGAAGCCATGGTGTCGCAGACGCAATGCCACGGAGTCTTCGGCGAAGGCTTCGACAAGATGAAATAACGGCGGGCAATGCCCCGTTTTGCAAAAGGCGGCTTTTCGCAATGCGAAAGACCGCCTTTTATCGTGCGTTTTGCCGTCTTTTGCAGGCTGTTTTACAGCAAATCGGAAACCTCCTGGCTATCAACCACTTAGCAGCAGGTCGCAAATCGCTACGTAAGTATGCCATTATGACACAATATCCTGTCATAATGTCATATTTATCACACGGGCACATATTTTGACTTAACGGTTGATGAACGGCTCGAAGGCCGGCAAAACCGCACAGGGCGGCACGCCGCACGAAGCCACGGAGCCGCGGAACACAATAACAACATAACCTGAAATAAAAGAAAGGAGACCATAATATGACATTCGACAAATTCACAATCAAAGCGCAAGAGGCCGTGCAAGAGGCCGTCAACACGGCCCAGCGCAACGGCCAACAGGCCATAGAGCCTGTGCACCTGATGAAAGGCGTGATGGCGAAAGCCAAGGACGTGACCGGCTACATCTACTCTAAGCTCGGCGTAAACACCACGCAAGTGGAGGCCGTTCTTGACCGTGAAATCAGCCGTCTGCCCCGCGTGCAGGGCGGACAGCCGTATTTCAGCAACGAGGCGAACGCCGTGCTGCAACGCGCCGTTGACATCTCGGCGAAGATGGGCGACGAGTTCGTGTCGGTAGAGCCGCTGTTGCTGGCCCTTCTCACGGTCAACTCTACAGCCTCGCGCATCCTCAAGGACGCCGGGTGCACCGAGAAGGAGATGCGCGCGGCCATAGGCGAGCTGCGCCAGGGCCAGCGCGTTCAGTCGCAGTCGGCTGACGAGAACTACCAAAGTCTGGAAAAATACGCCAAGAACCTTGTTGAAGAGGCGCGCCAAGGCAAGCTCGACCCCGTGATAGGACGTGACGACGAGATACGTAGAGTTCTCCAAATATTGTCGCGAAGGACTAAGAACAACCCTATACTTATAGGTGAGCCGGGTACGGGTAAGACGGCCATCGTAGAGGGTTTGGCCGAGCGCATAGTGCGCGGCGACGTGCCCGAAAACCTGAAAGACAAGCAGCTGTACTCTCTCGACATGGGTGCGCTCGTGGCGGGAGCCAAGTACAAGGGCGAGTTTGAGGAGCGTCTGAAGAGCGTCATCAAGGAAGTAACCAACTCCGAAGGGCGCATCATCCTCTTCATCGACGAGATACACACCCTCGTCGGGGCAGGTGGCGGCGAAGGAGCGATGGACGCCGCCAACATACTGAAGCCCGCATTGGCTCGTGGCGAACTGCGCTCAATCGGCGCGACGACGCTCAACGAGTATCAGAAATACTTTGAGAAGGACAAGGCTTTGGAGCGAAGGTTCCAGACGGTGATGGTTGACGAGCCTGACGAACTTAGCGCGATAAGCATCC
>CALUGU010000009.1 GCA_944320255.1 uncultured Prevotella sp. | reverse complement strand
TTAGCTAAAAAAGAGGAGGCTTAAACAATGGCAGCACAAGAATCAGAAATAAGATATTTGACTCCGCCCTCAGTTGACACGAAGAGGAAGAAGTATTGCCGTTTCAAGAAAAGCGGTATCAAGTACATCGACTACAAGGATCCTGAGTTCCTGAAGAAGTTTTTGAACGAGCAGGGTAAGATTTTGCCCCGCCGCATCACCGGAACTTCACTGAAATACCAACGCCGTGTGGCCCAGGCTGTCAAGCGCGCACGCCAGATAGCATTGCTTCCATACGTTACGGACTTGTTGAAATAATTAAGGAGGAGACACGATGGAAATAATACTGAAAGAAGACATCATCGGCTTGGGATTCAAGAACGATATAGTAACTGTTAAAGACGGCTATGGCCGCAACTACCTCATACCTACCGGCAAGGGCGTCATCGCCTCTGCGTCTGCCAAGAAGCAGCTCGCCGAGACCCTGAAGCAGCAGGCCCGCAAGCTGGCCGCCATCAAGGCCGAGGCCGAGAAGAAGGGTGAGGCTCTCAAGGACGTGGCCCTCGTAATTCCCGTAAAGGTCAGCGCCAACGGCGTGGCTTACGGTGCCGTTACGGCTAACACCGTGGCTGCCGAGTTGCAGAAGCTGGGTCATGACATCGACCGCAAGATCATCACAATGCACGACGCTAAGAAGGTTGGCGACTATGTTGCCACCGTACACTTCCACAAAGAAGTACTCGTTGAGATACCCGTTAAGGTCGTTGCAGAAGGTGAGGAGAAGGCCGAGGAAGCTCCCGCTGCAGAAGCCGAGGCTCCCGTTGCAGCTGAAGAAGCCCATGTTGAGGCTCCCGCAGCAGAGGAGGCAAAGGCTGAAGAAGCTCCCGCAGCAGAATAATTTTTGCACTGTAAAGCAAGTTTATTATACAAATCCCCTGAAGCACGCGATGCTTCAGGGGATTATTATTTTATGTTTTTTACCGCTTCCGGCTTTGTCGTTTGTTGATAAATCATTATATTTGCAAATAGGTATCAACTTGTAAACCTGCAAAGCCTATGAAGTCGAATTTCGTTATTCCGTTAGTCGTTTTTCTGTCTGTTTGTCTCGGCATAGGCGGCAGCGTCGCTTCGTATGGCGTGAAAGACCTTGACGTGCAAGATTCAACCATTGCCGTTGTTGCGTATTTCTGGAAGGGTGACACCATGAAGTACGTCCGCACTCAAACGGCGCTCACCGTTGACGATGGCGATACGCTGGCTTCAGACACCACTTCCAGTGAGGAGTTCATGATTGTGGTGCTCGATTCTACGGCCAAGGGTTACAAGATGGAACTTATACCGGTAAGTTTGGGATATAAGGAAGATCCTACCGACGATGCCGCTAACAGGATGATGGCCACCTTGCAAGACTATTTCAAGGATTTGAAAGCCGTTTTCACCACCGATGAATACGGCGCATTGAAGAGTCTTGACAACTGGAAAGAGGTACGTGACCGCATGAAAGGCGGCATAAAGATTATGCTCGATTCGCTTTATTCAACTACGGACAGCTTGGAAGAGTTCATGCCGCGCAGCCAGCTTGAGGGTCTTCTTACGCTCATGTATTCAACCGAGGCCGGTGTGTTGAAGGCATACGACGAGCTGACAACCCTCTTTTTGCTGCACGGCAACGTGTTTGACATAGGTCAGACAACGGTTGACGACACGGATAAAGACTCTTCGTTCACTACACTTTATGTGGGCTATGAGCCGCTTGACGAATACGGAACGGAACTTGATTACAACATTTTCGGGACTACGGTTACAAAGTACACCGCTGAAGAAACAGGCGATATGCTGGGCGGAGTGTTCAACATCCTGCTGAAAGACACTATTGCCGGCGGCTTAAACAAAATCATGAAAGACAGTTTGGACTTTGGCATGACCGTCACGCAAGTAGAGGATTACCATCTGTTTTTCAACGGATGGCCGAAGCTGATGCGCACCCAGAAGATTGTAAAGTTCGGTCCACGCACTAAGATAACCACTGATGAGATAGACTGGAAATATCGTTCGTGGCGGCAATACGCCGTGAAACGTGATGAATATCAAACCACATCATTTTGACAAACCAAACATTTAAAGATATGAAAGCACATTTTTCAATATTAGTATTTGCGCTCCTCGCGCTTTCGGCCGTGGCCACAGGCACTGGCAACTATATTGACGCGCGCGGGCAGATAGCGTCAGACCTTAACCGTGCGCTCGTTTGCGCCGTTGCGGAAGACGGCCAGGCGTGGGTGAATAACGACACTATCCGCGTCTGCAAGCAGTTAAATACGGCGTCGTCAGGCATTGCGGCCATGATGATACGTGACAAACGCTTCAGCGAGAGGCTGTCAATCAGGGAACTTCGAGGCAAGTCTTACATCTCGATGGCGGTGCTTCCGCAAGGCGCGGGGCGGGAAGCTGCATGGTGTGACAGCATGACAATAAGCGGCGACACGATGATAATATACCCCCAGACAGCCCGTGCCGAGGGCGTGAAAGTGGCGTTGCGTGCCAATGCAGACTGTTCTTTCGCCACGGTGTTGAGCCTTTCAGACCAGCGTCTGCCCGTGACTTTATTATTAGCGGCGATGCTTTGGGGCGTTTTCTCAATGTTATATATGCATAGGAACGGCAGGGAAAGCATGGCTGCAGCGTATGTCCGCAGTGCCGAGATGTTGCGTTACGACGACAAGTCAAACGCCTTTTACAACTCGTCAGACGAGGTTGTGCGCTTCACTCCGATGCAGTCTGAACTTATGCGGATGTTTCTCAACGCCGAAGGACACAGGCTCACGAAAGACGAGATTTGCTCAACGTTATGGCCGGGAAAGGACGATGCCAGCGAGACCCTTTACACATTGATAAAAAGGTTGAAACCTGTTATTGAGCAAAACACGGGTATGAAGATCGAGTCAGAGCGCGGGCGGGCGTATAGATTGACAATTTAGAATTGATGATTGAGAATTATGATTACCGCAATTCTTTGCTTGGTAAAAGCCAGGCGTTGGTAATCATAATTCTCAATCATCAATTCTAAATTGTCCATTGTCGGCTTATTGTCAGTGAAATGTCAGTAAGTTGTCAGCGTAAAAATTACATTTTGATGATGTCAGGCACTTATCTTTGCACGAAAAAGCAAAGATGAGAAGACTGTTTTTATTCCTTATCCCTTTTGTTGCAGCATACACGGCGGACGCGCAAAACGCCGCCAAAGGCAAGGACGGCGGCAAGGCCGTAAGCGACTCGATAGCTTTGGAGGAAGTTGTTGTTGAAAGTTCGCGCACTATTGATAAAGGCGACGCCCTGCGGCTGATGCCTTCAGATGCGCAGAAAACGGCTTCCACCACGGGTTACGGCCTGTTGGCACGCCTTGCGTTGCCAAACGTCACGGTGGATGAGGTGACGAAAGAAATAACCGTACCGCCCAGTTTGGGGCTGCTTCAGGTTCTGATTAATGATGTAGTCGCCGACAGGCACGACCTCGTTTCGCTTAATCCTAAGTCAGTCAGGTATGTTGATTTTATCCGGAACCCCGGCGTCCGTTACGGACAGGGAGTCAATTTTGTAATCAATATCGTTACAGAAAGAGCCAGACACGGCTACACAGTAGGCACGGAACTGATGCAGACGCTTACCGCAATGCGTTCAAGCGGCGACGTGTTTGCCAAGGTTAACCGTGGCAAGGGCGAACTTGGCGTAAACTATTCGTTCGGGTACGTTGACATGAAGGAGCAGGAATATGAGGAAACAGCTGACTACCTGATGCCCGACAACACCGTCTTTACAATAGGGCGGCGCGACGACAACTGGCGAACCAAATCCATTTCACACGACCTGCAACTGCAATACGTCCTTGCCGACTCGGCGCGTTACACCCTGCAAGCAACCCTCGGCGGGGCGTTGTCACGTGTTCCGAAAGACACGAAGACGCGCACGGAGACATACGGAGGCGCGGACGAGACGTTCATGATAGGCTCGACCGACGACACGAAACAGGCAACGGCCGACTTATATTTCAACTACAATCTCGCACGGCGGCAAACACTGACGGCGAATGCCACGGGAAGTTGCGCCCAGTCAGATTATTCATACGCTTACGGAGGCGCTTCGCCTTACGCCTACACCTCGGCAAGCAAGGCGCGTTCTCTTTTCGCCGAGGCGATATACGAGAACCGTTTGCGCCCTTTCACGTTGTCGGCCGGTGTGACGTTCAACCATAACAATACTGAAATAACCTACCGCGGCGACGCCTCGGCGGCCAATGACATAACGACGCAAAGCCTCTACGCCTTCGCACAGGTTAAGGGATGGCTGGCCAGCCTGTCATATACGGCTGGCGCGGGCGTCAGCTATTTGCGTTACCGTCAGGGCGGGCAAGGTTATCATTACTGGCTGTGCAGGCCGGAGTTGCAACTGTCTTGGTCGCCGTGGCGTCTGTTTCGGCTGGATTACAACCTGTCGGTAAGGCAGGAAGCGCCGCGCCTTGCTTATCTTGGCGATGCCGTGGTGAGGAACAACAGGTTGGAGTTTACCGTCGGAAACCCCGGCATCCATCCCAACAGGGTGGTGGAGCAGACGCTCACGGCGTCGTTACAGTTGCCGTCGTTTTATACTTCCGTGTCAACGCATTACCGCTCACACCTGAACACCTGGATGCAGAAAGTAGAGCGAGTCCAGCAGGCCAGTGACGAGCAGACAAGCAGACAAGCCGTTTACGGCGATATTACAAATAATGTGTACTTTCTATTCTCGCGCGCAAACCAGCGGCGCATCAGTATGTTCTACGTTGACAACTACACCCGTTACGACCTTCTGCCCGACAAACTGTCGCTTACTTTCTGGGGAGGCCTTTACCGTTGTTTCAATTACGGCGACGATTACACCCATCACTTCTCGGCCTTCAACTGGGGCGCGGGCGCAAACGCCTACTTGGGGCGGTTGTCGTTGTCGGCCCATGTTGATAATGGCTGGAGTTTCCTTGAAGGCGAGACGCGCAATCGCCAGGCGTATGCTTATTACCTTACGGCGTCTTACCGTCTTGGCAACCTCACCCTTTCGCTTTACTGGCAGCATTGTTTCCAAAACAAGGTCAGGACGAACGAGGCAGAACTGCTCAACCGATACGTCCATAAGACGCAACGGATGTTCAGCGGCGATATGGGCAACATGGTAAGCCTTAGCCTTAGTTGGCGCATAACAAGGGGGCGCGAGCGCAAGCATCCGGAGCGTAATGCCGTGAGGCGCAATGCGGACACGGGCATCATAAAGAATTAAGGCGGTGGACAAAAGGCGGTTTCTTGCAATGCAAAAGACCGTCTCTTGCATTGCGAAAAGCCGTCTCTTGCAACGTAAAAGATGGCCTCTTGCCAACGCCTTGATTATCAGGCGTTTATGCGATACGGCACGATGGTGTCTTGAATGCTTATAATTTAATGTATTGGCTGATGTTAAACCCCAAATCGGCCATCAGACCGCTAATATAACCAGCCTAAAGTTTAACGACCGATTTGGGTTAAAAAACGGCGGAATACTTGTTTTTCAGGTTTTATTGGTTAATTTTGCAATGCGTTTATTGCTGTATAGTTTGGTTTTAAAACAATGATTTTTCCGATGCAATACATTTATAAATACAGTTCGCCGCTTGGCGGCATGACGCTCGCCAGCGACGGCGACGCCATCACCGGGGCGTGGTTTGACGGACAGAAGTATTACGGCACTACATTGGCGGGTGAGCCTCGCGGGGCCGACTTGCCGGTGTTTGGCGAGGCCGCGGCGTGGTTAGACCGTTATTTCCGTGGCGACCGTCCCGGCGCAGTGCCCGCTGTCAGGCTTGAAGGGTCGGCCTTCCGCATGGCTGTTTGGGACATTTTAAGGCAAATACCATACGGGCAGGTTGTGACATACGGCCAGATAGCCAGTGAGATAGCCCGCCGCCGGGGCGTGGCGCGGATGTCGGCGCAGGCCGTCGGCGGCGCTGTTGGGCATAATCCTGTCAGCATCTTCGTGCCCTGCCACAGGGTTGTCGGGAGCGACGGCAGCCTTACCGGCTATGCCGGAGGGATGGACAGAAAAGTCAGGCTGTTGGAGATTGAGGGACACGGCGTGGCTCAAAAGTCGAACTCATTTAAACTTTTCCACCCTCGGTTTTGAGAATTGTTTTTGAGACTGTTCCCGTGTTGGAAGGAGGAGCGTAGCCGGGTTACGTGACGAACGACAGCATGGAAACAGGCCCAAAAGAAACTCAAATAGAGGGCAAAAGCTGACTATTGGAAAAAGTTTAAATGAGTTCGTCAGCCGATAATTTCAGTATTACACGGAAAATGTTTAATTTTGCACCTTAAATAGGTAGAAAAAGCATTTTAATCATGGCTAAAGAACTGAAAGACTTGACAAAAAGAGCTGACAATTACAGTCAGTGGTATAACGACCTTGTGACCAAGGCCGACCTCGCCGAGCAGTCCGCCGTGCGCGGCTGCATGGTGATAAAACCTTACGGCTACGCTATTTGGGAAAAGATGCAGCACCAGCTTGACAAGATGTTCAAGGAGACGGGCGCGCAAAACGCTTACTTCCCGCTGCTCATCCCGAAGTCGTTCCTCTCGCGCGAGGCCGAGCACGTAGAGGGCTTCGCCAAGGAGTGCGCCGTTGTGACGCATTACCGCCTGCGCGCAAAGGAGGACAAGAGCGGCGTTGAGGTTGACCCGGCTGCAAGGCTTGAGGAAGAACTGATAATCCGCCCGACGTCGGAAACGATAATCTGGAACACTTACAAGAACTGGATACACTCATACCGCGACCTGCCGCTGATGTGCAACCAGTGGTGCAACGTTATGCGCTGGGAGATGCGCACACGTCCGTTCCTCCGCACGTCGGAGTTCCTTTGGCAGGAGGGGCACACCGCCCACGCCACCCGCGAGGAAGCCGAGGCCGAGGCGCAGAAGATGCTCCACGTCTACGCAGATTTCGCCGAGAAGTGGATGGCCGTGCCGGTGGTGCAGGGCGTGAAGAGCGAAACCGAACGTTTCGCCGGTGCGCTTGACACTTACACCATCGAGGCCATGATGCAAGACGGCAAGGCCCTGCAAAGCGGAACGAGCCACTTCCTCGGCCAGAACTTCGCCAAGGCGTTCGACGTGACATATCTTAATAAGGAAAACAAGCCCGAATACGTGTGGGCTACGTCGTGGGGCGTGTCTACGAGGCTCATCGGCGCGCTCATCATGACACACTCTGACGACAACGGACTTGTCCTGCCGCCGATGCTTGCGCCGATACAGGTTGTCATCGTGCCAATCACCAAGGGACCGGAGCAGCTGAAAGCCATCACGGAAAAACTTACACCGGTGATAAATGCGTTGCGTGAGGCCGGAATATCTGTCAAGTATGACGACGCCGACAACAAGCGTCCGGGCTTCAAGTTCGCCGACTATGAGCTGAAAGGCGTGCCCGTGCGCTTGGTCATGGGCGGCCGCGACTTGGAGAACAACACGCTCGAAATAATGCGCCGTGACACGTTGGAGAAAGACACCGTGCCCGTTGACGGCATCGTGGAGCGCGTTGAGCAGCTGTTGAAGGACATCCAGCAGAATATGTTTGAAAAGGCCAAGGCCTACCGCGACTCACGCATCTACGAGTGTGACAACTACGACGAGTTCAAGGAGCGCATCAAGGACGGCGGCTTCTTCCTCTGCCACTGGGACGGAACAGCCGAGACCGAGGCGAAAATCAAGGAAGAAACGCAGGCCACGATACGTTGCGTGCCCTTCGGAGTAGAGCAGACCGAGGGCGTTGACATGGTTTCGGGCAAACCTGCCAAGCACCGTGTCATCATAGCTAGAAGCTACTAATGTGAATTAAGAATTAAAAATTAAGAATTAAGAAAATATGCTTTTCTCATTGGATGAAGGTAATTTTCTTAATTCTTAATTTTTAGTTCTTAATTTTATTTCCCCTTTGAAGAATAAGTTTTGTGCTTTCACCGGTCGATTATATTGTCAGTTTGTTCAACCTCATTGCGCCAAAGCAATGTGCGATGTGCGGTTGCAGGCTTGCCGCGAGCGAGGATGTGATATGCGCCTCGTGCAATATCGACCTGCCGCGCACCGGCTTTTCTGCGCATCCTTACGACAACGATATGGCCAAATTGTTCTGGGGCAGGATACCCGTGGAGCGTGCCGCAGCGTTGTTTTATTACCGCGCACATTCAAATTCAAGCCGGATTATATACCAGATGAAGTATTACGGCCACCCTGAAATCGGTGAACTGATGGGCAGGATGACGGCTGCGGAGTTTGCGGGCGACGGCTTTTTTGACGGTATCGATGTTATTGTGCCCGTGCCGTTGGCAAGGAACAGGCAGCGTGAACGCGGTTACAACCAAAGTTTCGAGATAGCCCGCGGGATTAGCGGGATAACGCATTTGCCGGTGGAAGGCAAGGCCGTAAAGCGAAAATCGTTCAATGCCAGCCAGACGAAGATGAACCGTTGGCAGCGCAACGACAACGTAAAGGACGTGTTCACGCTGAAACGCGCCGAGGAACTTGCCGGCAAACACATCCTCATCGTGGACGATGTAGTCACCACGGGGGCCACAGTCATTTCATGCGCGGAGGAACTAATGAAGTGCGGCGGCGTCAAGTTCAGCGTTATGTCGTTGGGATTTACGAAACAAATTTGAAAAAATCAAAGGGTGAAAAGATGAGGCTTCTAACTTAATGCAGTCTCACTTTTTCACCCTTTAGCTTTGTTACTTGTCTAAATCAGAGAACTTCTTGTGTCCTTTGGCGTAATATTGCCAAAGTATCGAACGGTTGTAAATGCCTGTAATTTCTTCCGCTTTACGGCTGTTTTGTATCTCTTTGCGTATCTCCCGGTATTCAGGCAGCCATTGTTTGAACGCCTTACGCCCGTTCAGTATTGCCTTGAAGTCGCCGCGCCGTCCTGCAATCAGGGCCTGTAAAGCGGCTATGTAGTCTAAGAGTGTGCGCATGCGCATCACCCGGTGAAGCTCGTTGTCGGGCAGGTTCTTGTAAAGCATGGTGAGATTGTTGCGGAAGTTCAGGTACGTTTTCATCGGGTTGTTCTTTGGCAAAGTGCCTCCGCCGATGTGGTAAACGAAGCTGTCAGGGATGCAATATATCTTCCTGCCAGCCAAACGGAGACGCCAGCACAAGTCGATTTCCTCGCTATGTGCGAAGAAACGTGCGTCGAAACCGCCTGAACGCTTGAAGTCGTCGGCCCTTATCACCATACACGCCCCTGTGGCCCATAATATTTCGGTTGCATAGTCATATTGTCCGTTGTCGTTTTCCACGGTGTCGAACACCCTGCCACGGCAGAAAGGATAGCCGTAACGGTCGATGAAGCCGCCGCTGGCGCCGGCATATTCAAATGTGTCACGGTTGTTTTCAGACAACAACTTTGGCTGGCACGCCGCAGCTTCGGGATGGTTGTCCATGAACTCTATCAGCGGGGTGAGCCAATGGTGGGGCACTTCTACGTCGGAATTGAGCAGTACGTAATATTCAGCCTTTATCTGTTCAAGCGCTTTGTTGTAGCCTTCGGCAAAGCCCCAGTTCTTTTCCAATACTATGATTTTGACTTCGGGAAAGTGCTGTTTCAGCACTTCCAGTGAGTTGTCTGTTGATGCGTTGTCGGCCACATAGACTGTCGCCTCGTCGCGTGAGTAATCTAACACGTTGGGCAGGAAGCGTGTGAGCATCTTCACACCGTTCCAGTTTAGTATGACGATAGCCGTCTTGTCCATCTCAAAGTATAGCTTTTAATGCGGTAAGGTTATGGTTGAAGTCGCCTAACTTGACGTTTATGATTTGGTTGTCAAGGCTGTCGTTGTCGGCCGAGGGCGGCAGTTCCACCCGGATGTAGTTCTTGGTGAAGCCGTGCATGGCCTTCCCCGTGGCTGCTTTTTCAAACAACACTTCGGCATCCTTGCCGATGTGCCAACTGTAGAAAGCCTTTGTTTTCTCGTCAGAAAGCTCCAACAGGCGTTTGCTGCGCAGCTTTTTGTCTTGGTCTGAAACGGTGTATGGTATTTTCAGTGCGGCCGTGCCAGGGCGTTCAGAGTAGGGGAATACGTGCAGCTGTGTGACGTCGAGCGACTTGAGAAACTCGTAAGTCTCCTCAAACAGTTCAGGTCTTTCGCCGCGGGTGCCCACCATTACGTCAACGCCGATGAAGGCGTCGGGCATCACTTTCTTGATAAGTTCAATCTTGTGGGCGAACAGTGCGCTGTCGTAACGGCGGTGCATAAGGCGCAACACTTCGTCGGAGCCGCTTTGTAGAGGTATGTGGAAGTGGGGCATGAACGCCCGGCTGCCGGCGCAATACTCTATAAGCTCGTCGTCAAGCAGGTCGGGTTCTATGCTGCTGATGCGGTAACGGCTGATGCCTTCAACCTTGTCAAGGGCTTTTACGAGGTCGATGAACTTCTCGTTGGTGGTTTCGCCGAAGTCGCCGATGTTCACTCCGGTGAGCACAATTTCCTTTCCACCCTCGCCGGCGGCCTGTTTCGCTTGTTCAACAAGTGACTTTATGCTTGGGTTGCGGCTAAAGCCGCGGGCGTAAGGGATGGTGCAGTAGGTGCAAAAATAGTTGCATCCGTCTTGTACTTTCAGGAAATATCGTGTGCGGTTGCCGCGCGAACAGCTCGGCGCAAAGGTCTTTATGTCTTTTGTCTTTTCAGTGTGGAAGCGGTGTAGGGACATCTCCTGCCTTGCCCCAGACCATGCCTCGGATAAGAATTGTATCAGGTTCGCCTTCTCGTTAGCTCCTAAAACAAGGTCCACACCGTCAATCTTGCTTACTGTTTCAGGCTTAAGCTGGGCGTAACATCCCGTTACTATGACAAACGCACCAGGGTTTTCACGCACCATCCGGTGTATTGCCTGGCGGCATTTATGGTCGGCTACTTCAGTAACCGAGCACGTGTTGACGATGCAGATGTCGGCGTCCTTGTCAACGGTGCGCACGCCCATTCCTTCCAACATCTTGCAGAATGTTGACGTTTCCGAGAAGTTCAGCTTGCAGCCGAGCGTGAAATAAGCCGCCGACTTGCCCTGAAATGCAGATGTGTCTATCATCTTATCGTTATATGTATTGCTTTGGAATAACCGCTTCCATATCTTACCTTATTATATATAAGGGCCGCTTGGCGGATTTGTGAGTCCTTGACCTCGGTACGGCGTTTGTATGGTGCAGTTTATTCTTATGCAAAGATACTAAAAAAAGTCGATATAAGTGTATCCATACAACATTTCTTAAGAAGGTGGTAAACTTTAACAGTTGTTAGCAGTTTGTATCTTATTGATTTTCAGAAGGTTGCAAAAAAGTTACAAAATACACTATAAAAAATACTATATAAATAGAACAACGTATTAAAAAAATACTTACCTTTGCAGCGTTTTAATAAACAAAGAATTGTTTTACAGATTTAAAAGCAAAAGAAAATGAAAAAGTTAGTTTTGATGTTCGTAGCTATCGCAGCTATTTCATTCGCATCTTGTGGTAACAAAACAGCTAACACTGAGGCTGCTGACACAACAAGCGTTGACACAACAACTGTAAGCGTTGACTCTGCAAGCGTTGACACTGCAAGCGTTGACACAACAACTGCTGCTGAATAATTAGCTACAACAGTAAAAAGCAAAGGAAAACCGCAGAGCGATAGCTCTGCGGTTTTTTGTTGTCTTTGTATCTGTCATACATTTATCGGGGTTCACCGGTTTTGCAAGAGACCGTCTTTTGGCTTGTGATTTGCCGTAAATCGCAGGCTGAAAGACGGTCTTTTGTAATGCGTTTTGCCGTAAGTTGCAAAACGTGTGGGCGTCGTCCTGCGTGGCGACAGCTGTCCTTTAGTTCGTAAAAATGGTTATATAATGCCGTTTTATAATATTTTTTATGTAAAAACATATTTAACCGTATTTGTAATGTTGCCGAAAAGTTGTATTTTTGTAGATGAGTTTAACTTAAAGCATAAGTATATGAAGAATTTAAAAGTCATAGTTATCGCCCTGTGTGCGGTTTTCGTAGTCGCAGGCTGTAAGACAAAGATGGGCACCGGCGCGTTGATTGGCACCGGCGGCGGCGCGGCCCTTGGAGCGTTGGTAGGCCATTTTGCAGGTAATGCGGCGGTTGGCGCAGCCGTGGGAGCGGCCGTGGGAGCCGGCACTGGAGCACTTATCGGCAAGCACATGGACAAGGTGAAGGCCGAGACCGAGGCGCAGCTCGCCGAGACGGCCACGGTGGAGGAAGTCACGGACGCTAACGGACTGAAGGCTGTCAAGGTGACGTTCGACTCAGGCATACTGTTCGCGACGGGCAGCTCAAGCCTCAGTTCTTCGGCCAAGTCGTCGTTGAGCAAGTTTGCCAACAACGTGCTGAAGAAGAACGCCAGTGTGGATGTCAACGTCTACGGATACACTGACAACCAAGGTTGGAAGAACTCTACGGCGGAGCAAAGCGTGCAGAAGAACCTCAACCTGTCGCAGGAGCGCGCGCAGAGCGTTGCCACCTATCTGATGGCGTGTGGTGCGGCGTCAGGCCAAATTGAAACTGTGGAAGGTCTCGGAGAGTCTAATCCCGTAGCCGACAATAGCACTGAGGCCGGCCGCGAGCAGAACCGCCGCGTGGAAGTGTACCTCTATGCAAGCCAGGAGATGATCGACGCTGCTAACAACGGCACTTTGCAGTGAGGCATTCTGACAAGTAAACAAAGCAGGCAAGCTGGTTGGCGGCAGGCGGGCGGACAGGTTCGCCTTGTCGCCAGCCTCTCTGTCAGCCCATCCCTGAATAGCTAAAAGATGCGAATATTCGGCAAAATATTGCGTTGGGTGGTGGTAGCCTTTTTCGGCTCCACCATTCTTGCTGTTGTGGCGTTGCGGTTCATCCCGGTCTATTTCACGCCACTTATGTTCATCCGCTGCGCCCAGCAGATGGCCGACGGCGAAGACGTCAAGCTGCACCACAAGTGGGTGCCGCTCGAAAAGATGTCACGCCACATCCCGGTGGCCGTCATGGCCAGTGAAGACCAGCGTTTTCTGCTCCACCACGGGTTTGACTACGAGGCCATAGAGAAGGCCGCGCTTAGCAATATGAAAGGCGGCAAGGTGCGCGGCGGCAGCACAATATCTCAGCAGACGGCCAAGAACGTGTTTCTGTGGCCGGGGCGTTCGTGGGTGCGCAAGGGGCTTGAGGCCTATTTCACGGTGCTGATAGAATTGATGTGGAGCAAGCACCGCATAATGGAAGTGTATCTCAACTCGATAGAGATGGGGCCTGGAATATACGGCGTGGCAGCCGTGGCGCGCGACAATTTCGGGAAAGACGCCGCCGACTTGTTCCGTGACGAGTGCGCCCTTATTGCCGCCACGTTGCCTAACCCGTTGAAGTTCAGCTCTAAAAATCCCAGTGCGTACATGCAGAAACGCAAGCGGCAGATAGAGGCGCAGATGAAGTTCATCCCCTCGTTCCCGAAAGAAGGCGAGGATTACGACCCAAAGACGTCAGCGGGAGGAGTGTACAGGAAGTGAGAAAGTTAAGGATTAAGGATTGAAAATCAATAAAACATGTTTTGTCGATGAATGCTTGGCTGTTAATTCTTAGCTTTCAATTCTTGTTTTTAAATTGGCTTGAACCCAAGTCTTAGCTCCCGGTTTATTGCCTTATACGGCATTTTCTCTTAATTCATAATTATTAATTCTTAAATTACTAAGGTGGATTTTCTTGATGATTTGAATGAAAGCCAGCGCGCGGCAGTGGAGTATTGTGACGGCCCGTCGCTGGTTATCGCCGGGGCGGGGTCGGGCAAGACCCGCGTGCTTACGTACAAGATAGCTTACTTGTTGAGCCGCGGTATGAAGCCGTGGAACATCCTCGCCCTTACGTTCACCAACAAGGCGGCCAACGAGATGAAGCAGCGCATCGGCGCGCTTGTCGGCGCAGACATGGCGCGCAGGCTCAACATGGGCACGTTCCACAGCGTGTTCTCTCGCATCTTGAGGGTTGAGGCGCAGCTGTTGGGGTATGAATCTAATTATACAATATATGACGAAAACGATTCTCAAAGTTTGTTGAAGACCATTATAAAAGAACTTGGACTTGATAGTAAAATATATAAGCCGGCATTAGTGCATTCACGTATAAGTCTAAAAAAGAATGAACTAATACTTCCACAAGATTATGCTTTGAACAAAGAATGTTTGGAGGATGATGAAAAATGGAAAATACCTGATTTTTTTAAAGTATATGCTATTTATTGTGAAAGATGTAAGAAATCAAACGCAATGGATTTTGATGACATACTTATAAATACATTTTTACTATTTAAGAATTATGAGGATATTCGTTTAAAGTATGAAAGGAAGTTTAAGTTTATTCTTATCGATGAGTATCAAGATACGAATAATGTTCAACAAGAGATAATATTGCAATTATCGAAAGACAATTTATATGTTTGTGCGGTGGGAGATGATGCACAAAGTATTTATTCTTTTCGTGGAGCAAATATTGAAAATATACTTAACTTTGATAAGTCTTTTTCAGGTACGCGTATATTTAAACTTGAGCGGAATTATCGTAGCACACAACGTATTGTAAAAGCTTCAAATAGTTTAATAAGTCAAAATGAGAATCAAATAAAAAAAGAATTATATAGTTTGCAAGATGAAGGTAAAAAACTTTTGTTAAAAATTGCAGATGATGGAAAGCAGGAGGCCGAAATAGTTTGTCGTGAAATAATGCGCTTGATACGCAAAGATAAATATAATTATAGTGATATTGCCGTCTTTTATCGAGTTTCTTCATTGAGTGCGAACTTTGAACTGGCAATGACAAAATGGGGCATTCCATATAAAGTTTATGGCGGGTTAGGTTTTTATCAACGTAAAGAAATAAAAGATGTTATATCTTATTTCCGCTTAGTAGTAAATCCTGATGATGAGGAATCTTTTAAAAGAATAATAAATTGTCCCAAAAGAGGTATTGGAGATGTTACAATTTCAAAAATTGTTGGTCTTGCATCTGTTTTCAATGTTAGCCCGTGGACTATAATTAATGAACCTGAAAAGTTTGGATTGTCCATAACTAAGGCTACATTTGAAAAGATAGAGGTCTTTAAACAGCTTATAAATACATTTATACAAAAAAAAGATTTAGAAGATGTAGATACGTTGGGTCGTGAAATATATGCACTAAGTGGATTGGAAAATGAAATATCTTCTGATGAAACTCCAGAGGGGCGGTTAAGGAGGCAACACATAGAAGATTTTTTTGCTGAAATTAATGATTTTATAAATGATGAAAATGTTGAAAATAAACGATTAGAAGATTTTTTACGTGAAAAATCACTTTTATCAAGTATAGACAAAGATGCTATAGATGGTGATGGTGTATCTTTAATGACTGTACACAATGCCAAAGGGCTTGAATTCCCAATAGTGTTTGTCGTAGGACTTGAAGAAAATGTGTTTCCTGTAAAAAGAGCAATAGGAAACTCTATTGAAATAGAGGAGGAACGCCGTCTTTTTTATGTTGCAATAACGCGTGCTGAATGTCAGTGTTTCTTGACATTTGCAAAAATCCGTACCCTTTATGGGGACACAAATATGGAAAAACCAAGTCGATTTTTGCGTGATATAAAACCAGAACTGCTAAGTATGGATGAGAATGTAGGGATGTTTTTATCTGAAAGTAATGGTTATTTCACTTCATCTCATAAGTATGACCGTTGGCAAAACAGCCGCCCGGTGGCCTCGCAGTTCAAGGCCGAGCCGAAAGTCAGGGAGGTTGGCCATAGTGACGATGCCAGGATAACAGACACTTTCTCGCCGGGATTTAAGCGGATGATGGCTGTTTCTGCGGCGAGGAGCCGTGGCGGGGCGTCGGCGGCGGGCCAACAGTCCAATATCGACGGGCTGCGTGAGGACTGTGTGATTGAGCATGAGCGTTTCGGAGTAGGCAAGGTGGTGAGGCTTGAGGGAACTGGTGAGAACCTGAAGGCCACCGTTCAGTTCACAAACGCAGGCGTAAAGCAACTCCTTGTCAAGTTTGCAAGGTTCAAGGTGATAGGCTGACGGGCGTTATTTCGTGCTTTTCCGCTTCTCTTTTTTGCAAGCGTCTTTCAGCGGGCAACCGTCGCAGGCGTCCCCTTTAGCCGTCAATGCTTTGTACGCGCGCCATGAAGCGTATGCCGCCGCGCACGCAATTATAATGATAACGATGGCCGTCTGGATGGTTTCCTGATAGTTCATGGCTTGCGGTTTGTTTTGTCGGGCGTTGTGTTTCAGCGCGGAATGGCGGGTCGGCGCGGCTCATTCCACGGCTGTATGCGCGCGGTGGCTGCGGCGTTCGTCATATTCCGTTGCACTTCACCCTGTCTTTGTTCTTTATGGCAAAGTCTTTCCAGCTGCCGTATTTCCTGTCGGTGACGGGCGTTCCGTCTTGCATAAAATGGCAATATGCGGCGGCAAGTGCGTCGGTGGCGTCCATAAACGGAGTCATGTCTTCGTCCTTGATGTTGAGCAAGCGTTTCAGCATGCCGGCCACTTGCTCTTTCGAGGCTGCTCCCTGGCCGGTGATAGCCACCTTGATTTTCATCGGAGCGTATTCGTGTATCGGTATGTCGTGGTGGATTGCGGCCGCAATCGCCACGCCTTGGGCGCGTCCGAGCTTAAGCATCGACTGTATGTTCTTGCCGAAAAACGGCGCTTCAATGGCCATTTCGTCAGGCAGGAACTCGTCAATGAGGCTTGTCACCCGCTCGAAAATCCTTCCTAAACGCAGGTAAGGGTCGTGTATCTTGCGCATGTCAATCACCCCCATCGCCATCATCGCCGCCTTGTTGCCGCGCACTTTCAGCAGTCCGTAGCCCATGACGTTCGTGCCTGGGTCGATGCCCATTATTATCTTTTCAGTCATTGCAGTTCCCGGCGTTAATCAAGTAAGGGTTGTGCGCCAGTTCGTCTCTCATCGTAGTGCGTCCGCCATGCCCAGGCATAATCACGGTGTCGCCGGGCAGTTTGCCGGCGATCAGCCGCAAGCTGTCCAAGAGAGAGCCGTAATTGCCAAGCTCAAGGTCGGTGCGCCCTACGCTCATGCAGAACAAAGTGTCGCCTGAAAAGGCCACGCCTTCTTCTTCGCAATAAAAGAACACCGACCCAGGCGAGTGGCCCGGCGTGTTGATGACGTTTAGCTTGTGGTTGCCGAACGTTATGTCTTCACCGTCTTCAATGTGCCTGCCCGCGGCAGGAACGGTTTCTGCGCAGTCGATGCCGACGAACGCCTTGGCCTGGCTGCCGAGGCTTTCCATAAGCGGGGTGTCGGCGTTGTTGTATTCGGGGAGTAGCCCGAACTTGTCGTAAACGAACTTGTCGCCGAAGTTGTGGTCAACGTGTCCGTGGGTGCAAAGCAGCCTCACTGGCTTCAGCTTGTTGTCGTTTACGTAGTTTGCGATGGCTGTTTTTTCTTCGGGGAAGAACGCACCGCAGTCAATGATGACACATTCGCCGGTGTCGTCGCTGACTACGTAGCAGTTCTCCTGGAACATATTACAGACAAATCTTTGTATGTTGAGCATATCGATTTATTTTTTAGCAGACAAGCAAACAAGTTACAAGCAGGCAAGCCTTTTCTTTTAACAGGCAAGCCTTTTAGCAGACGAGTGACGAGCAGACAAGTGACAAGGCAAATCCGCTTGTCTCTCGTAACTCGTCAGTTTGTCGCTGAAAACTGGTCTGCTGGTCTGCTTGTTACTCGTCTGCTAAATGATTACAACGGCAGGTAAATGATATATTTCTGCTTGAACCATTCTTCATCGAACATCGTGCCGAGGTCAGTGACGTCAACTACGTGCTTGAACGGCTTTATTTCCTCGCTTATGTTCCCGCCCTTGAGGCAAATCAGCCCGTTGGGCAGGGCGTTGCGTTGCGTCTTCCCGATGTTCTTTTTTACGAGTTTGGCAAGGTCGGGCAGGGGCATGACGGCCCGGCTCACTACGAAGTCAAACTTCCCGTCCTCGTTCTCTCCCCTCATGTGCTCGGCTTCACAGTTGGAAAGGCCGATGGCCTTGGCCACTTCTTTCACCACGAGTATTTTCTTGCCGGTGCCGTCGATGAGCTTGAAGTGCGTTTCAGGGAACAGTATGGCAAGCGGGATGCCTGGAAAGCCGCCACCCGTGCCGAGGTCGAGCACGCGTGTGCCAGGCCTGAACTTCACGGTCTTGGCTATCGCGAGCGAGTGCAGCACGTGGTGCTCGTAAAGGTTGTCGATGTCCTTTCTCGATATTACGTTGATTTTGCTGTTCCAGTCGCGGTAAAGACCGTCAAGCGCGGCGAACATCTTGCGCTGTTCCTCAGACAGTTCGGGGAAATATTTTGATATTATGTCCATTGCGTTAATTCATAATCCACAATATCATAATCCACAATCCGTAATTCATAAATTGGTCAGCTTTCAAATCATGAATTACGGATTGTGGATTACTGATTGTGCGTCATGTCACTTTTTCAGCAGGTCTTTCAGCTCGTCGTTGCTTATTGTAGCCCTGATTTCGCCCTCGGCGTGGCTTGCAATCTCGTCGGGCGAGTAGATGAACGTTATGCCGTCTTTTTCTATTATGAAGTTGTCCGGCGCGTAAACGTCGATGCCTGAGAAGATGGTTTTCTCGTTCAGGCCCTTCAGGTCGGCCACTTCATACTTCTCGCAGAGCGTCTTCACGATGAGGTCGTTAAGCCCCTGCTCGTATCCGGGCACGAGGATGTCTTTCAGCGAGACAATCTTGCCCGTGGCGGCGTCGATGTTACGCGCTATTACGATAGAATTGCCGTGCGCTCCGCCGCCGTACATATACACGTCGGCAATGTAAGTGTAATACTTTTCGTTGTCGTCGATGACGTGCGTTTTTACGATATACTCACAGTTGAACGACGCGCCGTTGCTTCCCGTGGCCTTGTATATTTCGCCGTATTCCTTCTTGTATTCGGCGAGATACCTCGTAACGAAAGAGTCGGCGGCCTCCTTAGGGGACAGCTTCTGGCCGGTAAGCGAGAAATAATCGGGGCTGAGTATGCCCGAACGTATTATCGAGTCGTTAATCACGTCGGCGTTCTTGCCTTCGGCGTAAGTGAGGCAGAGGCTTACGTGACACCTTGGCCCTGCGGTGTCTTCAGTCAGCGAGAGGGTTGAGTCTACTTTCAGGCTGTCGAAGCTGAGGCTGTCCTTACCGTCGCCTCCCTTGCCGGAGTTGCCGCCGCATGACGCGGCAATCATCATCGTCGCGCATACGGCGAGCGTGGAGATAATTGATTTTCTCATATCATATTATATTTGTTCGTCTGCAAAGATAGTGCAAACCGAGCGAAATACAAAATAAAAGTGAGTGCAACGAGCTTTTATTTTTATTTCCGAGGTGCAGCCTATGTTATCTAAAGATAGTGCAAACCGAGCGAAATACAAAATAAAAGTGAGGCAACGAGCTTTTATTTTTATTTTCCTTATGCCGTCAGTTTTTTTGTTTGCAACCGTCGCTGCGGAACAGTTTTCAGACGGCTTTGACGATTGATTTACATCAAGCGCATAACACATTGATATTCAATGGCTTACAACTTACGGCTTTTTGCGGTGCAAAAGACCGTAAATCGTCGTGCAAAAGACCGTGAATTGGAATGCGTTTGACCGCAAACCGTAGGGCTGATGTCACTGTTGCTGCAAACGGTCGCAGCCGCAAGGGCTGAAAACAACAGCCAAATGGCGGAAAAGTCACGGCAAGTTGCGTTATGTTGTGCAAAATGATTAATTTTGCAGCGCCGTTTGTGGCACAGTTGACGATTTTGAATATGTTGATAGGAGAAAATATACGCGCGGCCTTGTTCGATTTAGACGGGGTCGTTTTCGACACGGAGAGCCAGTATTCGGTGTTCTGGGGCGGGCAGTGCAGGCTTTACCACCCTGACAAGCCGGGGCTTGAGGATACGATAAAAGGCCAGACGCTGGTGCAGATTTTCGACAAGTATTTCGCCGGAATGGAAGCCGAGCAGGCGGAGATTGTGGCAAGGCTCAACGAGTTTGAGCGCGGCATGAAATTCGAGTACGTGCCAGGATTTCCCGAATTTATATCAAAACTGCGCCTCGGCGGCGTGAAGACGGCTGTAGTGACAAGCTCGAACAAGGCGAAGATGGAGGCCGTGTATGCCGCCCGCGGCGAATTCAGGCAGCTCTTCGACGCCATACTGACGGCGGAGGATTTCGATCGTAGCAAGCCAGACCCTGACTGTTACCTGAAAGGGGCGGCGCGCTTCGGGCTTGAGCCGGCCGAGTGCGTTGTGTTCGAGGACAGCTTCAACGGCCTGCGTGCCGGGCGTGCGGCAGGGATGACTGTCATAGGGCTGGCGACGACCAATGACGCCGAGGCCATTAGGCCGTATTGCGACAAGGTAGTCAATGACTTTTGTAATTTGTAATTCATAATTCAAGGTTCGTAATTCATAGTTGGGCGGAAGCCCTGGTTTTAGTTATAATCAATGCACGATGCGGTCAGGCGTGCGCTGTGCCGGCAGTCAGGCC
Source organism: uncultured Prevotella sp. (assembly GCA_944320255.1). GTDB lineage: Bacteria > Bacteroidota > Bacteroidia > Bacteroidales > Bacteroidaceae > Prevotella. The sequence goes on along the minus strand of CALUGU010000009.1, from coordinate 25,313 downwards.
GGAGCGATGCAGGATTGCGTTGTGCGAAAAAAGGTAAGTAAAATGTCAGGATATTTAGTAAGCGACACAAGGAAAGTGACCACCCACCGTTTCATCGAGATGAAGCAACGCGGCGAGAAGATTTCAATGCTCACGTCGTATGATTTCACAACGGCGGGTATCGTAGACGGTGCCGGGGTTGACGGCATATTGATAGGCGACTCTGCGTCGAACGTGATGGTAGGCAACAGCACTACGTTGCCGATGACCGTAGACCAGATGATTTACCACGCCAAGGCTGTGGTGAGGGGCGTCAAGCGCGCTCTTGTAGTCTGCGACATGCCTTTCGGCAGTTACCAGGTAGACCGCAAGGAAGGCGTGAAGAACGCTGTAAAGATAATGAAAGAGAGCGGATGCGACGCCCTGAAACTTGAGGGTGGCGCCGAGATTATTGACACGGTGAAGGGCATCCTCGACGCCGGCATCCCTGTCATGGGCCATCTCGGACTAACGCCGCAGAGCATCAACAAGTTCGGCACTTACGCCGTGCGCGCCAAGGAAGACGCCGAGGCGGAGAAACTGATGGCCGACGCGCGCCTGCTGGGCGAGGCGGGATGTTTCAGCGTTGTGCTTGAGAAAGTCCCGGCGAAACTTGCCGCCGAGGTGACGAGGGAGCTTAGCGTGCCCACGATAGGCATCGGTGCCGGCGGCGGCACGGACGGTCAGATACTCGTGGTTGACGACATGCTCGGCATGACCAAGGGCTTCAGCCCGCGTTTCCTGCGCCGTTACGCCGACCTGAACACGGTGATGACCGACGCCATAGGGCGGTATGTTGCCGACGTAAAGGACAACTCTTTCCCTAACGAGAACGAATCGTATTAGAATGTGGAGAGTGAAGAACGCCTGTTTAAACTGATGTAGTCAGGTGTGCGGTTCTTCACTCTCCGTTCTTTACTCTTAACTTTTGTCACGTGAATTACAAGTTGATTGTTTCGTGCCTGTTAGTCACGGTTGCGATGTACGTGCAACTGCCCTTGCTGCCGATGCTGCTGGCGTGCGCCGCGCCGGCTTACACGCCGGCCCAAGTGGCGGCCGTGGCAGCCGTGCCGGGCATAGGGGTGTTCGCCCTCGGCTGTTTCAGCTCTTACCTTGTGCAGCATTACAGGCGCAATATGGTTTGCATAGCGGCGTTGGCTGCGCTGGCGTTGTGCTCCTACGCGTTGTTTTACCTTACGGTGACTGTTGAGACGGCCTCCGGTTTGAGGCTGCGCCTTTTCGCTTCCGCCGACGGCGGGGCCGGATGGTTGGTGCTGCTGGTCGTGCGTTTTGTGCAAGGCGCGGTGTTCGGGCTGGCTCAGATGGTGCTGTCGGGCACGTTGGTGATTGATACTTGCCAGTCGCCCAGGCGTTCTGCGGCCAATCAGGTTGCGTCGTGGTTCGCCCGTTTCGCCTTGGCGTTGGGGCCTGTGTTCGCTATGGCTTTGTTCCGTTACAGGGAGCATTTCACGGCAGCTGTAGGCGTTGACGCCGGCGGTGCCGGTTATGTTGACGCCGTAGGGTTCGCCTTCAGGGCTGCGGCGTTGGTTTCGGCTGCGTTGTGCGTGGTTTCGGCAACTCTTGTCATGTCGGTAAAGTTCCCGTTCAAGGCTCCTGAAGACATTGTGCCCCATGTTTCCACCGACCGTTTTTTCCTTACGCAGGGCAAGTGGCTGTTCGTCAACTTGGTGCTTGCCGTAGCCGCCGTTGGCGTCCTCTTGTTTGCTGAATGCACAGTCAGGTTCTATGCCGTTCTTGCTTTCGGCCTCTTGTTGTCGTTGCTGGCGGAGCGTACAGTGTTGTCGTCAGCCGGAGCGGGGACGGTTATTCAGGCCGGCATCCTCCTTGTTTTCTTATCAGCCGTCATGCTGTTTCTTGGCGGTTCGGTTTCCGCGTGGGGCGTGCCGTTGTTGTTGGGATGCGGTGCTGGTTTGTCCGGGGCGCGTTTCTTGTCGCTTTTCATCACGTTAAGTCCGCATTGCAGGCGTGCCACGGCTCAAAGCACGTACATCCTGTCATGGGAACTTGGGCTTTATAGCGGTGTTTTCATCGCTTGCTTGGTGAAATATGGTTTTGACGGGAGTGTGGCGAAGTTTGCTTCCGTGCTTTCGTTTGCGTCGTTGTTGATGTTTGCTGTGTTCACACGCAAATGGTATGTGGCGCACAAAAACAGGTGAAAATAAAATAGAAAAGGTGAAAAAAAGAAAAGGTGAAACATTGTTGGTTGGGATGTTTCACCTTTTCTTTTTTCACCTTTATTTATTGACCCCGTAGCCAAACAGGGCGAAGTCGCCTTTCAGCGGGTCGTCGGGGAATATCTCGGCAAGTCTTGCCGTTAGTTTGCGTGCGGCGGACATTGACGCCGTTTTGCTGTCAATCAGTCCTAAATGGTTGGCTTCTTGCATCACGTGCGTGTCCATCGGGATTATCAATGTGCGCTTGTCAATGAAATCGCTCCATAGTCCAAGGTCAACCGGCGAACCGTCTCTTACCATCCATCGTAGGAACATACAGACTCGTTTGCAGGCAGATGTGGTGTTTTTGGGTATGATTGTTTCAATGTTTTTGCTTGCGAAGTAGTCCGTAATGGCCTTTACAGCCGTGAAACCGTCGTTTGCGTAAGCCCTTGCATAGTTGCCTATGCTGCCGTAGTCGGCGAGCATTTGCTGTAGTGCGGTGAGCAGCGAGTGCATTGTTTGGCAGGTGTAAAGGCGGTAGAAGCAGGTGTCGGGGACGTTGGGAATGTCGTTTGCGAACGTCCCGTTTGCCACCCATCCGTACACGTCTTTTTGTGCGTAATCTAATATCGACTGTATTTTTGGCATGAATTGTTTTCTGCTGCCGTAGCTTAAGCATGAAGCGACGAACGCTGTGACTTCTTTGTTTTCCTTTCCTTCAACCTGGTGCATGAACCAGCTGGGGTCTGCGGGCAGGAAATCCTCGGTTTCGTAGCGTTCGGCGTATTGTTTTAATATGGTGGTTATGTCTTCCATTTGTAACGTGTCAATATGAAACAAGCAGGCAAAGCCGTCAGCTTTGTCTGCTTGTCGTTTGTTTGATTGTTCTCTAAACGATGTTAGAGGATTGTCTTAACAGCCTCAAGCATACCCTTCTCCTGGATGAGGTCGAGGTCTTTTTTAACGAGAGCGTTAAGTCCCTTGATGTTGTTGAGGTCTTCGCCCCAGATTTGTGTGGCGGAGAGAACGCCGTCGGTGACTTTCTGTGTGTCGCCTGTTGCCCACAAGTTCTTCAGCAAGTCCATGATTTCCTGTGAATCGTTCGGTACAATCTCAGTGCCGTCGGCGCGCTTGCCACCCTTATAGTAAGTGATGATTGCAGCCAAACCGAACACAAGTCCTTGGGGAAGCTCGCCCTTACGTTCCAAGTATGTCTTAACGCCTGGCAGGTCACGAGTCTGGTATTTCGGGAATGAGTTGAGCATAATGCTCGTTACCTGGTGGTCAACATACGGGTTCATAAATCTTTCGAGCACGTCGCTTGCGAACTTCTGGAGTTCGTCTTTCGGCAAGTTGAGTGTTTCCATAAGCTCCTCGAACTGTACTTTGTGGATGTATTTGCCGACAACGGGGTCTTTGCAAGCGTCGCGAACGATGTTGATGCCGCTCAAGAACGCAACCGGACTCAATACGGTGTGAGGACCGTTGAGCAGCGTAACCTTGCGCTCGTGGTAGGGTTCTTCTGACGGAACGAACAGGACGTGCAGTCCAGCCTTGTCTGCCGGGAACTCCTCTGCAATCTCTTTCGGTGCTTCGATGACCCAAAGGTGGAAGATTTCAGCCTGTACGACGAGGTTGTCCTCGTAGCAAATCTTCTGCTGGATGTCCTTGATTTCCTTGCGGGGGAAGCCCGGAACGATGCGGTCAACCAATGTTGCGTAAACACCGCAGCAGTCAGTAAACCATTTCTTGAAGTCTTCGCCGAGGTTCCACAGCTCGATGTATTTGTAGATGCAGTCCTTGAGAACGTGTCCGTTCAGGAATATAAGCTCGCAGGGGAAGATGATAAGTCCCTTTGTCGGGTCGCCGTTGAATGTCTGGTAACGACGGTAGAGCAGCTGAACGAGCTTGCCGGGATATGAGCTTGCGGGAGCGTCGTCGAGCTTGCAGTTCGGGTCGAAAGCGATGCCAGCCTCTGTCGTATTAGAGATGACGAAACGTATTTCGGGCTGGTCGGCAAGAGCCATGAACGCTTGGTTCTGCGTGTAAGGGTTCAGGGCGCGGCTGATGACGTCGATACGTGTGAGGCTGTTGACGGGCTGTCCCTCGTCAAGTCCTTGCAGGTTTACGTGGTAGAGACAGTCTTGTCCGTTGAGCCAATCAACCATACCTCTTTCGATAGGCTGTACAACAACTACAGAACCGTTGAAGTCTGTCTTCTGGTTCATGTTGTAAATAATCCAATCAACGAAAGCGCGCAGGAAGTTTCCTTCACCAAACTGGATGATTTTCTCAGGCATTACGCTTTTGGGCGCAGTCCTTTTGTTTAGAGCTTGTAATTTTTTCATGATTTGTTTACTAAATGTTGTTTTTCTTATTCTGGTTGCAAAGTTATGGTTTTATTCGATACGGTGTACTTCTTTGCTGTGTAAAAAAAACGTAAAGGTTTGCGTATTACATTGCGAATACGTTAAAACCGCCGTCAACGACAGCCACGGTGCCTGTTACGAACTTTGCGGCGTCGCTCATCAGGTAATGTATCGTACCACAAAGTTCCTCCGGATCGCCCATCCTTCCATACGGAGTTTGGTGTATCACGTCGTTGCCGCGTTGTGTGTAAGACCCGTCGGGGTTGGTCAGCAGCGTGCGGTTCTGCTCTGTGATGAAGAAGCCGGGGGCAATGGCGTTGACGCGGATGCCTTCGCCGAACTTCTTTGCACATTCCGTGGCCATGAAAGCCGTGAAGTTGCTGATGCCCGCTTTTGCTGCGGCATATCCGCAGACGCGCGTGATGGGGCGGAAAGCTGCCATCGACGAGAAGTTTATGATTGAGCCTTTGCCCTGTTTCACCATAGGCTTAAGGAATATCTGGGTCGGTATCACAGTGCCGGTGAGGTTGAGGTCGAGCACCTTTTGGAATTCTTCAACCTTAAGGTCGAAGATGTTTCCTTCAGGTGATATTACAGCGCCTGGCATATTGCCGCCGGCGGCATTGAGCAGGGTGTCAACCTTGCCGTACTTTGCTATTATGTCATCGCAATTTTTTTGCACGGCTGCCTGGTCCATGACGTCGGTTTTCATAAACTCTGCTTTTCCGCCGTCTTTCAATATGTCGTCAACGATTTCCTTGCCTACGCTTTCCTTCCTTCCGAGGATTATTACTTGCGCGCCGTTCAAGGCGAGGTATTTTGCTATGGTGCGGCCGAGTACGCCCGTGCCGCCGGTGATTACAACAACGTAATCCTTGATGTTAAATAATTCGTTCATTGGACTTTAGTATTTTAGATAAGGCAAATGGGCCTAATAAGCCCTATAAGCCTTATATATGGGAAATGGTGTCTTTCTTAACTCTTAATTCTTCATTTTTAACTTATTCCCAGTTCACGGTCTACGGTCGCAAGGATGCCTTGCACCTGTCCCATTGCGAACATACGTCCGAGGAAGGTGTAGCCGGCATTGTAGCCGCGGTCTTCGTCGCCAAGCATATTGGGACCGTGGTCAACACGCATTGGCAGTTTCGGGTTCACTTTCTCGAAAGTGCGCGCCAGCTCGATGAGGTCGGCACGTCCGCCGAGGTGTGAAGCCTCGGTGAAGTCGCCGTTGGGGAACACCTTGCATGAGCGCATATGTACGAACCATGTGCGGTCGGCGTATTTCTTAGCCATTTCAGGCACGTTGTTGTGTGCTCCGGCCGACAATGAGCCAGCGCAGAACGTCAGTCCGTTGTGCGGGTCGTCAACGGCCTTGAGGAACCACTCGATGTCCTCGTCGCACGTCACGATGCGCGGCAGGCCGAGGATGGGGAAGGGTGGGTCGTCAGGGTGTACGCACATATACATTCCATATTCGTTGCACGTCGGCATTATCGCTGCGAGGAAGTAGCGCATATTTTCCCTAAGTTGGTCTTTCGTGATGCCCTTGTACAGGTCGAGCAGTTGGCGGAACAGCTCGACTGGATGCTCGTCGTCTTCAGTGATGTTGCCGTTGACGAAGCCTTGGGTTTTCACGATGATGTTTTCCACGAGCTTGTGGTTGTCCGCCGGCGTCATTGTCTGCTTCAGTTTTTCAACCTCGGCCATCACCTCTGCGCTGTAATCCTTTTCCGCTCCCTCGCGTTTCAGTATGCAGCAGTCGAAATATGCGAACTGCGCGTGGCTGAAATACAGGTTGCTTGTGCCGTCGGGATTGGGGTGTGCCAGGTCGGTGCGCGCCCAGTCGAGCACGGGCATGAAGTTGTAACAGATAGTGTGCACGCCCTCAAGACCTAGGTTCTTCAGGCTCTCTTTGTAGTTTTCTATCAGTTGGTCGCGATCCGGTCCGGCGTACTTTATGCTTTCGCATACTGGCAGGCTCTCAACGACAGACCAGCGCATGCCATAACTTTCGATGTATTCGCGCAGGTCGCGTATCTTTTCACGTGTCCACACTTCGCCGTTCGGTACGTCGTGCAGGGCGGTAACGATGCCCTCAACGCCGATTTGCTTGAGCATGGCAAGGGTGATCTTGTCTTTCTTGCCAAACCATCTCCATGTTTTTTCCATTTTTTATAATTTAGTTAATAGTTAATTTATTCTTAGATAAGCCCAATAAGGCAAATAAGCCCAATAAGGCAAATAAGCCCGATGAACTTGATAAGCCCGAATAAGCCTTATAGGCAAGACCGGGCTTGGCGTGGCAGCTGTGGAGCCGCTTTTCCACTGCTCATTCGTGGTGGTAAGGCTCGTTCTTGATGATGGTGCAAGCGCGGTAGATTTGTTCCGCGAACACCAACCTTACCATCTGGTGTGAGAACGTCATGCGCGACAGCGACAGCTTGAAGTCGGCGCAGGCGTACACAGTCTCGGAAAAGCCGTAAGGCCCGCCGATGACGAAAGTGACGTCCCTGCCTGTGAGTTGTTTGTTCTCAAGCCACGCCGCAAGCTCCACGCTGCGCATCTCCTTGCCGCGCTCGTCGAGCAGCACCACGAGGCTCCTGTCCTCGATGCCTTTCAGGATGAGTTCGCCTTCCTTTTCCTTTTGTTGCTTTTCGCTCAGGTTCTTGCTGTTTTTCAGGTCAGGTATCACCTTTATGTTAAAAGGCACATAGTGTCCGATGCGCTTGGCGTAGTCGTCTATGGCCTCGGCATACAGCCTATTGTCGGTTTTGCCTACGAGCAGGAGGGTTAGTTTCATATTCTTTTTTAGCTTAGTTGACGAGTTCACAATGACGAGCAGACAAGGTAATTACCCTTGTCACTTGTCTGCAGACTTGTACTCATCTTTCCTTTTCGGGTTCATCGGGAACCAGCCCTTCATCACCCTGTCACGTTGCTCGAACAGCTCTTTTATCGACCATAGCGCCGACGCACCGATGACGCCCAGCACTGCCGAGACTATGGCGTCGGCCACAAACAGCGCGGCGGCGATGCAGGCTATGCCCGCCACAAGGAACATCCACCAATAGCGCGTGCCCGTATGGTATTCGGTTTTTATGACTATCGGATGAAACAGCCCTATCACCAAGAAGCACGCCGCTGCGATGATGATGCCCGTAAAATATAATTCCATTATAAGTTTTTATCTCCTTTTTATTGTATGCAAAGATAACGAAAATTGCTTAAAATCCAAAATAAAACTTAAGGTTATAGTAGTTAAAGTTGTTTAACCAAAATCGGTCATTAGAACGCTAATCATAAATTACTGATTGATTGTCAGTTCTTCATCCATCTTCCGCACTGCCGCCGTCATCTTGTTTTTCGCTTTTTCTCGATGTAGCCCGCTACATCTTCGATAAAAGCGGAAAACAATCTGCCTGACGGCAGCACGAAATACGGATAAAGTCTAATGACCGATTTTGGTTTAACCGCAAATTATTTTTGAGGTGCAGCTCTTCGGTCGTTCATTGCCATTTTGGCTAATTATTTTTGAAAATAATCCGGACAGCGACAAGTTTTGTCGCCACCACTTCTTAATTTTGCAAAAACAACAATAAAACGCAACATCATGAGCAAGCAGAAAGACGGAATAAGGAGGCTGCTCCTAATATTAAATAAGGTAAGGCACGGCGGAAGGTTTCTGCCCAAAGACGAACTGTTGGAGTTTGTCAACAAACAAATGGAGACCCAGTATGACGCCGTGCCGGTAAGCTCGCGCACGCTTGAGCGTGACATTGCCGACATCTACAGCCTTTTCGGCGTTGAGATACGCTTCGACCGTGCACGGCAGGGATATTACGTCAGCGAGGATTATATGGAATACGACGAAAGGATAGCCGAGCTGATGATGAATTTCGACTTGCTCAACGCCATCGGCAGTGACAACAATCTCTCCTCGTTCGTTCTCGCCGAGCACCACCGGCCAGCATACAGCGAGTGGATGATGCCCTTGGTGAAGGCCATACGCGACTTCCACCCTGTTACGTTCAGCTACGTAAACTATCGGAAAGACTGCGCCGAAAAGCCGTTCAGCGTGCTGCCGCATTACCTGAAAGAGTCAAACCGCCGCTGGTACCTCCTGGCTTACGACGGCTGCGTGATGAAAACGTTTGGCATCGACCGCATACGCGACCTGCGTGTGGACGACACGCGCACGTTCAAGCGGCATACCGACATCAACGTGGCCGAGCTTTTCAGCGACTGTTACGGACTGTGGAACGACCCCGCGACGCCCGTCGAAGACATCGAACTGCGTTATGACGCCCTTGACGGGCGGTTCGTCAAGTCAGACCCCATCCACCATTCGCAACGCATACTCGCCGACACGCCCGACGAACTGCGCATTTCCCTCCGTCTGCGCATCACCAACGACTTCGTGATGGAGCTGCTCTCCCGCAGCCGTTCGCTCGAAGTCATCAAGCCGCAGCATCTTCGCGAGCGCGTCCGCAAGGTTTACGAGGAAGCCTTGAAGCGCAATTCGTGATGCTGCGACACTGCCTTATGTGCAGCCTGCCGGCATCTGCCGTCATTGCAATCATCAGGAATGGAAATGCCGTTTGCGGCAAATTGCAATGCAAAAGGGCACAAACGACAGCACGAAAGGCCACCTTTTGCAACACAAAAGGATACATATTGCAAAGCCCTTGATAATCAGCGGTTTGCAAGGCACGGTGAAATGGGAAATAAAACCCACGCAAAACTTTATATAAAAAACAACCTCACAATTTGTCACTATGGTAAAATATCAGTATATTTGCACCATACGCCCTTGCTACAGGGCGAGACATATCGGTGAAAGTGTCATGCTTTCGTTCCCTCATGGAAATCTGGTAAATTTCAATTTGGACGGGGATGCAGCTTCGACGCTCACTGCTTGGTATTCCTATGCGGCAACTCGCCGCAGGGAATATACAAGTGTGGGGTTGTTGTTTGTAACGTCCAAAGGTTTTACCAGAGCCTCCATGAGATTGCAAGCACCAGGCTCCACACTTTCCGTTTACTAACCCAGCCAACCTTAACCGGAGCCTACGGAAGGCGAAAAAACAATTTTACAATTATGAAAGGAAAGAATGTGTTTACTAAAAGTGAATGTAACGCATTGCGCAAGTTGATAATACTGCGTTGTGCAGCACCCAGTAACAGGCAAAAAAACATTAGAGACCAAATGCGTGCCATAGGATTTTATGGGCGCGATGATTTCGGAATAACTGGTATGACGGTCGATATTTTCGACGGCTTGATACGTGATGGAAAGATAACAATAAAAGGTTAAAGCAACATGGAAATTATCGAAAGAAGGGATAATGCCGTAAAAAGTAAAGGACGGCAACAAAGAGTATTGGACCTTGGACGACATTCTGCCTAACGGCGGCAAATCGTTGGACGTGTTAATTATAGGCAAGGTTCCTGCGCCTACAAGCGTAAAAGCTGGGCACTATTATCAAGGAAGCCAAGGACAATTCTTTTGGAAAAAACTTAAAGAATACGGTTTGCTGAACATTGGAGCGCATATATATGAGGACAATGCTCTTTTGGGAAATAACTGGGGCATCACTGATGTGGTAAAAGAACCCAACGAGTTCTCTGACGAGCCTACTGCTGAAGAATATCGCAAGGGCTTGCAACGTATAAAGTCCTTGCTTGGTAAGCACAAGCCAAGGATTGTCGTCTTTGTATATAAAAAGGTGCTTGATTGCTTGATTGGGCGTAAGTCTGTATATGGTTTCAACCTAGGTCTTGATTGCGAGTTTGGAACATCCAAGGTGTTCGTTTTTCCAATGAAGGGAACTCCATGCAAAAAAGAGCTGCAACTCAAGGTAATGGACGAACTTAAAAAAGAAATAGAATTGATAAGAAAAAACAAGTAAAAAATGGAGGATACAATTATGAAAATTGTAAAAAGTATAATAATTATGGCTTTACTGGCTCTTTTGCCGATAAACGCATTTGCTTACGACATCAAGGTTGATGGCATCTATTATAATATTATTTCGCTTGAAGATTTGACTTGTGCCGTTACATCTGGTGAAGAAAAATACGCGGGTGAGGTGGATATTCCTGCGAAAGTTACTTACAACGGAAAATCTCTTGACGTTATAGAGATTGGAGAATCGGCCTTTAGCGATTGTGAAGATTTGGTGAATGTGAAAATTTCAAATTCGGTGACATCGATTTGTGCCAGTGCTTTTCGTAATACAAATATAAGAAATGTTGAAATTCCCAATTCCGTAAAATCAATAAGTGAATATGCCTTTGCAGATTGTATGGGGCTGACACATATATCCATACCAAATTCTGTGGCAGAGTTAGATTATAATGTTTTTTCTGGCTGTTCTAATTTAAAAGAAATGGTAATAGAAGATGGTAGTGAGGTCTTAAATTTACCATCAGTTGGAATCCAATATCGTATTGGTTGGCTGTGTCCTAACGCCGAAATCGTATATTTAGGAAGGGACTTGAATTGCTCTGATTTGTTATATCTATCCGGTTCTACTCCATTTGGGAGTAACCTTCAAAAGGTTACTATTGGAAAACTTGTAACAAAAATATTCGCCATGGCATTTGAAGGCAGTAAGATTACAGAAGTAACCATTCCTGATAATGTTACATCTATAGAACCTCGTGCTTTTTATGGATGTAAAAACCTTCGAAGTATAACAATTCCTAATTCTGTTACCTTAATAGGCGGTTCTGCTTTTATGGATTGTAAAAATTTATGTGATGTTGTTATTGGTGATGGCTTATGCGAAATTGCGAGCAGTGTATTTTTTAACTGTTCAAGTCTGACAAACGTATCATTTGGCAAGTCTATTAAAACAATCGGTAGGATGGCTTTCAGGGATTGCTCAAATTTAACAAATTTAGTAATTCCTAAGCCTGTAACGTTTATTGACGAGTATGCTTTTGATGGTTGCTCACTTTTGGAAAGTGTCAGAATTGCAGGTTCTGTGCAAGAAATTGGAAATTATGCATTTGACAATTGCGCAAATTTGAAAGAATTGGTATTTGAGGATGGGGATGAAATATTGTTGTTGGGGAATTCAGAGGATAAACGCAGTATTTATATTTATGGTTTGTTTGAAAAATGTCCGATAGAAACTGTATACATCGGAAGAAATTTAAACTATCAATACAAACCTTTTGGAAAAACTCCTTTAAAAGAAGTGACAATGGGAAATGCTGTTGATAAAGTCTATGATGAGATGTTTTCTTTCTACACTAATTTGGCCAAGGTTAGTATAGGAAGTTCAGTCGCTTCGATTGGTTTAGATGCATTTGAGGGCTGTTCAAGTTTGTTAACAATTTATTCTTACAATCCAATTCCTCCATCAGGTGCTGACAATGCTGGATTTACGACTAAGCAATATCTGGATGCAGAGGTTTATGTGCCTAAAGGTTCTTTGGAGAAATACCAAGCCGCAGATGGCTGGAAGATTTTTTTTAATATTTATGAAATGGATACACCAACAGGGGTAGACAACATTCAAACGGCAGACAACGTTATTGAGATTGCCCGTTATTCAATCGACGGCAAGCGTCTTTCAGCTCCTCAAAAAGGATTGAACATAGTGGTGATGAGTGACGGAAGCAAACGTAAGGTTTTAGTGAAATGATGATTAAACGGTAAATTACTATGAGCGAAAAATTATCAAAAGAGCAATTTTACTCAAGAATAAGAAACGTTGAGGAAGCTACGAGCGTTAACGGCGTTCATTATTCTTACATTTGCCTGTCAGGAAATATGATTACCGGCGTGCGTGATACAACAAAGCAAGCGTTTCGGGTAAATGCTGACGAACTGTACAAGGCTTATTCTGAATGTGCCGTTTTGAACACAAGCATACTGAAGGGTTACATATCAAGCAGGGCGCAATCGCCGGCTTTGGCGATATTGCGTGCTGCCGGACAGGTCTGATTAAAATAAAAAAGGCGGACGTACACACAGCACGTCCGCCTTTTTCAGTCTTATTTACAACAAAGTAAATTAATAGTTCTCGGCCTTAACCTGGAAGAAGCTCTGCGGATGGTTGCAAACGGGGCAGAGTTTCGGGGCTTTCTTGCCGATGACGATGTGGCCGCAGTTGGCGCATACCCATACGCATTCGCCGTCCTTTGAGAACACCTTGGCCTCGTTTACGTTGTTCAACAGCTTGCGGTAACGCTCCTCGTGAGCCTTCTCGATGGCTGCCACCATACGGAATTTGGCTGCAATCTCCTTGAAGCCTTCTTCCTCGGCCTCTTTGGCCATGCGGTCGTACATGTCAGTCCACTCGAAGTTCTCGCCGGCAGCGGCTGCCTCAAGGTTGCTCGCGGTGTCTTTGATGTCGCCGCCCTCAAGGTATTTGAACCACAGTTTGGCGTGCTCTTTCTCGTTGCGCGCTGTCTCCTCGAAGATGTCGGCAATCTGCTCGTAACCGTCTTTCCTTGCCTTTGAAGCGAAGTATGTGTACTTGTTGCGTGCCTGTGACTCGCCTGCGAATGCCTCTTGCAGGTTCTTCTCGGTTTTTGTTCCTTTCAATTCCATGATGCTTTTGTTTTTTTATTATGTTAATTTATCGTCCAAAGCCTTATCCCGGCTTTGTGCTTTATTTATTGCAAAGTTAGGAAATAATATTGAATGGGCGTGAAATAACACTCCTTTTTATTATATTTTAATGATACAGGTAAGGCTCGACGCGTTTTGTGCGGGCTGTCCGCGCAAAATTCCTAAACGGTTATTTCACCGCAGAGCGTTTTGTTCATGTAATTCCTCACCATGTTGTTGTCTGTGAAACGGCCTTGCAGGCACATCAGTTTCGTAACGGCGCTTTCCACCGTGCTGTCGAAACCGCTTATCACGCCGGTGGTCTTTAGCGTGTAGCCGGTGTCGTAGCGCGACATTTCCACGCTGCCTGCGAGGCATTGGCTGATGTTGACGATGGTGACGCCCTTCTTGCTGGCTTTCTGCAAAAGCCTTATCAGCCACGGACGCTTGGGGGCGTTGCCGCTGCCGAAGCTGCGCATCACGATGGAACGGAGTTCGGGGGCGTCGAGCACGTGGTGGATTATTTGTTCCTGAAGGCCGGGGAAAAGCGAGAAGACAACGACGTTGGGGTCTATCGCCGTGTGCGGCGTCATCGGTTTGTCGAAGTCCGGTTTAAGGATGTATTCCTCATGGTAAATAATGTTGACGCCGGCTTCGGCGAGATGCGGGAAGTTGAACGACTCGAACGCGTTGAAGCCGTCGGCGTTGTTTTTTGTGGCCCTGTTGCCGCGCAGCAGTTTCCCGCTGAAATATATGCACACTTCAGGCACGATTGCGGTGCCGTCGTCGTGTGCGGCAGATGCTATTTCGATGCTTGTTATCAGGTTTTCCTTGCCGTCGGTTCGCAGCTGGTTGATGGGCAGCTGGCTTCCGGTGAGGATTACGGGCTTCGTGAGGTTCTCAAGCATGAATGACAATGCCGACGCCGTGTATGCCATTGTGTCCGTGCCATGCAGGATGACGAAGCCGTCGTAGCGTTCGTAACGTTCGGCGATAATCCTGACTAACTGCGACCAGAGGCGCGGAGACATGTCGCTTGAGTCTATCGGCGGGGTAAATTGATAAGTTTCTATGCCTGTCTTGAGCATTGAAAACTCAGGCATACAGCTTACTAAGTGGTTGAAGTCGAGAGGTTCCAGTGCCCCGGTTTCGGGATTTTTCCCCATGCCGATAGTACCGCCTGTGTAAATCAGCAGGACACGGTCGTTTCTTTTTTTTGTTGTGTGAGCGGAGGTTAACATCGTTTATGTATTTTATTTTGTGCAAATATAGTTTAAAATCGTTTTAAATCAAAAAAAATGCCGTATATTTGCATAAATTAAAAGAATGAACTACAAATCATAAATTAACTCTTTAAAAGAAAAACAAACATGAAAAAATTTATGGATGAAAACTTCCTGTTGGAAACGGAAACCGCACAGGACCTATTTCATAATCATGCGGCTAAAATGCCCATTATCGACTACCACTGCCATTTGATACCCGAAATGGTTGCCAACGACCACAAATTCAAGAGCATCACGGAGCTTTGGCTGGGTGGAGACCATTACAAGTGGCGCGCCATGCGAACGAACGGCGTAGACGAGAAATATTGCACCGGCACGGACACGAGCGACTGGGAGAAGTTCGAGAAATGGGCGGAGACCGTTCCCTACACTTACCGCAACCCGCTTTACCACTGGACACACCTTGAGCTGAAGACGGCTTTCGGCATTGACAAGCTGCTTAGCCCGAAGACCGCAAGGGAGATTTATGACGAGTGTAACGAAAAGTTGCAGCAGCCGGGCTATACGGCCCGCGGCTTCATGCGCCGCTACAACGTTGAGTGCGTCTGCACGACGGACGACCCCGTTGACGATTTGAGATACCATAAGCAGACAAAAGAGAGCGGCTTCGAGATAAAAATGATACCGGCATGGCGTCCTGACAAGGCGATGGCCGTTGACAACGCCAAGAATTTTGCTGAATACGTTACCAAGTTGGGTGAAGTGGCAGGTGTCACGATTTCAAAGTTCCAGGACTTGGTTGATGCCTTGCAGAAGCGTCACGATTTCTTCAACGAGAACGGTTGCCGCTTGTCAGACCACGGAATAGAGGAATTCTATGACGAGCCTTACACTGACAGCCAGATAGAGACTATCTTCGAGAAGGCCATGAGGGGCCAAGACCTTTCACAGCTTGAGATACGCCAGTTCAAGCACTGTATGCTGACAGTGTTCGCTGAAATGGATTATGAAAGCGACTGGACGCAGCAATACCACTATGGCGCAATACGCGACAACAACAGCCTGATGTTCAAGAAGCTCGGCCCGGATACAGGCTTTGACTCAATCGGTGAGTTCAACACGGCCAAGGCTATGAGCCACTTCCTCGACCACCTGAACGCGGAAGGAAAATTGACGCGTACCATATTATATACGTTGAACCCATGCGCGAACGAAGTGATTGCTACAATGCTCGGCAACTTCCAGGACGGTTCGTGCCCCGGCAAGATACAGTTCGGAAGCGGTTGGTGGTTTAACGACCAGCTCGACGGCATGACAAGGCAGATGAACGCACTGTCTGTTCTGGGTCTGCTTAGCCGCTTCGTAGGTATGCTTACCGACAGCCGTTCGTTCCTTTCATATCCCCGTCATGAATATTTCCGCCGCTTGCTTTGCAACCTCCTCGGCAACGATGTTGAGAAGGGCTTGCTCCCGGACGACAAGGAAACATTGTACAGGATGGTGGAAGACATCAGCTATTACAACGCAAAGAACTATTTTAAGTTCTAAAACGTATAAAAGACCGACGCCCCTCTCGTCAGCAAAGCTGGTGAGAGGGGCTTTTTAGTCATTTAATTTTTGAAATATTTGTAAGTCTCGGAAAATAAGAGTATTTTTGCAAAGTTTTACGATTTCATTACAATAAAACTTGGATTATGAGGAAGATTTTAAGCATAGTGGTGCTTGCTGTGTTGTGCCTTTTCATGGTTGGATGCGGCAGCAGTAAACATATCGCATATTTTCAAAATTCAGATTCCGTAGACTTGTCGGCGTCTAAAGGGCTGTTTGACGCAAGGATAATGCCCAAAGACCTGCTTACCATCACTGTGAGTACAACCGACCCGAAGGCGGCCACGCCTTTCAACCTGTCGGTTACAAACACGCTCAATTCCACTGGAACGTTATATACAGGCGCAGGTTCGTTGCAGACTTACCTTGTAGATAATGACGGATTTATAAACTTTCCCGTCGTAGGGCAGCTGAAGGTCGGCGGTATGACCAAACGCCAGTGTGAGAGTTACATCAGGGAAAAGATTTTGCCTTATATGTCAAAAACGGAGAACCCGATAGTGACGGTGAAGATGGCAAGTTTTAAAGTGACAGTCGCCGGCGAGGTGAAGTCTCCTGGCGTGTTCAATGTTGACCAAGAAAAGATAAGCGTCATAGAGGCTCTTGCCAGGGCCGGAGACTTGACTATCTACGGTAAGCGTGAGAATGTCTTGCTCATACGTGAGGATTCTACGGGAATGAAGTCGTTCCATAGGTTGAACCTGAATGACGCCAACCTTATCAATTCTCCATATTATTATCTCCAACAGAACGATTATGTCTATGTAGAGCCTAACAAAGTGCAGGCTCAAAATTCAGCCATAGGCTCCAGCGTGACCATTTGGTTCTCAGTGTTGAGCGTCGTAACATCTGTGGCGTCGTTGGTTGTTAATGTGCTAAATTAAGGTTTATGTGCGGCATTGTTGGGTATATCGGGGAAAAAGAAGCCTATCCGATTTTGATAAAAGGGTTAAGCCGGCTTGAGTATCGTGGATACGACAGTGCCGGGACGGCCCTTCTTAACGCCGATGGCGGACTGAATGTCTATAAGACTAAGGGCAAAGTCGCGGATTTAGACGCTTTTTGCAAGGATAAGGATGTCTCCGGCACGGTTGGGATAGCGCACACGCGTTGGGCTACCCATGGCGAACCGTCTTCAATCAATGCGCACCCGCATTATTCAGAATCGAAAAACCTTGCGATCATCCATAACGGCATCATCGAGAATTATGCCGACTTAAAGAAAAAGTTGCAAGCGAAGGGATTGACGTTCCGTTCAGATACCGATACGGAAGTGTTGGTCCAATTGGTTGAATATATACAGACAAAAAAGAACTTCGACCTTCTTACGTCTGTGCAGCTTGCCTTGCATGAAGTCATAGGCGCGTATGCCGTGGCTTTGCTCGATAAGCGCGAACCGGGGCAAATCATTGCCGCTTGCCGGCAGAGCCCGTTAGTGATAGGCATCGGGAAAGATGAGTTTTTCCTTGCTTCCGACGCAAGTCCGATAATCGAGTACACGGACAAGGTGGTTTACCTTGAAGACGGCAGCATAGCCGTGATGAAGAAGGGTGAAGAGCTTAAGGTCGTAAACATACTGAACCGTGAACTGTGCCCGAAAATCCAAACTGTGGACTTGGATTTGGGGCAGATAGAAAAAGGCGGTTTCCCGCACTTCATGCTCAAGGAGATATTTGAACAGCCAGAATGTCTTACGAATTGCATGCGGGGACGCGTTAATGTTGAAGCTACGAACGTGACTTTGAGTGCTGTGATAGATTACAAAAAACAATTATTAGCCGCAAAGCGTATAATAATTGTGGGTTGTGGTACGTCGTGGCACGCAGGTCTTATCGGAAAACAAATAATAGAAAGCCTTTGCAGGATACCTGTAGAGGTTGAGTATGCCAGTGAATTCAGGTATAGGCATCCGGTTGTGACAAAAGAGGATGTGGTGATTGCAATATCCCAAAGCGGTGAGACTGCGGACACGTTAGCTGCCGTGAAGCTGGCAAAGAGTTGCGGTGCGTTCATTTATGGAATATGCAACGTCATAGGCTCAAGCATTCCCCGCGCTACCGACACAGGCTCATATATCCATGTGGGACCTGAAATCGGTGTTGCTTCGACAAAGGCTTTTACAGGACAGGTTACGGTCTTGACTATGCTAGCCCTGGCACTGTCGAGGGAGAAGGGTATGATAAGCGACGACACATACTATGGCATAGTGAAAGAATTGAGTCTCATCCCGAAAAAGATGGAGGAGACATTGGAGCTTAATGAACGTATCGCGTCTTTGAGCAGGATTTTCACTTACGCGCGCAATTTCTTGTATCTTGGGCGCGGTTATAATTATCCTGTTGCTATGGAAGGGGCGTTGAAGCTGAAAGAGATAAGCTATATTCACGCCGAAGGTTATCCTGCGGCGGAAATGAAGCATGGCCCGATAGCGTTGATAGACTCGGACATGCCCGTTGTTGTTATTGCGACGCGTAATTCAATGTATGAGAAAGTTTTAAGCAACATACAAGAAATAAAGGCCAGGAAGGGCAAGGTGATAGCTTTAGTCACGAAAGGCGACGAGACGATAAGCAAAATTGTTGACGAGACGATAGAGCTGCCTGACACCCAAGAGTGTCTGGAGCCGTTGTTGGCAACTATACCTTTGCAGTTGTTGGCTTACCATATAGCCGTCTGCAAAGGTAAGAACGTAGACCAGCCAAGAAACCTTGCTAAGTCAGTTACAGTAGAGTAAATCTTTAACATAAGGAAGTTTTGCGGTAATGCTCGTAAGCCTCCTTGTTGGCGGAAGTGTTATTGTGGACTTTTAAAATTGCATACGATGGAACCATTGAAGCATGAATGTGGAATTGCGATGGTAAGGTTGCTCAAGCCATTGGAATACTATCAGCAGAAGTACGGAACATGGATGTTCGGACTGAACAAACTCTATCTTATGATGGAGAAGCAACACAACAGGGGGCAGGAAGGCGCCGGTATGGCGTGTGTGAACCTTGATGCCGTTCCTGGTTCGGAATATATGTTCCGCGAACGTGCGGAAGGCTCAAATGCCATAACCGAGATATTCGGTAATGTGCAAAAGAAGTTCAAAGGTTTGACACCCCAACAATTAGCAGATGTTGACTACGCAAAGAAGAACTTGCCTTTTGCGGGAGAACTGTATATGGGGCATCTTCGTTATTCCACTACGGGTAAGAGTGGACTTTCGTATGTGCATCCGTTTTTGCGTAGGAACAACTGGAGGGCGAAGAACTTATGTTTGTGTGGAAATTTCAACATGACGAACATTGATGAGATTTTCGACAAACTTGTAAAGCAGGGGCAGTCGCCTCGAATATACAGCGACAGTTACATAGCCTTGGAATTGATGGGGCACAGGCTCGACCGCGAAGTAGAACGCAATTTTGTTGACGGTTGCTCCAAAGGCTTGAAAGATCAGGAAATAACACGTTATATCGAAGACAATGTCAAGATGGGCAATGTCTTGAAATCGACGATGGCTGATTTTGACGGAGGTTATGTGATGTGTGGCATAACGGGTAGCGGTGAGATGTTCTCAATGCGCGACCCTTGGGGCATACGTCCGGCATTCTGGTATAAGAACGATGAAATAGTCGTTGTGGCCAGTGAGCGTCCGGTACTTCAGACAACGTTCGATTTGGAGTGTGATGAAATTAACGAGCTGGAACCTGGATGTGCCTTGATAGTAAGGAAGAACGGTGAAAGTTTTACTGAACGAATATTGGAGCAGCGTGGCGACGCGAAGTGTTCGTTTGAAAGGATTTATTTCAGCCGTGGTTCCGACCGAGACATTTACAAGGAACGCAAGAAGCTCGGAGAGCAACTTACGTCAACGATACTTAAAGCTGTGGATTATGACATGGATCACACGGTCTTTTCGTTCATACCCAATACAGCCGAGGTTGCATTTTATGGAATGCTGGGAGGATTTAAGCATTACATCAACGAGCAGAAAATAAAGTCCATAATGGAAATGGACCATAAGCCTTCTTACGAAGAACTTTGCTCGGTGCTGCATCAATATGTCAGAAGCGAGAAAATCGCGTGGAAAGACATCAAGTTGCGTACCTTCATAACAGAAGGAGCGTCGCGTAACGACTTGGCTTCACATGTGTATGATGTGACTTATGAGTCGTTGGAACCGTATAAGGACAATCTTGTAATAATTGATGACAGCATTGTGCGTGGAACGACGTTGAAAGAAAGCATTTTGAAAATACTTGACCGTCTGCACCCGAAGAAGATTGTCATCGTCAGCAGCTCTCCGCAGATACGCTATCCCGACTATTACGGTATAGACATGCCGAGCTTGGAAGAGTTTTGCGTGTTCCGCGCCACGATTGAGTTGTTGAAAGACAAAGGCATGTACCAGCTTATAGAAGACACTTATAATAAGTGTAAGGAGGAGTTGAAGAAACCCAAGGAAGGCATGGTGAATTATGTGCGTGACATCTATAAGCCGTTCACTGTCGATGAAATTAATACGAAGATTGTTGAAATGTTGCGTCCTACAGGCATGACGACGCCTGTTGAACTTGTTTTCCAGTCGATTGAAGGATTGCATGAAGCCATACCAAACCATAAAGGTGACTGGTATTTCACAGGTAACTATCCAACGCCCGGCGGTGTGAAGTTAGTCAACCGCGCTTTTGTGAAATACATTGAGGACGTTTATAAATACGAACAGAAATTCTGATAAAACATTTTAGCCCGCGGCAGGCCTTAGTGCCGGCTTCGGGCTTTTTCAAGGAATATAAGCCGATGTAAGCCAGGAGTAAAACCCGGAAATGCTTGCATTGCATAAATTTATAAAGCACGACAAAAAATGAGAAACGTAACATTAGTCTTGGAAGACGGAACGAAATTCCACGGAAAGTCGTTTGGCTATGACTGTCCTGTGGCTGGTGAAGTGGTGTTCAACACGGCTATGATGGGCTATCCTGAAAGCCTTACAGACCCATCCTATGCCGGGCAGTTGATGGTTCTTACTTATCCGCTGGTGGGAAACTATGGAGTGCCGCCATTCTCGGTTGAGCCTGACGGAATAGCCACTTTCATGGAAAGCGACAAGATATATGCGTCGGCTATAATTGTTGCCGATTACAGTGAGCAATACTGCCATTGGAACGCAGTGGAGAGCCTTGCCGACTGGCTTAAGCGTGAGCACGTGCCAGGCGTGACGGGCATCGACACCCGTGAGCTTACCAAGGTGTTACGTGAGCATGGCGTTATGATGGGTAAAATACTCTTTGACGACGAGCCGGACAACATCCCGGCGGCTGATTATGAAGGCGTGAATTTTGTTGACCAGGTGAGCTGCAAGCAGATAATACGCTATAACGAAGGAGCCGGAAAGAAAGTCGTGCTTGTTGATTGCGGTGTAAAGAATAACATTATAAGGTGTTTGGTGCGACGTGGTGTCGAGGTTATACGTGTGCCTTGGAATTATGATTACACATCGATGGACTTCGATGGTCTGTTTCTTGCCAACGGCCCTGGAGACCCCGATATGTGTGAGGACGCCGTTGCTGTGATACGCAAACAGATGAGCATCTCAACAAAGCCTATATGCGGCATCTGCATGGGCAACCAGCTGCTGGCGAAAGCCGGAGGCGCTAAGATTTACAAATTGAAATACGGACACCGCTCACACAACCAGCCGGTACGTCTTGTCGGCACAGAGCATTGTTATGTGACCAGTCAAAATCACGGTTATGCTGTTGACGGAGCCACACTTGGCAAAGACTGGGAGGAGCTTTTTGTCAATATGAACGACGGTAGTAACGAGGGTATCAGGCATAAGACCAATCCTTGGTTCTCAAGCCAATTCCACCCTGAGGCTTGTTCAGGCCCGGTTGACACTGAATTCATGTTCGACAAGTTTGTAGACGCTTTAAAGTGAAACTGTGTATTTTGAACATTGAAACACAGAGTGCCGATAGAGGTTTTTTAAAATCTTAACTTTCAAAGGATAATTGAATTATGAAATACAATGATATAAAGAAAGTTCTGCTTCTTGGTTCTGGAGCATTGAAGATAGGTGAAGCCGGCGAATTTGACTATTCAGGTTCGCAGGCGTTGAAGGCGTTGAGGGAAGAAGGTGTTGAGACGGTGCTCATCAACCCCAACATCGCCACGGTGCAGACATCGGAAGGCGTGGCCGACCAGATTTATTTCCTTCCCGTGCAGCCTTATTTTGTTGAGCGTGTGATTGAGAAGGAACGTCCTGACGGCATACTCTTGTCGTTCGGCGGGCAGACCGCCTTGAACTGCGGTGTTGAGCTGTATAAGAGCGGTGTGCTTGAGAAATATGGCGTGCGCGTGCTTGGAACTCCTGTTCAGGCGATAATGGATACGGAAGACAGGGAGCTGTTCGTAGACCGTTTGAACGAGATTGACGTAAAGACGATTAAGAGTGAGGCTTGTGAGAATATCGAGCAGGCGCGCAAGGCAGCCGCCGAACTTGGCTATCCTGTCATTATCCGTGCGGCATACGCCCTTGGCGGACTCGGCAGTGGTTTCTGCGACAACGAGGAGGAGCTTGACCGTTTGGCCGAGAAGGCTTTTTCATTCTCGCCGCAAGTCTTGGTGGAAAAGAGCCTTAAAGGTTGGAAAGAGATTGAATATGAAGTGGTGCGCGACCGTTACGACAACTGTATCACCGTCTGCAATATGGAAAACTTCGACCCTCTCGGCATCCACACCGGTGAGAGCATAGTCATTGCGCCGTCGCAAACGCTGACTAACAGTGAGTATCATAAGCTGCGCGCCCTGTCGATAAAGATTATCCGCCACATCGGCATTGTGGGCGAGTGCAATGTTCAATATGCTTTCGACCCCAAAAGCGAGGATTACCGTGTAATTGAGGTCAACGCCCGCCTGAGCCGCAGTTCTGCTTTGGCGTCAAAAGCCACGGGGTATCCTTTGGCGTTCGTTGCGGCTAAACTTGGTCTTGGCTACGGGCTTTTCGAGTTGAAAAACTCTGTTACAAAAACCACGAGCGCATTCTTCGAGCCTGCTTTGGATTATGTTGTATGCAAGATTCCGCGTTGGGATCTCAGCAAGTTCCGCGGCGTTGACCGCGAACTCGGCTCATCGATGAAATCCGTCGGCGAGGTGATGGCCATCGGCCGCAACTTCGAGGAAGCCATACAGAAAGGCTTGCGTATGATAGGGCAGGGCATGCATGGCTTTGTAGAGAACAAGGAACTTGAGATTGCCGACATCGACGAGGCCCTGCGTGATCCAACCGACAACCGTATCTTCGTCATATCGAAAGCCATGCACCGTGGGTACACAATCGACCAGATACACGACCTTACTAAAATCGACAAGTGGTTCCTGTACAAGCTGAAGCATATTATCGACATTGACGAAACGCTTAAGCGTTGCAAGAGCATAAACGTGCTTGACAAGGAACTTTTGCGCACGGCCAAGGTCTATGGCTTTACGGACTTCCAGATAGCCCGTGCAGTAGGGCTTGAGAATGAGCTTGGCAATATGGCCGAAGCCGGTCTCGCCGTCCGCCGTTTGCGTAAGAATTACGGAATACTTCCGGTTGTCAAGCAGATTGACACCCTCGCCGCAGAGTATCCTGCGCAGACCAATTACCTTTATGTGACTTATGCAGGTGTTAAGAGCGACATAGTTTTCGAGCGCGACAAGCGTTCCATCGTCGTGCTTGGTTCGGGAGCTTACCGTATTGGAAGTTCCGTTGAGTTCGACTGGTGCGGTGTTCAGGCGTTGGAAACAATCCGCAAGCAAGGATGGCGCAGCGTCATGATAAACTATAACCCTGAAACCGTATCGACAGACTATGACATGTGCGACCGCCTTTATTTCGACGAGTTGACATTCGAGCGTGTCATGGACATCATCGACCTTGAATGCCCCCACGGCGTCATAGTTTCAACGGGCGGACAGATACCCAATAACCTTGCCATGCGCCTTGACGCCATGCGCGTGCCCATACTCGGTACTTCGGCGCGTGACATCGACAATGCGGAGGACCGTGCAAAGTTCTCGTCGATGCTCGGCCGCAACGGCATAGACCAGCCGGAATGGAGCGCGCTTACATCGATGGACGACATCCAGCAGTTCATCGCCCGCGTCGGTTTCCCTGTCCTGGTGCGTCCTTCTTATGTGTTGTCAGGCGCAGCCATGAACGTTTGCTCAAACAACGATGAGCTGGAGCGTTTCTTGAAGCTGGCGGCCAACGTATCAGAAGACCATCCTGTTGTCGTAAGCCAGTTCATCGAGCATGCGAAAGAGGTTGAAATGGACGCCGTTGCGCGTGACGGTGAGATAATAGCTTACGCCATAAGCGAGCACATCGAGTTTGCCGGCGTCCATTCCGGCGATGCCACAATCCAGTTCCCGCCGCAGAAGTTGTACTGCGAGACCATACGCCGCATCAAGCGCGTCAGCCGCAAGATAGCCCAGGAACTGCACATCAGCGGTCCGTTCAACATACAGTTCCTCGCCCGTGACAATGACATTAAGGTGATAGAGTGCAACCTGCGTGCTTCGCGTTCGTTCCCGTTTGTCAGCAAGGTGCTTAAAATCAACCTTATCGAATTGGCAACCAAGGTTATGCTGGGCATACCTGTAGAGAAGCCGGGCAAGAACTTGTTTGACCTCGATTATGTCGGAATAAAGGCCAGCCAGTTCTCTTTCAACCGCTTGCAGAAGGCCGACCCCGTGCTGGGCGTTGACATGGCATCGACGGGCGAGGTGGGCTGCCTTGGCGACGACAGCAATACGGCTTTGTTGAAGAGTATGCTATCCGTAGGCCACCGTATTCCGAAGCGCAACATATTGCTGTCAACCGGAGGACCGAAGCAGAAGGCCGAGATGCTCGACGCCGCCCGCCAGCTTGTTAAGAGCGGTTACAAGCTCTATGCTACGGTTGGCTCGTCCAAGTTCCTTACGGAGAACGGTGTTGAAAACACGCTCGTATATTGGCCTTCTGACGCCGACAAGCATCCGCAGGCGCTTGACATGCTCCACAGGCATGAAATCGACCTTGTTGTCAACATCCCCAAGGATCTCACAGTAAGCGAGCTTTCAAACGGATACAAGATACGCCGTGCGGCAATCGATCTCAATGTGCCGCTCATCACTAACAGCCGTCTGGCTTCGGCTTTCATCAACGCATTCTGCCGCGTTAAGCTCGAAGACATCGACATCAAGGCTTGGAGTGAATACAAATAATTGAAAACGGAAAAGGATACGTGCACATTATTTATTACGTGAGTTCGGCATAAGAAAACCATTAAAAAAGTTGTGGGAATGGAATATTTTTAGTACCTTTATAGTTGACAAT
>CALUGU010000008.1 GCA_944320255.1 uncultured Prevotella sp. | reverse complement strand
CCGAACAGAGAAGTTAAGCCCGCCTGCGCCGATGGTACTGCAATGCGATGCGGGAGAGTAGGAGGCCGCCTTCTTTTTCAAGTGAAGCCCTGCGAGGACGACGTTCCCCGCGGGGCTTTTTTGTTGTAATGGGACGGATGAGCCGAATGAGGCTGATAAGCCCAATGAGCCAAATATGCCTGATGGGAAAAGATAAATAAGCCAGACAGATAACAAGAATTAAGGCTAATAAGCCGAATAAGCCCCATGGGACAGATGAGCCTGATAGGGCTGATGGGAAAATAGACGAGCGTGAATGGCTGGTAGATGCAGGATTGCACAAATAATCCCGGCAAGGCGGATGCTTACCGGGATTGTTGTATTATTTATTAGATAATAGCTTTTTTTTACAGCTCCCTTGCTCCTTTAGGGTCGAGCACTTTTGCGAGGCCGCCTGAGCCTGTCTCTTTGTAAAGGGATGGGATGTCGTGTCCGGTTTGTTTCATTACTGCGACTACCCTGTCGAACGAAACGCGGTGGCTGCCGTCAGAGAAAGCCGAATATAGGTTGGCGTCAAGGGCGCGAGTGGCGGCGAAGGCGTTGCGCTCGATGCAAGGGATTTGCACGAGGCCGCAAATGGGGTCGCACGTCATGCCGAGATGGTGTTCAAGACCCATTTCGGCGGCGTATTCAATTTGCGACGGACTGCCGCCGAACATCTGGCACGCCGCTCCCGAAGCCATTGCGCAAGCCACGCCCACCTCGCCTTGGCAGCCTACGTCGGCCCCGGAGATTGAAGCGTTCCGCTTGGCGATGTTGCCTATCAATCCAGCCGTTGCAATGGCGTGCAGGATGCGTGTGTCGTTGAAGTTGTGCCCTTTCGCAAGGTGGTAAAGCACGGCCGGAAGCACCCCGGACGCGCCGCACGTCGGTGCGGTGACTATTGTGCCGCCCGAAGCGTTTTCCTCGCTTACCGCCAAGGCGTATGCGTACACCAGTCCGCGCGTTTGCAGCGACTGTTTGTAGCCCGACGCCTTGACGTAATACGTCGGTGCCTTCCTTGCCAAGTTCAGCGGGCCGGGCAGCCGCCCCTCATGGTTGATGCCACGTTCCACGGCGGCCTGCATCACCTGCCACACCTCCATCAAGTAGTCCCAGATGTCGCTGTCCTCGCATTCGTCAACATATTCCCAGTAGCTTCTGCCCGTGTCCTCACACCATTTCATTATTTCAGTCATGGAGTTCATTTCATACACTTCCCTCGTGTTGAACATATCTCCGCCGGTCTTGCCTTCAGACAGTGCGCCTCCGCCGACGCTGTAAACCGTCCACTCGTCAGTCACCGCGCCAGAGCCGTCCAGTGCCTTGAACTTCATCCCGTTGGGGTGGAACGGCAGGAACACCGTAGGCTGCCACACGATTTTCACCGGGGCCGCCGGCTCAAGCACCTCGTTTATCGCCACGTCCGTCATGTGCCCCTTGCCCGTAGCGGCCAGGCTTCCGTAGAGCGTCACCTCGAAGCCGGCGGCGTCGCCGTGCCTTTCCAGGAAAATCTTTGCAGCCTTCTGCGGCCCCATCGTATGGCTGCTCGACGGGCCTTTACCTATTTTATAAATCTCCTTTATTGATTTCATCTTTTTGCCTTAAAAATAAATTCCTTGCAAAATTACTCCAAAAAGCCGATAAAAGCAAGCGTCAACGCCGTTTTATTTCAGGCAAGCCACACATCCCCAACCCCCTGTGCCACAGCCGTTTGCCCGTTTGCCGCTTTTCGCCGTCCCGTTTGCCGTTTTTCAGCTCGCGATTTATGGCCTTTTGCACTCTGTTTTGCCGTCATTCGCCCCCTTGCCGGCCCTACTGTACATTTTATCAGTTGCGTCGGTTGGGCGCAATATGTCACTTTGCAGTTTCTGGAAAAACTGGTTTTGCCCTGATAGCGATTTAACCCAAATCTGTCATTATACTTCAGACATATACGCTCT
This sequence comes from uncultured Prevotella sp., assembly GCA_944320255.1. Lineage (GTDB taxonomy): Bacteria > Bacteroidota > Bacteroidia > Bacteroidales > Bacteroidaceae > Prevotella. The sequence continues at coordinate 46,312 of CALUGU010000008.1, read as the reverse complement.
AATGACCGATAGGGGCTTGCAAAAATATTTACGCATACAAATTCCACCCCTTAATTCTTTAACTCTTTATTATTTTTCACCCATAAAAAATGAGAATTTACATTTGAAATATCATCCTTGAATGTTAAAATAACGCCTTGTTAACAATGATTAACTTCTTATGAAACACTTTTTATAAGTATTTGCGTATTTTTGCACACGAAACAAGCGTAAGGCTGTAAGCCTATGCCACCGCAGCGGGATGGCAAAAAAAGCGAACAAGCGAACACCAGCCGCCAAGGCTGCGTAAATGAAAACTACCTTAACGACAACAGGCGTAGCGTCCCCACGGAGATGCGCCATCAATATTAACAACTAAAACAAACATCTATGACCAACAAATTCAGAAAAGCCTTATTGGCATCACTATTGTCGATGAGCGGCTTTGTGGCCTACGCCCAAAGCACCGTCACCGGCACCGTGAAAGACGCTAATGGCGAACCGCTGATAGGAGTCACCGTCATGGCCGACGGCAAGGTAGGGGCCATCACCGACATCGACGGCAACTTCAGCATCCCCAACGCCACGGAGTCTACCAAGATCACCATCTCCTACATCGGCTACCAGGAGCAGACAATCTCCGTGGGCAACCGTTCGCGCATCGACATCGTAATGCAAGAAGACAACCAAGCCCTTGACGAAGTTGTTGTCGTTGGTTACGGTACCATGAAAAAGAGCGACCTTACGGGTTCTATCTCATCAGTCAACACCGAACAGCTCAACGCCAAGGGCGCTCCCTCCGTGCTTGAAAACCTGCAAGGTTCAGTCCCCGGCGTGAACATCACCCAGACCACAGGACGTGCCGGTAACACTTTCGACATTGAAATCCGTGGTAAGTCGTCTAATAACACGAGTCTTCATCCTCTTTATATAGTTGACGGTGTCGCTTCTGAAGATATTGACTGGCTCAACCCGCAGGACATTGAGCGTATCGACGTCCTCAAAGATGCTTCTTCTACCGCTATCTACGGTTCTCGTGCTACGGCCGGTGTCGTAATCGTCACCACCAAGAGCGGTACTACAGTGAGCGGGGAAATGAGCAAGCCTACCATCAGTTATGATGGATATTATGGAATCACCAACGTTGCGCGTATGCCGGACTTCATGGATGGACAGCAGTTTTATGATTTCCGCTTCCGTAAGTTCTTAACTTACGCAGGAGGTGCGCTTACGAGCGGACGCCCAATCTATCAGATGGCTTCTAACACCACTTACAACCAGATGGCCATTCACAATGATGACACGGGCGATTACCGTTTGAAGCAGATGATGGCCAACGGCGAGACTGTTGACTGGCCCGACCTCATCACAGGCAGCGGCCACCAGCAGAACCACTACCTCTCTATCAGCGGAGCTAACAACCGCCTCAGCTACCACATGGGTGTAGGCTATTCAAGCGAAGACGGAATTTATGACGGTGACGAGCAGGACAAGTTCAACTTCAAGGGTAGTCTTGATGCCAAGATTAATAAATATGTAAGTGCCGGTTTCAGCTTCAACCTTGCCCGTGTAAACCATGATTACGCCAGCGATAAGGGTGTTCAGTACGCTTACCGTCAGAACGTTTACTGCCAGCCTTACGACGAGAACGGCGACATCAACCCCGCTCCGGGTAACTACCTCGCTCTCGGCTCTACGTCGAACAACCAGTTCTCTGACCAGCCCAGCCCGTTGCTATACTTCGCAGACAACAATGAAGTGCGCAACCGTCAGACGTGGCGCGCTCTTGGCAACGTGTACGTTCAGATAATGCCTGTTAAGGGACTTACCATCAAGTCAACCTTCTCGCCCAACTTCACATATTATCGTGAGGGATATTTCTATGATGCACCCGTTTTTGACGACGGCGATGCGAATATCGCTACAAAGTCAACCGAAAAGACTCTCGACTGGACGTGGGACAACATGGTGACTTATGACAATTACTTCGGTAAAGACCATCACCTCAACTTGATGGGACTTGTCTCTATGCTGCACACTGACGTTGAAGCTCAAGATCTTGCCTACACGGGCGTGCTTGACGGCACTCTGTGGTGGAACCTCAACAGTGGAACTTACAACGCTGACGAGTCAGGCAACTCTTACGCTGAAAACAGTATGGTTTCCTACGCTTTCCGTGCTAACTATACCTTCAAGGAGCGTTATATGCTGACGGCTTCTATCCGTTGGGACGGCTCGTCACGCTTCCGCAAGGGCAACCGTTGGGGCGCATTCCCGTCGGCAGCTTTCGCTTGGCGTCTTTCGGAAGAACCGTTCATGGCCAAGACTCGTAAGTGGCTCTCTAATGCCAAGATACGTCTCTCTTACGGTGAGACTGGTAACAACCGAGGCATCGGCGACTACGCTACGCAGATAACCGTTGGCGGCCCTATTTATTACCCCTTCGGTTCTACTTATCTCCAAGGTTTCTATCCAAACGGCATCGTTGACCGCGATCTCCAGTGGGAGAAGTCTCGCGAGTTCAACGTAGGTCTCGATTTCGGCTTCTTCAACGAGCGCATCCGCGGTTCTGTCGATTGGTACACCAAGACGTCAAGGGATCTTCTTTACGATGTGCCCCTCCCGCTTGAGGCCGGCGGCATCTATATGACTACCAACGTAGGCTCTGTACGCAACACCGGTGTCGAGATTTCTCTTACCACCGAGAACATCCGCACTAAGGATTGGCGTTGGACCACGACATTCACATTCGCGCATAACAAGAACGAAGTTCGTGAAATCAACGGCGTAGGCGGTAACTTTATCACGGGTGAAGAAGAGGGCAACCTTTTTATCGGTGAGACTTTCAACAACTTCTACGGCTTCGAGTGGAACGGCATCGTTAGCGACCGTATGATGACAGTGCCCGACAACGACATTGCTAAGCAGATGGGCTTCACTCCCGGCACGCAGGTTAAGGAATACGACTATTACTACAAATGCTACCAGTGGGCTGAAGGCATGCCTATCATCGTAGACCGTAACGGCGACGGAACCTTCACCGACGATGATAAGAAAATTTACAACACCGACCCGAAGTGGTCAGGCAGCTTCTCTACAACCCTTTCTTACAAGGGATGGGATCTTTCAGCGTCTCTCTATACCAAGCAAGGTATGTGGGTTAACTCCGCCTTCTACGGTGAGTATCTCGACTACAGCCAGCGCGGACGTACACGTCTTGTAGTTGACAACTACATTCCCGCAGGTACGCTTCTCGATTGTGACGGCATAAATCCTGATGGCACTTACATCAACCCTGTTTACCAAGAGAAGACCCATTACGGCAGCTATCCATTCCCGAACTATGGTGGAAGCAATGGATTCGCCTCAACGAGCAACTGGATCAGCGGCGACGGTGCGGCTGCTGTCAACAAGTACGCTGACGCATCATACGTAAAGGTTAAGAACATAACCCTCGGTTACACCTTCCCCAAGAAGTGGACTGAGAAGTTCGGGTGCTCTTACCTCCGCCTCTATTGCACTGTCACCAACCCGTTCGTCTGGACAGACTACAAGGGCTTCGACCCCGAATGGGCAAGTGCCGACCTCGACCAAGACGGCCCCAGCACCGTGACGTGGCAGTTTGGTGCAAACATTAAGTTCTAAACAATCATTATTTTTACGAAAATGAAAAAATTAATTAATATAGCTTTTGTTGCTGCCATCGCGGCTGGAGCAGGCACTTTGGCTGGTTGCTCTGACTTCCTTGATGCGGAAAACAAGACAAACATAGATTCTGATTCTTACTTCCCTACGGAGGAAGGATTAGAGGGGCTGCGCACTTACACCTATTCGTTGCTCAAGCCGCTGTTGTCGTCTACCGACCTTTACGAACGCGGCACCGACCTTTATTGCGGTGTGCACGGTGAAAACCTCGGTGAGTTGAGTATGTACACTTTCACCCCGCAGACTTTAACGATTTCAGATTATTACACCAACCTCTATTCGTTCATCAACAACGCCAACTATATGATTCAGATGGCTGGCGACAATGGGACGGTGGAAGCCGAGGGTAAGTTTTTCCGTTGCTTCGGTTATTATCTCTTGACACAACAGTTCGGCTCCGTGCCTTACGTTGACTGGTTCATCCAGAATGCCGAGCGCAACTATCCAAAGACTCCTCTGTCAGAACTTTACCCGACGTTGATTGCCGAGCTTGAGGGTATTATGAATGATGCAAACCTCCCCGCCGAACCTGCAAGTGCTGACGGGTATGGGCGTGTTAGCCAGCGCGCCGTCAAGGCTCTGCTCGCAAAGGTATGCCTCGCCGCAGGTTGGGATTTGGGCACGACCCTTGACAATGCCGTCAACGGTACGTACACAATTAACGACCGCTCCTATTTCGAGAAGGCCGCACAATACGCTGATGCAGCCATTGCCGGCCAGCCTCTCACTATGACGTTTGAGGAAAAGTGGGCTCCTGAAAATGAGGGCAATAACAACGAGACCATCTTCTCGCTCCAGTACGAGCGCAACGGCTTCCCCGGCAACCTCAGCGAGGGCGGCCACGGACTGCAGAACAACATCGGCGGCTACTACGGACAGCCTAACTCTACGGGTGAGAAGTATTGCGGACGTTCGGGTATGTCTGCCAAGGCTATCTATCTTTGGGGAAAAGGCGACACCCGTTTCGACGCAACTTTCATGACCACGATGTACAACTACAACGGCACATGGGGCACAACAGGCTACTATGCTTATTACAACGGCTCTAACCTCAACTCGATGCCCATAGCCTTCCGTTACTTTCCTTTCTATGTCACCGAGGCAGAAGCCGAGGCTGAGCTTGCCGCCAACGCATCCCAGTACGTAAGGGGAAGCAACGTGAATGCAGTTTACGCTTACATCATGGCCGATCCTGTAGTTATGTACTCTTTTAGTGCCAACGGCACGTGGACCAAGAGTACTCCGTCTTACAGCGAGGCTTGCGGAGGCCTGAACTTCCCTGCTACTGTGAAGAAATTCGACGACCCGCAGACGGCGCAGGAGAACACCAATACCACCAACGGTTATCGTGACATAGTTGTGTTCCATTTAAGCGATATGTATCTCACTGCCGCCGAGGCTTATCTTATGGCCGGAGACCAGACGCAGGCTCTCGCCCGTCTCAACTCCGTTCGCGACCGTTCTAACGCCGGGCACTTAAATTCGTTCTCAGACTATCAGTATGAGTACACCGTTCCCGCAAATTTCGGTGACATAACCGAGCTCGACGTCATTCTCGACGAGAAGGCTCGTGAGGAGTACGGCGAAAGCGGACGTTGGATGGATCTCCGCCGCACGCGTCAGCTCGTCCGTTATAACGTGGCGTTCAATCCAGACGTTACGTCAGTTACCAACATGAGTAACGCGCGGGGTGAAATCAAATGGTATCGTCCAATTCCGGCTACCGAGTTGGCCAACAACACGGCTATGACCGATGCTGACCAGAACCCCGGCTATTAATAGATAATGTAAAACAAATAATAAAAACAAGAAATCGATATGAAAAAGATATTGTATCCTTTGTTTATGGCTCTCGCCCTCGGCTTCAGCTTTGCTGCTTGCGACGATGACGACGATGACGGAGGTGCCGGCTTCGCCAACACCCCGGAAATAGAGGCTGCGGGCGTTTACGCTGGAACTATGTCATACGTGCAAGACGGTAAGACTGACACACTCTATGCCGCCGGAACTTTGACAGTAACGCCGACAGACTCAGCTTACTGTGCAGACATCACATACGACTGTTCGGGTGACGTAACTTATAATGGCACATCAGTGGCCAATATCGCCCACGACAATGACGGTTTTATGTTCTTTAACACTTTGACAAACAATGGCTTGGGAACGTCGTTTACCGGGCGTATAGATGGAAATGGCAATGTGGAGTCTTCTTTCGACCGACAGATACGTCAAGGCGTTCGTCGATATACCTATCATTATAAGTTCATTGGGCGCAAACAATAATTTGACAAATTTTTTAGCGTGCCGCGGCGCGGCGTTGCGGCACGCTAAAACTAAAAAACATTGGCATTTCTATTAATTATTAATGCAACATATTATTTATTAACTATTAAAAATTACTATTATGAAAAAAATGTTACTTAGCGCAGCTTTAGTCATGGCTGCATTTACAGCTAACGCACAGGTTGAGGTTGGTTACCTTAACGGTGAAGAACATGGCATTGAGTTCACTTCGTCCAAAGAAGGGAAAACAGCTATAGAAGCTGGACATGTATTTTGTACCACAGAACATCTTTCTGTAGTAGGTCTTTATGCAGACAGTTATGTTAAGCCTGGAATGAAGCCTGGTACAGTTTCGGTTAACGGAACAGAGTTGACAATACCTGAAAGAGTTGTTCAAGGAAATACCAACGGTGTTGGAAATTCCGCTGCTACCAATGATTTTGCATCGTCAATAGGAAAGAGTATGTTCCAGATTACTTCGTCTGCCGATGGTTATGTTTATGCCATAATCTCAGCTTCAGGTAACAAGAACTATGTGGTTTATGAGGATGGAGAAAATGGTGGCCTTCGTGTTCCCTATGTTTTTGCAATGGAGAACACAAATGACGTAGCTGGTGCTCCCGCAATGTTCGCTTACGATCTTAACGCCATTGATGGGGCAACTTTTAATGAAGATTTGGGTGAGGGACTTGTAGTTACTTATCTTAATGATGATTTTGCAATAACCCAGGCTTCACAAATGGCAGGTGCTGAAAGTACTTCTACAACAGGTAACGGCGTAATCAAGTTCCACGTTTTTGCTGATGTTCCTTATCAGGTGTTTGCAACAGGTTCTAAAATCACACTCGGTGCAGTTGTATTTGACACAACCGGCGACGCTACTATCACAACAAGCAACGGCAACACTTTGCTCCAAGGTAGCGGTGACACAGGCATAGCAGGTGTAGAGGTTAAGGAAGAGGTTGACGCCAACGCTCCCGTTTACAACATCGCCGGCCAGCGCGTAAGCAAGGACGCCAAGGGCTTGGTAATCGTTAACGGCAAGAAGTATCTCCGCAAGTAATCTTCTTTGAGCGTTAGTTTAACGCAAACGAACGCCGACATACAAAGGGGCGCGCCGTCATTCGGCGCGCCCCTTATTTTATTACTGTTTATCTTTGCGGAAATGTAAAAATAATACGCAAAATCATTCAATATTAGTTGTTTGTTTGTCAAAGAATTGTTATATTTGCAAACAATAAATCTTTAATGTCGAAATGGGCAGCACATGGAGTGAACAGCAAGGAAATCGACGTGAGCGGATGGAACGTGAAAGAGAACGAAAGAATGTATTGGCAAAATACTTTTTCACGTTGTCGCAACTTGCTTTTGTCGGGCTTGTCATAGGGGTTGTGATACCATTGTATTCAAATGTTCAAGATGAAAAGAATTGGTATGCAGCTTTTACAGGAACGTTGATGACTGTCATTTTTGCACTTATAGGAAATAAAATTTTAAAGGGATAAGGCTATGAATATGCTTGGTGTTGTTTTTACGATAGGCGTGGTCATCGGTGCCGCCATATTAATTTGGCTTTACACAAAGTCAGGTAAAAAATGGCTTGAAAGTCTGTAGGGCATATCAGTATGATATGTTTCTTTATAAATTTAAATGAATGTCCGCAAAATGATATGTGAAAAGGCGCGCCGCAATCAAGCGGACACCTCTGTTTTGCTATGAATGTGCAGATGGGGTGGAAATGTTTTTTGAATTATTTGTTATAATCAATAATTTGTCTTAGCTTTGCAAAGGTATAAACTTTTTAAAGCAGAAAATATGGAACCAATAAGCACAATTAGAATTTCAAATCCTTCTGTGGCATTGGTGAATATTATTAACAATGCTCTCAAACAGAAAAAAGACCGTATGAGGCAAATGCGGGAAAAATAAAAAATAGCGTTTATGGAATTTGTTTTCTCTGACAATAAGGGCAATCAGTTAATGGTTGCCCTTCATTTTTATACGGAAGAAGAAAAAACGAATATATTAAAATATTATACAACCCTCGTTCTTTGACATTTTGATGACAATCATGTGCAAAAGAACGTTTCACTCACTTTTGTTTTGTATTTCGCCTGATTTGCCTTATCTTTGCATTATAGATGGGCATGAGACGGATACTTGTATGGCTTGGGCGCATTCACCGCTGCCGGGGCTTCGGTGTGCAGTCACCGTGGGCTTATGCGATGGTGCGATATGTCATCAACGAACATTGGCCGTACTATGCTTACGAGCCTTTGCGGCGCGCTTACCCGCATGTCGGCGGCGTTGGGCGTAAGCTCTTGGAACTGTGCCTGCGCCTGGCCAACCGTGTGCAGCCCGCCGCCGCCTTTACTCTCGGCGTTGACGGCGAAATGTACGGGGCGTACATAAAGGCCGGTTGCCGGCGGGTGGAGCTGTTCGCCGGGGCGGGGGAGTGCATGGCGCGGGCCGGCGGCGGGCGGGTGTTGGCGGTGATTGCGCCGTGCGGCGGCTTTGCCGACGCTTACGCCGGCGTGTCGGGCGTGGCAGCCGACGGGTCGGCGGCGGTGCTCGTAGGCATCCATGGCGACAAGGCGATGCGCAAGCTGTGGCGCCGCGTGGTGGCGGAGCAGCAGGGTGTGGTGACGTTCGACTTGTATTGGTGCGGCCTTGTGTTTTTCGACGTGAAGCGTTACAAACAGAATTACATTATAAACTTTTAACCGTTTACGACTATGAAAATAACAAAGGTATATACAAAGACGGGCGACGAGGGCACCACCAGCCTGGTGGGCGGCGTCAGGGTGAAGAAGACAAATTCGCGCATCGAGGCTTACGGCACGGTTGACGAGCTTAGCGCCGACTTGGGGCTGTTGGCGTCGTTCATGAAAGACGGTCCGGACAAAAACGTCATCATCCGCATACAGCGCGACTTGTTCACCGTGTGCTCGTATCTCGCCACCGACAAGACGAAGACACAGCTGGCACCGTCTTACACGCTCGACCCGGCCGAGGTGGAGGCCCTTGAGCTGGAGATTGACAAGATACTCGCCGAGATACCGCAGCAGACGGGCTTCATACTGCCTGGAGGCTCGCACGTGGCGGCCTACGCCCACGTGTGCCGCACGGTGTGCCGCCGCGCCGAGCGTCGCATATTCTTCTTGGCCGAGACCACCGAGCTTGACCCCGAAGTGCTGCAATACATGAACCGCCTGAGTGACTATCTGTTCGTCTTGGCGCGCAAATTAAACTTTATTGACGGTGTGAGAGAAAAAACATGGCAGAAGTCTTGCAAATAAGAAAAAATATATTACTTTTGCGTCTGATTAAAAAACACTTAAAAATTATCGGTTATGTATTGGACACTTGAATTGGCTTCAAAACTCGAAGACGCGCCGTGGCCCGCTACGAAGGACGAGCTGATTGACTATGCCATCCGTTCGGGCGCGCCCCTTGAAGTGCTGGAAAACTTGCAGGAGATAGAAGACGAGGGCGATGTGTATGAAAGCATCGAGGATATATGGCCAGACTATCCCACCAAGGAGGACTTCCTTTTCAACGAGGACGAGTATTAAGCCGAAAATCGCAGTAAGTATTTGATTGACAAACTGGAAATCATCGGAAGAGGGTGTATCAAAAAAGGATTTAATAGGAGTTAGACGCTTCGCGTCGGAGTGAACAGTATGGACGCAGAATTCGCGTCTGCACAACGGACAAATACCAAGTTGTTGTAAGATATGGTATTGCCCGCTGACACCGGCGAGTGAAACGAGCCTGACTCCTTTTAACTCCTGATAACTTCAGGATTATGATGCACCCTCTTTCTCGTTTTACCGCCCCTTGCGCCATATTTGTTTTTTTCATAAGTGTTCTTTGGGCGTTTCAGAATTCAAATAAATGCCGTCTTGCCAGTCCTTTGCAGTCTTTAATGTTTTTTAGAATGCCATGCGGAATGACGGCTGATGCGGTGAAGTTGCTAAATTAAGCCGCCTGATGCAATAAAAGCGTAACGCCTGCGTTATAAAATCGTGCGGACACGTCTTTTAATCATAATATCTGCGTTGTTGCTCGCCGTCCCCAAGGCCGGCGCGCAGTATGACGTGTCGTTCAGCCATTATTGGGACTTGGAGCCTTATTACAACCCCGGCTCCATCGGCAAGGAGCAGAAGCTGAACGTCGCGGCGGTGTATGCGTTGAGCTTCGCCGGCTTCGAGAACAATCCTAAGTCGATGTACGTCGGTGCGGACATGCCACTTTATTTCTTGAAGAACTATCACGGCGTGGGCGTATCGCTGCTCAACGACCAGATAGGCTTGTTCACGCATCAGCGCATAGCCTTGCAGTACGCATACAAGCACCGCCTGTTCGGCGGAATGATAAGCGCCGGCGTGCAGCTGGGTTTCCTTAGTGAAGGGTTCGACGGTTCGGAGCTGGACGTTGAAGACTCAAGCGACCCCGCCTTGGCCACTTCAGACGTGAACGGCAGCGCATTCGACGTAGGCTTCGGCCTGTATTACACCAGGGGGCCTTGGTATGTCGGCGTGTCGGCGCAGCACATCACTTCGCCGCTCATCGAGCTTGGCGAAACCAACGAATTGCAGATAGACCCTACGTTTTATTTGACCGGGGGATACAATATTAAACTAAGAAATCCGTTTCTATCTATACATCCGTCAGCCCTCGTTAAGTATGACGGGCTGGCCTGGAGGGCCGACGTGTCGGGGCGGATAGTCTACACCAACGACAAGAAAATGCTTTACGGAGGCGTGTCGTACAGCCCTACCAACTCGGTGACGGTGCTCGTCGGCGGCAATTTCCACGGCATACACATCGGCTACAGCTATGAGGTGTACACCTCGGCGATAAGCATCGGCAACGGCAGCCACGAGCTTTTCATAGGCTACCAGACCAACATCAACCTTTTCAAGAAAGGACGTAACAAGCATAAAAGCGTGAGAATATTATAATGACGATATGAAGAAAAACAAATTCATAACGGCTCTCGCCCTTGTGGCGCTGGTGACGCTCACCGGGTGTTTCGGCGGACGGATGTCGTCGTCGGGGCGCGGCGGCGAGGTCGTTGGCGTCAGCGGCAAGGGCTTCAACGAGCCTACGCCTTACGGCATGACGCTGATAAAGCGTGGATACCTGAAGATGGGGCTTGAAAAAGAAGACACACTTTGGGGCAAGCACACGCCGCAGAAGGAAATATCCGTTGACGGCTTTTGGATGGATGAGACCGAAGTCACCAATTCAGAGTACAAGCAGTTCGTCTATTGGGTGCGCGACTCCATCCTGCGCACACGCCTTGCCGACCCCGCTTACGGCGGCGACGAGACTTATATGATAACCGAAGACAAGAACGGCGACCCCGTGACGCCCCACCTGAACTGGAAGAAAGCCCTGCCGCGCAAGCCCAACGAGGACGAGCTAAGGGCCATCGAGAGCCTCTATGTCACCAATCCCGTGACGGGCGAGAAGATGCTCGACGCCAGCCAGATGAACTATCGTTACGAGGTTTACGACTATATGGCCGCCGCATTGCGGCGCAACCGCCTCAACCCTGCCCAGCGCAACCTTAATACTGACGTGCAGGTGAACCCTGACGAGGTGGTGATGATTTCAAAAGACACGGCTTATATCGACGACGAAGGACGCATCGTGACGCAGACCATCGACCGCCCGCTCAGCGGCCCGTGGGACTTCCTTAACACGTATATCGTAAACATCTATCCTGACACGACGTGCTGGGTTAACGATTTTGTCAATTCAGACAACGAAACGTATATGCGCCTGTATTTCAGCAGCCCCACTTACAACGACTATCCCGTGGTGGGAGTCACGTGGGAACAGGCCAACGCCTTCTGCGCTTGGCGCACCGACTATCTGCTGAAAGGCCTTGGCGGCGAGGCGCGTTACATTCAGCGTTACCGTCTGCCGACCGAGGCCGAATGGGAATATGCCGCGCGCGGCAAGGAGGGGACGGAGTTCCCTTGGGAGCAGGTGGACGTAAAGAACGAAGACGGATGCTTCTACGCCAACTTCAAGCCTGAACGGGGCAACTACACGGAGGACGGCAACCTCATCACGAGCCGTGTGGGGCTGTTCTCGTCGAACTCCAACGGCCTGTTCGACATGGCGGGGAACGTTGCCGAATGGACAAGCACTACATACACCGAGGCTGGCATCGACGCCATGAACGACCTTAACCCCGAACTGAAATACAATGCCGCCAAGGAAGACCCGTACCGCCTGAAAAAGAAAAGCGTGCGTGGAGGCTCTTGGAAAGACCCGGAGTCGTACATACGTTCGGCGTGGCGCACATGGGAATACCAGAACCAACCGCGCAGCTACATAGGTTTCCGTTGCGTCAGGAGCCTTGCAAGTACAACAAGCACAAAACAAAAAGGGAGGAAGAAAAAATAATGACTGAATACAGCAAATACAACATCATCTACCGCCTCCAGAAATGGCTGGACAGCGTGCCGGGGCAAACGTTCCTGAACTACGCCTACAGCTGGGGTGCGTCAATAGTCATCCTCGGAACGCTGTTCAAGTTGACCCACTTGCCGGGTGCCAATCTTATGCTTTATCTTGGTATGGGCACCGAGGTCATAGTGTTCTTCATTTCGGCGTTCGACCGTCCGTTTGACAAGACCGCGATAGGCAAAGACTTGCCTACGCACGTAAATAATGAAGAGTTTGACGACGACGAAACTGTTGACGTTGATGCTCTCGAAGATGAGGCTGAGCGGCTTGAAACCGCGCCGCAGCAACAAGTTGGAGTGGCCGTTCCGCCGGGAATGGTGGCTTATGTAGGCCCTGTGTCAGGCCAACCGGTGCAGGGTGGAGCTACGGTTGCCGGCGGGCAACAGCCCGAAGCGGCGCAAGGGCAATTCGAGGCTGTTCCTTCAGGCTCCGTGCCTGGTACTGGAATACCCGCAGGCCAGCCAGCCGTTGCCGGCCAGGTTGTGCCTGGATGGGTGTCGGCGCAGCAGCAAGTGTCGCCTGAAATGGAAGAAGCCACCACCAACTACGTTGAGGAACTCAAGAAACTCACCGATATGCTGGCTAAGGTTTCAGAGCAGAGCGCACGCCTGACGCGCGACTCGGAGGAGATGGAAAACCTCAACCGCACGCTCACAGGCATCTGCAAGGTGTACGAAATGCAGCTTAAGGGAGCCAGCGCGCAAATCGGCACGATTGACGAAATCAATGAGCAGTCGCGCCGGATGGCCGCGCAGATCGAGCAGCTTAACAAGATTTACGCCCGCATGATTGAGGCTATGACCGTTAATATGCGTGCAACCGCGACCAACGGGAACAACGCTGAAGTATAATAATTAGGAATGGCAATAAAGAAAAGACCGGTATCTCCGCGCCAGAAGATGATCAACCTTATGTATGTCGTCTTGATGGCGATGCTTGCGCTCAACGTTTCGACGGAAGTGCTGGAGGGCTTTTCCATCGTTGAGGAGAGCCTTCAGCGCACCACCAAGAACGCATCGTCGGAGAACAACGCGCTCTATGGCGACTTCGAGGCGCAGATGAAGGCCAACCCGCAGAAGGTGAAGGCGTGGTTTGAGAAGGCTACGGCTGTCAAGCGGATGAGCGACTCGTTGTTCAATTTCGCGCAAGAACTGAAGGTCGCCATCGTAAAAGAAGCTGACGGAGAAGACGGTGACGTACTCAACATAGAACGCAAGGACGACCTTGAGGCGGCCAACCAAGTGATGCTTGCCCCTGGAAAGGGTAGGGGTAAACAGTTGTTTGACGCCATCAACTCGTTCCGTGAGCGCATATTGGCTATGGTGACAGACGAACGCCAGAAAGCAATCATAGCCAGCAACCTGACCACTGAGCTGCCAAAGAACGCCAAGACAATGGGCAAGAACTGGCAGGAATATATGTTTGAAGACATGCCCGTGGCCGCCGCCGTTACACTTTTGTCGAAGTTACAGAGCGACATCCGTTACGCCGAAGGCGAAGTGTTGCACACGCTTGTGGCGAATATCGACATGAAAGACATCCGCGTGAACCAGTTGAGCGCTTTTGTAATACCCAACTCCCAAACCATTGTCAGGGGCGACAAGTTCTCGGCGAAAATCGTCATGGCGGCAATCGACACCACCCAGCAGCCACAGATTTACATCGGCGGGCGCAACGTCAACCTGCGCGACAATACTTACGAGGTGGTGACGAGCCGCACGGGAGAGTTCAATCTTACAGGTTATATAACGATGCTTAACGGCAGCGGCGACGTAATCCGCCGTGATTTCTCGCAGAAATACACCGTGGTGGACCCCAGCGCGACAGTCTCGGCCGACCTTATGAACGTGCTTTACGCTGGGTATAACAACCCCATCAGCATAAGCATACCAGGCGTGCCGCTCAATAAGGTGTCGGCCACGATGACCGGCGGCTCGCTCCAGCCGGTAGGGCCTGGCAAGTATATTGCGCGTCCGTCGGCCGTTGGGCAGGACGTAACCATCAATGTGCTGTCTTTGCAGACGGGCACGGCCCGCCAGGTGGGCGGATTTACATTCAAGGTGCGCAAGCTGCCCGACCCGACGCCTTACATCCAGATTGGCGACAACCGTTTCCGCACGGGCGGCCTTGCCAAGGCGTCGCTTATGTCGGCGGGCGGAATTAAGGCGGCCATCGACGACGGACTGTTGGACATACCGTTCCGCGTGTTGAGTTTCGAGGCCGTGTTCTATGACAATATGGGCAACGCTGTGCCTATGGTGTCAAACGGCGACGCGTTCACACAGCGTCAGCGCGACACGTTCCGCAAGTTGGCGCGCAACAAGCGTTTCTACATCACGCGCATCAACGCCGTAGGCCCCGATGGAATAAGGCGTACATTGCCGACGTCAATGGAAATAATAGTAAAATAATATAAAGTTTATGCGGTCGCAAGGTTGTGCGGTTGTGGCGAAATCGTATGATGAGCCAACTGACCGGGCCGTAAAACCTGGCACCGTAAAACCTAAAAACTGGAATATAAGATATGACAGATTTCTTGTTTTCACGAAGCATATTGCCGGGCAAGGGGTTGCGCTCCTGTAGCAGTGTTAAGGTCTTCGCCTTGGTGTCGCTTTTGATGTTGTTTGCCGTTGACGTGGTGGATGCGCAGCCCGCCGCCCGCCGTCGGCAGCAGCAAAGGCAGAATGCGCAGAGCGCCCAGACCCTTACCACGCGCGCGCAGATTTCATATCCCGTGGCAGCCAAGATGTCCGAGGATGTCGTTTGGCGCCGTGACGTTTACCGGGAAATCATACTTGAGGAAGACGCTAACGCACCGTTGTATTACCCCGTAGAGCCGGTAGGTTCGCAGATGAACCTTTTTACTTACCTGTTCAAGCTGATGATGCGCGGTTCCGTCAAGGCATACGAGTACCGTCTTGACGGCAACGAGGTGTTCACTGACTCCGCCGAGGTGAAGCGGATGGCCTTCCTCGACAACTACCACATTTATTACGAGCGCAGCAACCGCGGCGTGCGCATCGACGACAGCGACATCCCTTCGAGCGAAGTGAAGTCATATTACGTCAAGGAGAGCGCTTATTACGACCAGGCATCGGCCACGTTCCACGTCAAGCCGATAGCCTTGTGCCCCGTCTTGTGGCGCACCGACGACTTCGGCGACGGCGAACAGAAGTATCCCTTGTTTTGGGTGAAGTACGACGACGCGGCTCCCTACCTGAGCAAGCAGGTTGTCATGACGAGCAACTACAACAACGCCGCCACCATGAGCATGGACGACTACTTCACGCAGAATATGTACAAGGGCAAGATTTACAAGACAACCAATATGCTTGGGCGCACGCTTGCTCAATATTGCCCCACCGACTCGGCCATGGCCAAGGAGCAGCGGCGCATTGAGGGCGAGATTGCCGCCTTCGAGAAGAACATCTGGGGCGACCAGGCTCGTAAGGATTCGCTCGACAGCATAGCCAAGGCCGACGTTAAGGACAAGAAAGGAAAGAAGGTGAAGCGCAACCGCCGGGCCTCCTCGTCGCTTAAGAAGCGCCGTTCGTCAAGCCGTTCTTCGTCAGGAGGTTCGTCTGCGGCACGTGTTACGGTACGCCGCCAGCGTCATTGATTTAATCCAAGATGCACAATTCATAATGTACAGTCGGGCTTACGCCGTGCCCCAGGCATCACGGGCTTTACGCATTATGAATTGTGCATTTGTTTTATAACTGTCATCAAGGCTTTGTGAATTATGTATCAATATTAACCATTTAAATTCAATCGTATGAGAAAAATCTTTACTCTCGTCGTCCTCGTGGCGGCAACGCTCGTGGCCATTCCGGCCCAGGCGCAGTTTAAGTTCGGTTTGAAAGGTGGTCTTAACATCACCGACATGTCGCTCAGCAGCGACGAGCTTTTCGAGACTTCCAACCGTGCAGGCTTCTTCATCGGCCCTACCGTTAAGTTCACCCTGCCCATCGTAGGCCTCGGCATTGACGCCTCGGCTCTTTACGACCAGCGTGAGGCCAAGGTCAAAGGAACTGACAAGAAGCTGAAGCAGCAGGCCATCAACATCCCCATCAACCTGCGTTACGACATCGGCCTTGGCAGCCTCGCGGCCATTTACTTGGCGGCAGGTCCGCAGTTCGGCTTCAACATCGGCGACAAGCACCAGACGCTTATCGAGGATGTTGCCGACTGGAAGCTCAACACTTCTAACTTCAGTGTGAACGTCGGAGCTGGTGTTATGCTGCTCAGCCATTTGCAGGTAGGTGCCAACTACAACATCGTATGCGGCAAGACTGGCGAAGTAACCGTGTTTGACGGTGTTAAGGAGGTTGTTCGCGGCCGTTCAAACACTTGGCAGATCTCTTTGGCTTACTACTTCTAAGCCGTCACGATTAATACTCATTACAGTATAAGACAAGGCGGGCATCCATTGCGGATGTCCGCCTTTTTTGTGCTTTTTCGTCTGGTTTCAGTGAGGTAAACCTGTAGACAGCTCCACGTTTGGAGGTATTCGCAGTTTGATTGGATGATATAACACTGGTTCTAAAATTGAACGCAAGCCAAACATATCCATTGCAAGTGGGTGTATCAAAAAGGAATTAATAGGAGTTAGACGCTTCGCGTCGGAGTCAACAGGAGTTAACCGACAAATGCCAAGTTGTTGTAACATAGGGTATTGTCCGTTAACTTCGGCGAGTGAAACGAGCCTAACTCCTGTTAACTCCTGATAACTTCAGAATTATGATACACCCTAATACGTTTTGTTAGAAACGTATTTCGCTGACATTTAGATATTTATACGCTCTTTCGGGGCGTGCTGACATAATAAATTATGCCTCTACAAGGGCGGTGTTTTTGCATTGTTTCATTTGTATCTTTTATTTTTTTTCTCATCCAAACAAACTGCTGATGAACCCAAAAAGCCGTGACTTGCGTTCCAAAAGACCGTAAAACGCCGTGCGAAAAGCCGTCTTTTGCAGCCTGATTTGTGGCTTTTTATAACACGTTGACAGCCAAATGGTTACACGTCCGCACGCCAACGGTGTCCTTGGCGTATGGTTCACGTGTGCGCGAAAAGCGTTTTTGCGGGTAAGCATCTTTAACGTTTCAGGTGGATTTTAGGCTGTTTATGATGAATTTTGGATAACCCTTGTTTCGCAAAAAAAGTGTTCCTTTGCAGCAATAAGTCATGGGCAGTCTGCCGCCTGGCTGCAAACGGCGGTCGGCATTGCGCCCGCAGACGGTGTTTTTTATCGACAGAAACAGTCTATATGGATATAAAATATGTAAAAACAAGCGATTTGGACGCTGCCGGCTCGCTCCTCGACGACGGGCGGATTTATCTTTTTGACAAGCCGAGCACGGTGGAAATGCCGGAGTACGTGCGGCTCGACGGCATCGTGGTGATACTCTGCGTGGAAGGCGAATGCACGCTGTGCATAGACCACAAGGTGTTCGTAGCACGTAAGAACGATATTATAATAGGTGTGCCCGAAGCCGTGATAAGCAGGGCTGAAGCCAGTGACGACTTCAAGTTCAAGGGCGTGTTCCTCTCTTTGGAGTACGCCTTCAGGATGCTTCCCGTGGCGGTGAGGAGCTGGAATTTCAAGGTGTTTTTCGACCAAACCCCGAAAATCTCGCTCGACGAGGCCGCCGTCGGCACGTTCAACCTGTATTACGGTCTGCTCAAGCAGAAGCTGGCCGACAAGGCGAACCCTTACCGCGGCCAAATCGTAGACGCGCTGATGCAGGCCTTCGTGTTCGAGTTCCGCAGCACGTTCGAGCGTTTCACGAGGCTCAGCCCGCGCCCTGTGTCGTCGGCGGAGAACATCTTCAGCGACTTCATCGACCTGATTTCAAAGTCTTACCCGAAGTCGCGCAGCGTGGCGTATTACGCCGACAAGCTGAACATCACGGCCAAATACCTCTCCGTGGTGTGCAAGAAGGTGGGCGGCAAGAACGCCTCTAAAATCATCGACGCCTACGTGGCGAAAGACATCGAGACGCTGCTCAAAAGCTCGCGGAAGACGGTCAAGGAGATTTCAAACGAGCTGGCCTTCCCCAACACCTCGTTTTTCGGCCGCTACGTCAAGAAAAACCTCGGCTGCACCCCTAATGAACTGCGCCGCCGGCTCAACGGAGTGGAAATGTAATTCGTAATTGGGCGGCGGCGTGGAATGAAATGGTGCTAATTGTAAAAGATAATTAAAGGTCGTAATATTTTCCGCTGTCTTATTTATAATCAGCAATGATTTTGCTATCTTTGCATAACGTAGACTATGTTTAACGACTGATTATGATGAGTGATTTCAGTACTCGGCAGCGTAAGGCTGATAACGCCCGTGAGCGTGACAATCAAAGGCGCGACAGGCTGGCAGGATACTTCTACGACCTGTCAAAGTTGAGTTTTGCAGGTTTGGTTGTAGGTGTCATAACGCCGTTGTTCACTGATGGCGGCGGCGAGGCTAATTTGTCTGTCATCATAACAGGATTAGTGTTGACCGTGTTGTCTGCAATGTTGGCTAATAAGATATTAGAATGATTATGGAAGGGCTTGGACTTATATTCTCCGTAGGCGTGATTGTGGTTGGAGGCATTTATCTTTGGACTTACACAAAGCGTGGGAAAAAGTGGCTTGAGAATCTTTAAGCCATTTGTAATTCACAATGCGCAATTCATAATACCAAATATTAATATCCTCGGTTTGCTGTTAACAGCAGGCTTTTTATTAACTTTGCACGGCGCAGCCCGATTATGAACTGTGCATTATGAATTATGAATTACGTTGACGTTCTTCTTCCCGTGCCGCTCGACGGCCTTTTCACTTATTCCGTTCCGTCGGCGATGGCAGCCTCGGCGGAGCGCGGGCGGCGTGTGCTCGTGCCTTTCGGCAGGAATAAGACATACGTGGGGCTTGTCGTCCGCAGGCATGGCGACAAGCCGCAGTTCGCCGTCAAGGACATAAAATTAGTGCTCGACGAGGAACGCATAGTCACCGACGGCCAGCTGGAGCTGTGGCGGTGGATTTCCACTTACTATATGGCCGCCCCCGGCGACGTGTTTTCGGCGGCGTTGCCGGGCGGATTGAAGTCGGTCGGAGCTTACAAGCCTAAGACCGAGACCTGCCTCGCCCTCGCCCCGGAACTTAGGTGCGAACGGGGTGTGCGTATGGCCTTGGATAGCCTCCGTCGCGCTGAAATGCAGCTGAAAGCCTTCACTGATTTCCTTGCCATGACCCATTGGGACACTATCGAGGGTAAGACGACGCGCGAACCCGTCGCCGAACTGACGCGCGACGAGCTGATGAACGCTTCGCATTGCGCCTCGTCAATAGTCAAAAGCCTTGTAGACAGGAAGTTTCTCGTGACTTACGAGCGCGAGGTCGGTCGTCTCAACCACGGCGGAGAGCCGCACCTCGACAATATAAAGCCCCTCAACGAAGCCCAGCAGGAAGCCTACAACCAGGTAGTCTTCGCATTCTTGAAGAAGAACGTTGTGCTGCTCCACGGCGTCACTTCGAGCGGCAAGACCGAAATCTACATACATCTCATCCGCCAAGCCCTTGAAAAACATCAGCAGGTGCTTTACCTCCTGCCCGAAATCGCACTGACTGTCCAGATACGCCAACGCCTCCAGGCGGTGTTCGGCGACAGACTCGGCATCTACCATTCAAAGTACTCCGACGCCGAGCGCGTGGAGATTTGGAAGAAGCAAATGTCGCAAACGCCTTACGACGTGATACTCGGCGCACGCTCCGCCGCGCTCCTGCCGTTCTCCCGTTTGGGGCTTGTCATCATCGACGAGGAGCACGAAACGTCGTTCAAACAGCAAGACCCCGCCCCACGTTACCACGCCCGCTCGGCGGCGATAATGCTTGCAGCCAAGGCCGGGGCCAAGGTGTTGCTCGGCTCCGCCACGCCGTGCGCCGAGACGTGGCACAACGCCCGCACCGGCAAATACGGCTACGTGCGCCTCGACAAGCGTTACGGCGACATGCAGCTGCCAGCAATCAACGTGGTTGACATCAAGGACTTGCAACACCGCAAGATGATGAACGGCCCGTTTTCGCCCGTCCTCCTTACGGCGATGCGCAACGCCTTGAACAACGGCGAACAGGTTATCCTCTTCCAAAACCGCCGAGGCTTCGCGCCGATGGTGGAGTGCCGGGAGTGCGGTTGGACGCCGCGTTGCGAGGCGTGCGACGTCTCCCTGACTTACCATAAGAACCTCGGACAGCTCACTTGCCACTATTGCGGCCGCACATACACCGTGCCTGACGCCTGCCCTTGTTGTGGCAGCCGCAACCTGAAAAGCCGGGGCTACGGCACGGAGAAGGTGGAAGACAAGGTGATGGAGCTGTTCCCGGACGCCCGCGTGGCGCGGATGGATCTCGACACGACGCGCACCCGCGACGCTTACGAGCGCATAATAAGCGACTTCTCGGCGCATCGCACCAACATACTCATAGGCACCCAGATGATAAGCAAGGGCTTGGACTTCGACCGTGTGTCAGTAGTCGGCATCCTGAACGCCGACTCCATGCTCAATTATCCTGACTTCCGAGCCTACGAGCACGCCTTCACGATGATGGCGCAGGTGGCCGGGCGCGCCGGCCGCAAGGGCAAGCGAGGCTGCGTGATGCTGCAAACGAAAAGCCCGGAACTGCCAGTCATCACGCAGGTGGTGCGCAACGACATCGACGGATTTTACCAAGACTTGATGGAAGAGCGGCAACTCTTCCACTATCCGCCGTTCTACCATATAATAAACGTCTACCTCAAGCACAAGGACGACGCCCTTGTCAGCGCGGCGGCCATGGCTCTCGGAGCGCAGCTGCGCCAGTGGTTCGGCGACCGCGTGCTTGGCCCTGACAAGCCCGCCGTGGCGAAAGTCAAGACGCTCAACATCCGCAAGATTGTGATGAAACTTGAGAACGGCCTCGACAGGGATAAAGTCCGCCTTTACCTCAACCGTGGTAAAGACATCGTTTTGAAAGATAATAGATACAAGTCGGTGACGGTTTACTTCGACGTAGACCCGTTGTAAGTTAAAAGTTAAGAGTCAAGAATTAAGAAAAATACCTGTAAATATTGCAAAAGGGTATTTTTCTTAATTCTTGACTCTTAACTTTTAATTCTTTTCCCCTTCCTTTTTCAGCTCCGGATAACTTGTCCGCGTGTGGTAGATTGCTTTCAAGCGGTCTGCCAACACCTGCTTAGCCACGGCGATGTCGTGGAACGTTATGGGGCACGTCTTGAAGAAACCGTCGTCCACCTGGCCGTCAATCAGCTTGTTGACGAGGTTGGATATGCTCTCCTCTGTGTACTCTTTCAGCGAACGGGCGGCGGCCTCCACGGTGTCCGCCATCATCAGGATGGCCTGCTCGCGGGTGAAAGGGTCGGGGCCGGGGTAGGTGAAGAGCGTGTCGTCAACAGGCTCGTCGGGGTGCTCGTTCTTG
Organism: uncultured Prevotella sp.; assembly: GCA_944320255.1. Classification (GTDB taxonomy): domain Bacteria; phylum Bacteroidota; class Bacteroidia; order Bacteroidales; family Bacteroidaceae; genus Prevotella. The sequence goes on along the minus strand of CALUGU010000008.1, from coordinate 24,399 downwards.
TAAGATATGTAGAAATACTTGGTTTTTCCCGTGCCGTGGTGCGTCTTTATGAAGTCCTTTATGACGCCGGGCAGGTTGAATTTCTCCGCCATTTTGAGTCCTTCGGTGACGTGGCTTATCACCACTTGGGCCGCGTCTATGCGCGTCATTGCGTCCAAAGGATTGGCCCCTCCCATCTGGTTTTCAGTGAAAAAAGCCGGGTTTTTCATCTTTCCGATGTCGTGGTACATCGCCCCCGTGCGCACGAGCTGGGCCTTCGCGCCTATCTTGTTGGCTATTTCCGCCGCCAGGTTGCCCACCATTACGGAGTGTTGGAACGTGCCGGGAGCCACCTCGCTGAGGTTGCGCAGCAGTTTCTTGTTGGTGTTCGACAGCTCTATGAGGGTGACGTTCGACGTGAAGCCGAAGGTCTTTTCCACGACAAGCATCAGCGGGTAGGCGAACAACAGCAGCACGCCGTTGGCTATGAAGTACTTGTACATGCTGTGGTCCATCGTCGTGATGCTGTTGTCTTGCATCAGTTGCAGGGCGAAATACATGGCCGAGCAGCCTACGGTGACGAGCAGCGCGGTCTTGAAAATCTCGGCTCTCTGCGACAGTTCGCGGAGCGAGTAGATGGCTATCAGGCCGGCGGCGAGCTGCACGATGATGAACTCGTACTGGTATTTCACGGCGGCGGCGCATATCAGCACCATCGTGACATGCGCCGTGAAGGCCGTGCGCGAGTCGAGGAACACGCGGATGAATATCGGCGCGATGGCGAACGGCAGTATGTAGACGCTGAGCACGTTGTGGCTTATCATCAGCGAGACGAGCACGGGGAAGACCGTAATCATGGTGTAAAGCATGATTACGCTGCGCGGTTTCTCGAAGTAGTCTTTGCGGAACAGGCGCAGGTAAGTGGTGAAAAGGATGACCAGAGTGCCCACGAACAGTATCTGTCCGGCTATCGTCGATGGCACCGCGCTGACGCTGGCGCTGCGCCGTTTTGTCTCGCGCTCGAACGAGTTGAGCACCCTGTAAGTGTCGCTGTCAACGATTTCGCCGCGGTCGATGATTTTCTGTCCGCTTAGCACCATTCCGCTTGCGAGCGGTATTCCGCTGAGGATGTCGCTCAGTTCGGTCTCGCTGCGCTCCTCGTCGTAAACCAGGTTGGGCTGTATGTACTCGTTCAGGTTGCACCGTTGCAGCGTCTGCCGCTGCGCGGCGAGCTTCGGGTCGGAGAACAGGCGTTCGTAAGCCGTCATAGTGGAGTAGACGCACGTAATCTCCACGCTCGTGGCCTTCTTGCCGTTCACTATCCTTATCATGTTGAGCGTGTCGCGGCTTATCTCCGAATATTCGGGCGCGTTCATCACGCCGGCTTGGTAGAGGCGGTGCAGGCGGTCGGCTATCGTCTCAACGTAGTCGTAAGGCAGGCCCGGAATGCCCGCCTTGTAAGTGTCGGTGAAGCGTTTCACCTGCTCCGCTTCCACGGCGGCGTTGTAGTTGTAGTAAGGCTCGAAGGCCTCCGCTATGCTGTCCTGCTCTTCCTTGATGGTCTCCTCGGTCTTGTAGATTGGGAAGTCGAACTTGGCTATCAGCGAACTGTACATCCACGGCTTGCCGACGTCGTAGCGGAACTGCGGCCCGCTGTTGCGTGGCAGGAAGAACACCGTCACCGCCACCGTGACGATAAGCAGCACTACGCACATCATCCAGCGTGTGGTGTTGTTGCGGCTTGTCTTGTAGAAATTAATCATTTTGCTTGGTATTGTACATTGCCCTGCGAAAATACGAAAAAAACACGCCAAATTACCAAAAATATTGTAAATTTGCACAAAAAATTAAGCAGTCGCAGTGCCGGCCGCCGTCGGCGGCGTGGCAGGAGATGCGCGGGCGGTTTGCGAAAGACGGCTTTTCGCATTGCGAAAGATGGCTTTTCGCATTGTAAAAGACGGTCTTTTGCACGCTAAAAGACGGCTTTTTGCAATGCTGTTCGTAATCCCTTGGCAGTCAGGTGGTTACGCGCGGCGTGGCGAGCAGGCCAGATTGACCGGACGGGGAGCGCGCAAGCGGACATCCTGTGCCGCCCCGTTAGAGGGCCGCCGACTGCCCGTAAACTAAAAAACAGAACCTATCTACATTATAATAAAATGGCAGAAAGAAAAGTAAGGGTGCGTTTCGCGCCAAGTCCTACGGGCGCCCTGCACATCGGCGGGGTGCGCACGGCGTTGTACAATTACCTTTTCGCCCGCCAGAGGGGCGGCGAGATGGTGTTCAGGATTGAAGACACTGACTCTAACCGCTTCGTCCCTGGGGCGGAGGAATATATCATAGAGTCGTTCCGCTGGCTGGGCATAAAGTTCGACGAAGGCGTCAGCTTCGGCGGCGAATACGGCCCCTACCGGCAGAGCGAGCGTCGCGGCATATATAAAAAATATGTGGAGCAGCTGCTCGACGGCGGCAAGGCGTACATCGCCTTCGACACCCCGGAGGAGCTTGAGGCCAAGCGTCAGGAGATAAAGAACTTCCAGTATGACGCCCGCACGCGCTCAATGATGCGCAACTCGCTCACCATGGCCAAGGCCGACGTTGACGCCCTGATAGCCGACGGCGCGCAATACGTGGTGAGGTTCAAGGTGGAGCCGGGCGAAGACGTCCACGTGTACGACCTCATCCGCGGCGACGTGGTGATAAAAAGCGACATCCTCGACGACAAGGTTCTCTACAAGAGCGCCGACGAGCTGCCCACGTACCATCTGGCGAACATCGTTGACGACCACCTCATGCAGATAACCCACGTCATCCGCGGCGAGGAGTGGCTGCCCAGCGCGCCGCTCCACGTGCTGCTCTACCGCGCCTTCGGATGGGAAGACACAATGCCGCAGTTCGCCCACCTGCCGCTGCTCCTCAAGCCTGACGGCAAGGGCAAGCTGAGCAAGCGCGACGGCGACCGCCTCGGTTTCCCCGTGTTCCCCCTCGAATGGCACGACCCCAAGACCGGCGAAGTGAGCAACGGCTTCCGCGAGCAGGGCTACTTCCCCGAAGCGGTGGTCAACTTCCTCGCCCTCCTCGGCTGGAACCCCGGCACGGAGCAGGAGCTTTTCACGCTCGACGAGCTTGTTGAACAGTTCGACATCGCAAAGTGCAGCAAGGCCGGCGCGAAGTTCGATTACAAGAAGGCCGTATGGTTCAACCACGAATACATCCTCCGCAAGAGCGACGACGAGATAGCCCGCCTGTTCGCCCCGATAGTGGCCGGCAACGGCGTTGACGAGCCTATGGAGCGCGTAAGGCAGGTCGTTCACATGATGAAAGACCGCGTAGACTTCGTGCGCGAGCTGTGGCCGCTGTGCTCGTTCTTCTTCATTCCGCCCACGGAATACGACGAGAAGACCGTGCGCAAGCGTTGGAAGGAAGACTCGCCGCGCGTCATGGGCGAGCTGGCCGACCTGCTCGAAAGCCTCGACGACTTCTCTCTGGAGAACCAGGAGCGCGTCGTCATGGCATGGGTTGAGGACAAGGGCTACAAGCTCGGCGACGTGATGAACGCCTTCCGCCTCGCCCTCGTGGGCATAGGCAAGGGCCCCGGAATGTTCGACATATCCGCCTTCCTCGGCAAGGAGGAAACCCTGCGCCGCCTGCGCAAGGCCATCGAGACGATAAAGAATTAAAAATTAAGAGTTAAGAATTAAGAAAATATGTTTTGCAGGTTGTCGCCACGCTGCATATTTTCTTAATTCTTAACTCTTACCTCTTAATTTAACACCCCTTCGTTATTGAAATGTACCAACTCATAATAAGCCTTTACACCCTCGGCGTGGCCGTCGCCTCGCTGTTCAACCCTAAGGCGCGGAAGATGTGGAAGGGAGGACGCGAGGCGTTCCGCGTGCTCCGCCGCGAAGTCGATGGCGGCCAACGCTACGTCTGGTTCCACGCAGCCTCGCTCGGAGAGTTCGAGCAAGGCCGCCCCATCATCGAACGCCTGCGCGCCGAACATCCTGAATATAAGATACTGCTGACGTTCTTCTCGCCGTCGGGTTACGAGGTAAGGAAGAATTACGAGGGCGCCGACATCGTGTGTTACCTGCCTCTTGACACTTACTTCGGCGCGCGCAAGTTCCTCAGCCTGGTGCATCCCGAAATGGCGTTCTTCATCAAGTACGAGTTCTGGTGGAACTACCTGCACATCCTCAAGCGGCGCGGCGTACCCGTCTACAGCGTCAGCAGCATTTTCCGCGATGGCCAGGTGTTCTTCCGCTGGTACGGCAAGACCTACGCTAACGTGCTTAAATGCTTCACGCGCTTCTTCGTCCAGAACGACGAGAGCCGACGCCTGCTCGCCACGCTGGGCATCACCGACGTTGACATCACCGGCGACACGCGCTTCGACCGGGTGTTGCAAATCAAGGGACAAGCCAAGCACCTGCCCCTGGTTGAGGCCTTCAGGCAGGACTGCAAGGTGTTCGTCGCCGGCAGCAGCTGGCCTCCCGACGAGGACATCTTCATCAACTACTTCAACGAGCACCGCGACTGGAAGCTCATCATCGCGCCCCACGTCATCGGCGACGACCACATCCGCCAGATACTCGGCAAGCTGCGCCGGACCGCCGTGCGCTACACCGAGGCGACGGAAGACAGCGCGCGCCGTGCCGACTGCCTGATAATAGACTGCTTCGGACTGCTTTCGAGCATCTACGGCTACGGCGACGTGGCCTACGTCGGCGGCGGTTTCGGCGTCGGGATACACAATGTGCTTGAGGCTGCGGTGTGGGGAATGCCCGTAATCTTCGGCCCGAACAACAAGCGTTTCCAAGAAGCGCAAGACCTGCTGGCCTCCGGCGGCGGCCTTGAGGTTGACTCGTACAGCCAGTTCGAGGCCGTTATGAACACTTACGTCACCGACGCTTCCGCCATACGCCACGACGGCGACAAGGCCGCCGGATATGTTGCGGAAAAGGCGGGAGCCACCGGCAAGATACTGGAGGCAGTCGGACTTTAACTTGGAACCTGGTTTTATCGGCCTTGGATTATAATCTCCCAATAGTCTGATGAATGTAAAATATTAAGGCGCGGAATGCTTGTTGTCGAGCATTCCGCGCCTTATTTATACGCCTGCGGTGGTTTGTCATCTCACCACGAACTTCTTACCGCCGCGTATGTAAATGCCTTTTGGCAGCTTTGTAGCGTCCGTCCCCATATACAAACCGTTGATGCTGTATATTCTTAATGGCTTTTTCTCGGTCTCAACGTTCGCAATTCCAGACGTTTCGACTATTTTGAAAGGCAACCGACGTTCAAATTCTACAATTTCAACGTCGTCGTTAAAGTAACCCAGCGATACTTCCCCATTGCCTTCTTTTACACCAACGTAGTCGAGGAACCAGTCTATTTCCATTGAGATTGTTAATGTCTTGGTCTCTCCCTTGTTGATTGCGAAATCACGATATTCATACATCTGCATTCCGTTAATTGACAATAAGGCTGCAAGATCGTTGTCGTAGAAACCACCAGAGTTGGATATTGTGGCCGTGTAAACCACTTCGCCGTCATGCGCAACCTCAGGGGTGATAAGCTGCATATCGTCAAGCGTGAGCATAGGAGCACCTTCGGCGGGTATTGAGACATCAAAATTCAGTGTGCCAATAATGCTTTCCTGCCCGCTAACGGGGTCGTTGTAATACACGTCTATTTCCTCTTTCACAGTGTTGTCGGGTATCAATATGCGTGCCGTCATTGCCTTTGTCTCACCTTCTTCGATAACGAAGTTGTCAAAGAAAAGCATCTGTCCGTCCGACTTGTCACGCAAATAGACTATTTGGTTGAACTCCGGGCCGCTGTTCTTAATATTGAACGTGATGTCTGCTGTGTGCCCGGCGTATGCCGAACCGCCATTAACCTCGGTCCCGCTGGTTATTGATAGCTCGTAAGTGATTGGTTCCGGGGCGGACAGGAATACAATGCCGTTGCTAACTTTAACCACGATGTATGCGTCGCTGTTGGATGACGAGGGCACCATAGGCTTGTAATCATCCTGCGTCAGGCCGTAAACCGGGCGCATGGCGTATGTCCCGTCAGGCAAGTTCAGAGGCAATTTGAAATTGAATTTCCATTCGTTGAACCCGTAATTCTCTTCAAGTGATGTTTGAACGGAGCATTGCCCTGCCACAGGGTTGCCGCTTTCATCGTACAAGGCGACGCCGAAATAGCCTTCGAATTTTCCGTTTATGGTGTATAATTTGTTAATAGTCAAAGGTATTTCTCCGCCTGTTACGTATGCGATAGTCATGTTCGCAGTGAGCGATTCGTAAGTGAAGTAAGTCTCTTTGGCAGGTTGCGGCGCACCCGTGTCGGGTTGTATGCCGCAGATAATGTTTTGCCCGATATTGTAACCTTCGCCCGGAATGCCCGTAGGAACTAACGATGTGAGGTCGAACCAACCGTCGTAAGCACCGCTCCAGCCCCAGTTTATGTGGTAAAGACCGTCTGAATCGTATCCGTCGCAGATGAACAAATGACCTACAGACATACTGCTTCCGCTGTACAACACAGGTCTGCCGTTGTCAAGTTCGGTTCTTATAATGTTGTCCCATTCTGCAACCGTGAAGTCTTGGCGGTAGTAAGCAACGCACGCTTTGTCGTATCCGAAGTGGTTTGTTAATATCTCCGGCGTTACGCCTCCGCCCGAACCATAATAGCAATAGTCCATCCCTACGGCCACGCCGCAGGCGTACATAAGGCGCGCCACGGCCATTTGCGCCTCCGCGCTTTCTCCGCCGGCGTAGTAGGGGAGCATCTTGTCGTACTCGAAGGGATAGTTTTCAAGGTTTTCATTGAAGTTCCAGCCATGCGTTACCGTTGTGTATTTTACGGTGCCTTTGCCCCGTTCGGGGTAACGCCAGTAATACATTATCTGCGCCATCGCCGTGGCTACGCAGCCGGTAACGCTTTTCCCTCCGTGCGCATTGTCGTCGGGACAGAGCAAGTTGTATGGCTCGCCTTGGTTCCATTGGGTTTGTATCAGCGGCGTGACGGCCTTGCCTGTGGCCGCCTTGGCCTGTATGTAGGCCTGTGTGGCCGTCCCTTGTGCCACGCTTTCCGCCGTCTTGGCGATGGCGTCAAGCCACCAAGCCAAGGCCGGGCTGACGTCAGTGTCGCTGTACCGTCCTTTCTCCGTATAGGCGAGTATCGGTCGCATGCGGTCGTCGCCGGCAACGACAATCATTCCGGCGTCGCCTTCACGGTTGAAAATGTAGTAAAGCGGAGTCCCCGTGTCGCCGGCCGATGCCTGTGTGGCGGTCTTCGCCAGTGTCAGGGTGACAGTGTTGTCTGCCGTTTTGCCGTTGCCGTACATCCTTGTCGTCTTGCCGAGGATATGGCGCAAGGCCGTCTGTTTTGCCTGTTCAACAGTAACAGGGCCGGCGTTGGCCGCAACGGCGCAGACTAAGAATAGAAATAGCGTAAAGTAAAGTTTTCTCATAAGTGGTGTTTTTTATGTTATTGGAATATTTTATTAAAATGTTTCCGCCGTCAATCATCGTCGTTCGCTGGTTGAGGAATGGTTGTTGACGTAATGGGTTGGTATCTGCAAATATAATAAAAATAATGTTACGCCGCAATGTCGTACATCGATAAAATTACGTTTTGTTATTATATTTGTGGTGTTTGATTGCTGTTTGTAAACATTTGGTTTACACTTGTAAGCAGTCTGACGCCTCATTGTTGTAAAGATATTACCGAAAGGATGCCCATTATTACGTTTTTTCGTGTACGTGCGTGGCGTTAGTGAAACATAATGCGTACCTTTGCAAGGTACGGTGTGCCGTGAATACGGCCAGTGTTTGAGTTTTTCATTTTAATAAAAACAAAAGAAATATGTGGTTCATCATCTTCTTCATCCTTCCCTTCGCGGGTTTGGCTTACGTCCTTTGGCACGTCTGGTGCGTGCTTCCGCTGGCCTTTGCGTGGAAGTGCGCCGCCCTGGCGGCGTGCGTCTTGGCGTTCGCCGCGCTGCCGCTCAACTTCGCCCATGCTACTGACTCCATGCCGTTGTGGCTGGCGAGGGCGTGTTACGAGACGGGCAACTCCGCCGTTTTCATCCTGCTTTACGCCGTCTTGGCGTTCCTCGTGCTCGATTTGGGGCGGCTTGCCGGCGTCGTGCCGAAGGCGTGGCTTTACCACAACGGCGTCACTTCGGCCGTGCTTGCCGTGGCGTTGGCCGGCGTTTTCACTTACGGATACTTCAATTACATTGACAAGCGGCGGCATGCCGTCAGCCTGCCCACGGCGAAGGCCGCGGCGGCAGGGGTGAGGATGGTGCTCGTGAGCGACCTGCATCTCGGCTACCACAACGGCCGCCGTGAGCTGGCGCGCTGGGTTGAGATGGTTAATGCGGAGCGTCCCGACGTAGTGCTGATAGCCGGCGACATAATCGACGGCAGCCTGCGTCCCGTCGTAGAGGAAGACATGGCCTCGGAGCTGCGCCGCATCAAGGCCCCCGTTTACGCCGTCTTCGGCAACCACGAGTATTACTCCGGTGTTGACGGTGCGGCTGATTTCTACCGTAAGGCCGGCATAACGCTGCTGCGCGACAGCGTTGTCACCCTCGGCGGCGTTACCGTCGTGGGGCGCGACGACCGCTCAAACCGCCGCCGCAAGAGCCTCGGCGTGCTGATGCGCGGCGTTGACAAGACGAAATACATAGTCTTGCTCGACCACCAGCCTTACCATCTTGAGCAGGCGGAGCGTGCCGGCGTTGACTTCCAGTTCAGCGGACACACCCACCACGGACAGCTCTGGCCGGTGTCGTGGATTACCGACGCCGTGTATGAATGCTCCTACGGCCCCTGGCGGCGCGGGCTTACGCGCTATTACGTAAGCTCCGGCATGGGCATCTGGGGCGGCAAGTTCCGCATCGGCACATGCTCCGAATACGTCGTGGCGACGGTCGGCAGCGGCGGCGCATAGGACGAGCGCGGATGCAAGTGATGCCCTTACGATATACGCCACGGCGTCGAAGACGTCGTATTGAACGAATGTTCCACTCCAACAGATTTGCGGATGAATTTCAAGAGACGGCTTTTCGCATTGTGAAAAGCCGTCTTTTGCATTGCGTTTTGCCGTCTTTTGCAAGCTAAAAAACGGCAAATTGCAACCCCGCTGATTATCAGCGTGTTACGCGCTTGCTGCAAGATGCCTTGCCGGGGCGCGTTTTTTTGCGCGTATAATAATGTTCCCGTACATTATGATTAATTCCTGAACGTCGTGCAGCCGTAACCTTTTCGTCTTGTTTTTGGATGATTTTTGTAGAAAATGTGGCGGCTGCTGAAACTGCATTGTCAACCCTTCATAACCTTCGGGCAACGCCTTTGCAACACGCATTGCCTACCTTTGCGGCGTGAAATTAATGATGGTTTTATGGAGAAAAGATTACAGACTACCAATCTTGTTACGAGTGTTTTTAGGCTAAGGCGCCTGTTGGGCGCGGTCGCTTTCATGTCGCTTGCGCTGACTCCCGTGACGGGCGCCGGCGTCAACGATGTGGACGTAGACGTCAAGGGGTGCGTCAAGGACGGACAGTCAAAGGAGCCTCTCATCGGCGCAACGGTGCACGTGGTGGGCAGCGACATAGCCGCCGTGAGCGACATCGACGGCAACTTCCGGCTCTCCGGACTGCGTGACGGCATCTATGACATCGAGATTAAATACGTAGGATATAAGACGGCTGTGAAGCGTCAGGTGAAAATCGAAGACGGCAAGGCCACGACGCTCGACTTCGAGCTTGTGGCCGACGAGCGCCAGTTGGCCGGTGTCGAGGTTGTGGCTAAGGCCAACCGCGAGTCGGAGAACGTCACGATGATGGAGCAGAAACGTTCCATCATAGCCGTGCAGACCATCGGCGCGCAGGAGCTTTCACGCAAGGGCGTGGGCGACGCGCAGGCCGCCGTGGCCAAGGTTTCGGGCATATCGAAGCAGGAAGGAGTGAAAAACGTCTTCGTGCGAGGCCTCGGCGACCGTTACAACATCACCACCCTGAACCGCTATCCGCTGCCTTCGGAAGACCCGGAGTATAAGAACATAGCCCTCGACTTCTTCTCTACGGACATCATCCAGTCGATAGAAGTCAACAAGGCGTTCTACAGCGACACGCCGGCTGACGTGGCCGGCGCCGACATCAACATAACATCCAAGGAGCTGACGGGCGACTACAAGCTGGGCGTGAGCGTGTCGGGAGGCTTCAACACGCAGACGTTCTCGTCGGACTTCATGCGCATGGACGGCGTAAACGCCTTCGGCTTCGCCGACAGGAAACAGCCGGGGGATAACCTCTCGGCGTTCAACTTCAAGAACTCTCTCGACCCCTCGAAGCAGAGCTTGCAGGTAAACCAGGGCTACACACTCTTCGGCGGAAAGCGTTTCGACATCGGCGGCAACCCCCTCTCGTTCTTCGCCGTACTCTCGCACAGCAAGGATTACACCCATTATGACGAGGAGGTGCGCAACTCCACCACAGCCGGAACCCTCTCGCAAGACATGGACGGCGACATCTCCAAGGTGAAGACGAGCCAAGTGGCGATGGCGAACATAGAGTATTCGCACAACCGCAAGCACCGCCTTGCCTACAATTTCATGATGGTGCACGCCGCCGACGAGTCGGTGGGCGACTACATCGGAATGGACGGTGACTACCAGTCGTCAGACACTTACGAGGGTTTCATGCGCCGCCAGCAGGTGAACGACAACCTGCTCATCGTCAACCAGCTCAGCACGAAATGGCAGCTCGCCAGGCAGCTCGACCTGTATGCCGGCGCGGCTTACAACATAGTGAACGGCTACGAGCCTGACCGCCGCATCAACCACCTCGTGAAAGGCGACGACGGATACGTGCCGATGAAGGGCACGGGCATACAGCAGCGTTACTTCTCGACGCTCAAGGACAAGGACTTGAACGTGCGCGCGGCCTTGGTCTACAGGCTTAAGGACGCCTTCGAGCAGCACTCTAACGTGAAGCTCGGCTACATGGGACGCTTCGTGACCGACGATTTTGACGCCGTGGAATACGATATGTCAGTCATAAAACGCGACGTCTTCGACATCGCCGACGTGCGTTTCGACGGATATTTCAACCAAGACAACTACGCCGCCGGCGTGTTCCAGCTCGACCGCCAGAACGATGTCTACTCCGTAGAGAAGGACATCCACTCGGCCTACGCCGAGGCCACATACCAGTTTACGCCGCAGTTCATCGCCAATCTCGGCGTGAAATATGACGACGTTAACCTGGTGGTGGACTACAACGTGAACAAAGGCGGTACGAAAGGAAGCCAGGAAATCGACAAGTCTTACTTCCTGCCGAGCCTCAACCTGCGGTATAACATCAGCGAAAAGCACGCCTTGCGCCTCGCCGCAAGCAAGACTTACACCCTGCCGCAGTCAAAGGAAATCTCGCCGTTCCGCTACATCGGCGTAAGTTTAAACAGCCAGGGCAACCCCGACTTGAAACCTTCTGACAACTATAACATCGACCTGAAGTGGGACTGGTACATATCTCCCTCCGAGCTTTTGTCGGTGACAGGCTTCTACAAATACATCAAGAACCCCATTTCGAGGATAGAAATCGCCAGCGCGGGAGGCTTCCTTTCATACCAGAACATTGCCGACCACGCCACCGCCGCGGGCGTTGAGATGGAGTTCAAGAAGCACCTTTACACGCAAAGTCTTGAAGACGGAGGCCTCAGCCGGTTGACTCTCGGCCTGAACGGAGCCTACACTTACACCATGGCTAAAGTGCCCCTGGCCACCGACCCCACGGGTTCGCAGCTTGAGGGAGCCGCCCCCTGGATAGTGAACGCCGACCTTACATACCTGCTGCGCAAAGGTTCCAACTCGTTTACAGGCGCATTGGTGTTCAACTATTTTAGCGACCGCATCTATACGATAGGCACGGAAGGCTACCAGGACATCGTTGAGAACGGCATCCCTACGCTTGACTTCGTGGCCTCGGCGCAGCTCGGAAAGCACTTCTCAATCAGCCTGAAGGCGCACAACTTGCTCGATGCCGCCAACCAGCTGACGCGCAAGGGCAACGCCGACAACAAGGAAGTGGTGCTCAGCAAGTACAAGAAAGGCATGGACTTCAGCCTCGGCCTCTCTTACAATCTTTGACGGCTGACGAATAAAAGGTAAAAAGCATATTAACAATTCATAAACTAATTATTTAGCAACATGAGAAAGTTATTTATGAGCGCGATGGCGATGATCGCCATATTTGGCGCAATGAGTTTGACATCTTGTAGCGACGACGACAACAATGACGGCGGTGGCGGCGGACAGACAGGCGCAACCGTCGAGATAGGAGGCACGGTGGAGGGCACCATGAGGCTTGATGCCACTAAGGAATACCACCTTACAAGCACCCTGGTAGTGCCCGACGGAGCCACGCTCGAAATACCTGCCGGCACGACGATCAAGGCCGCACAGGGTTTCGACAAGTACATCCTCGTGGCCCAGGGAGGTAAAATAGACGCGCGCGGAACGGCTGACAACCCCATAATATTCACCGCCGACGCCGACAATGCCACGTCAGGCTACTGGGGAGGACTAATCATCAACGGCAAGGCTCCACTGTCAGGAGCAAGCGCAGGGACGGTCGGCGCGACGGAGATTGACAACAACCAGCCCTACGGCGGCACTGACGCAAGCGATAACAGCGGCGTCATCGAGTATGTGGAACTGCTCTACACGGGAGCCCGCTCGTCTGCCGACATTGAGCATAACGGCCTCACTCTCAATGGCGTAGGTAACGGAACGACCATCAACAACATATATATCGCCGAGGGAGCTGACGACGCGATAGAGTTCTTCGGGGGAACGGTGAACGTGACAAACCTGCTCGCCGTGAACTGCGATGATGACTGCTTCGACTTCACCCAGGGATATTCAGGCACTTTGACCAACTGCTACGGCATCTGGGAAAGCGGCTTCACGAGCACCGAGGAAGACCCGCGCGGCGTTGAGGCTGACGGCAACCTCGACGGCAACGGCCACGAACACACGCCACAGGCAAACTTCACCATCAACAACATGACCATCGCCAACTATTCGGCAAGCCAGGCAATGCAAGACGCAATCAAGGTGCGCCGACTCGCGAAGGCCACAATCAACAACGCACTTGTCATCGGTTCGGGTGAGATTGAGCAGCTTGTTGACCTCACAGACAGCAAAGACAACGCAGACCAGGGCACTGTTGTCAACGTGACTAACAACGCAACAAACGTAGACGAGCTGACCAACAGCGGCAACCCGGCTGAAGCCGACGTGAACATTGTCGCCGGAAACACGGGGGCCGACGTGTCTGCGTTCTCTTGGACGGGCTACCAGTTCCCTGAAAGCGCAATGGCCGAGGAAGACCTGCCCGCCGAAATAACAAGCGAAGTTACGCTCCAGAGCAACGTGCAGTATTACATCAACGGTTCGGTGCACGTCAAGGACGGCGGCGTGTTGCGCATCCCTGCCGGTATGACGATAAAGGCGCGCAAGGGTTTCGCCAGCTTCATCTTGGTTGAGCGCGGCGGAAAAATCTACGCCGAGGGCACTGCCGAGGCGCCCATCACGTTCACTGCCGACGCTGCCGACGCCGTTTCGGGATATTGGGGCGGCATCATCGTCAACGGAAAGGCCGTGATTTCAGGGGCGGCCGGCAGCGTCAACGAGGCGGCTACGGAAATAGACAACAACGTGATGTACGGAGGAAACGACAACGCAGACAACTCCGGCGTGCTGACTTACGTCCGCATACTTTACTCCGGGGCGCGTTCGAGCGCGGACATCGAGCACAACGGACTGACGCTTAACGGCGTTGGCAACGGCACTAAGATAGAGAACATCTACATCGCAGAGGGCGCCGACGACGCTATCGAGTTCTTCGGAGGGTCTGTGAACGTGACAAACCTGCTCGCCGTGAACTGCGACGACGACTGCTTCGACTTCACCCAGGGTTATTGCGGCACTCTGACCAACTGCTACGGACGTTGGGAGGCCGGTTTCACCAGCACCGAGGAAGACCCGCGCGGCGTTGAGGCTGACGGCAACCTCGACGGCAACGGCCACGAGCATACGCCCCAGGCGAACTTCAGCATCGTCAACATGACCATCGAGAACCTGTCAACAAGCCAGGCCATGCAGGACGCCATCAAGGTGCGCCGCCTTGCGAAAGCCAACATCCAGAACGCCTTGGTGAAGGGTTCGGGCGAAATCCAAGAGCTTGTTGACCTCACCGACAGCAAAGACCCGGCAGACGCTGGTACTGTTGTCAACGTGACTAACGAGGCAACAAACGTGGGCAAGCAGACTAACAGCGGCAACCCCGCAGGAGCTAAGGTGAGCATCGCCGCCGGCAACAGCGGTTGCGCGACCAACATCTTCGGCTGGACGGGATACTCCCTATAATCGAATTAAGAATTAAAAATTAAGAATTAAGAAAATGTGTCTTGCCAAACACAAACGGCAGGACACATTTTCTTAATTCTTAATTTTTAATTCTTAATTATTTTATTCCTTTTCCAAGTACCACTTCGAGTACTCAACATAGTGCGCGGCGAAGCTCTCCGCCTGTCCGGGACTCGTCTTTTTCAGGAACTTCGCGGGCACTCCGCCCCAGATTTCGTGCGCCCCGACCTTGGTGCCTTGCAGCACCAAGGCCCCTGCGGCGACGATTGCTCCCTCGCCGATGTCGGCGTTGTCGAGCACGGTTGCGCCCATACCGATGAGCGCGCCGCGGCGGACGGTGCAGGCGTGCACCGTTGCGTTGTGGCCGATTGTCACGTCGTCTTCAATCTCCACGGGGCCTGTGGTGTTGGTGACGTGGATGCACGCGCCGTCCTGCACGTTCACGCGGTTGCCCATGTTGATGTGGGCCACGTCGCCGCGCACCACGGCGTTGAACCACACTGAGCACTCGTCGCCCATCTTTACCTCGCCAACTATTGTGGCGTTCTCGCTGAAATAGCAGTCCTTGCCCCATTCAGGAGCAAGTCCGTTGATAGTCTTTATCAAAGCCATAAGTCGTAATTTTCGTTATGAATTGCGTTTGCAAAGTTAGTGATTTATTGCGAACGGCGTCATCCTTGGCGTGAAATGTTGCTGCCGTTTACGGCAAATGGCCTTGCGTTTTGCCGTAAAACGCCGTGCGAAAAGCCGTCAATCGCGCTGTGAATGACGGCCTTTTGGATTGTAAGCAAACACGGGCAGCCGGCTTGCTGTTTTTCTCCCGCCCTGCGCGTGGCGGCGTGTGTTGTAAGCAAAAACAGACGTTTTGCTTACGGTTTTTGCGCCCTTTCAGCCGATATTCCCGCCGGTTAACCATTTTTATGCCGTTCAGGGCACGGCTGTGGCTCATATTTTATAACTTTGCAGATGCATAGTTCAGCTTTAAGTCGTAATGTCAATGCGTATCGTTAAACGTTCCATGGTGCTCATCGTGAGCCTTGCCCTGTCGGCGTCTGTGGCGTCGGCGCAAGAGCTTTACGGCACGCCGCTCGGCGGCGGGTCTTCGGTAGGCTTGCCGTCCGCGCTCACAGGCGCGCCCGCGCCTGGCTACCTGCGCGACTCCTTGTCGTTCATGATGCACGTGAAGCACATCGTTCCGGCGTCGCAGATGCTGCCCCTATGGCCTGACGGCGGCGCGGCGGTGTCGGCTTCGGTCGGCGCGCGCAACGTCAGCCGCCTGTCGCCGGCGTCGGCAAGTCCCGTGTTCACACGCAGTCCTTACGCCTACGACTTCTCCGCTGGCGGCGTTATAACGTCGTGGCGGGGCGGAGCCGTCGTCGGGTCGGCCTTCCGCACAACGATGCCCGGTCTTATGTCGCTTCAGGGTTCGTCGGTTGGCGTGGTGCAGAATGTCGGCAACCTAACGCTTACGGGCGGCGTCTCAGCCGACCGTTACTTGCTCTGGCGCGGCACGCGCACGGCCTACACCGTGTCAGGGGCGGCCACTTACCGCTTCAGCGACCAGTGGTCGGCCACCGTCTTCGGGCGTTACAGCTCGAACCGCTCGTTCTATTCCATGGCGGCCATGCCCTATATGGGCGCTTCGGGCTACGGAGGCTTCGTCACGTTCATGGGCGAGACCGTCGGCGTAGACCTCGGCGTGGAGCGTTATTACGATACGTTCGCGCGGCGTTGGGTAACGTCGCCCATAATAACACCTAAAGTAAGAGTGGCTGAAAAGTTCACCATCGAGCTGCCCGTAGGTTGGATGGTTAAGGAAATGATTGACAACGCCGTGCACAACCGCAAGCGGCGCGGCGGCGCGATGATAATGCCCGAAGGCGTGCCAAGCGTCGGCGATGTGCCTTTCGGAACGCCGGAAATGCCTAAGTGAATTAAGAATTAAGAGTTAAGAATTAAGAAAACATTCTCTTGCAAACCGCCAACAAGAGAATGTTTTCTTAATTCTTAACTCTTAATTCTTAATTTATAAAAGCATATTTTCTTAATTCTTAACTCTTAATTCTTGATTTATAAAAGCATATTTTCTTAATTCTTAACTCTTAATTCTTAATTTATAATTGTGATTGGTTGCTCCTTCACCTCGTCAAGCGGCGTTGACTTGTATTTCGTTTTTGCGAAGTTTATCTTGCCGAGGTCAATCATGCGTATCGCGCTGTTGTACATCGTGCGGTAGTAAATCTTGCGCCCGCTGATGTCGGTGGCCGACGTCCACTGCGTCGCGCTGGGAATGTTGACGGCCTTCTCGCCCTCGGCTGTCTCTATGCCGATGGGAATGTCGAAGTTGTTAAGTATCTGGAAGCACTGCCTCACGGTGTTGTCCGCCGTGGCAAGCGTGGGCGCGGTGGCCTGGTATAACGCCGCGCGGACGAACCGCGAGGGCGGGGTGACGTCGCCGGGAAGCCCCAGGAAGCCGCTGCCCGCGCCGAACGAAGCCACCTGCACGCCGCCGATCTGCTTCGGCTTGGCCGTTCCGGGGAACAGGTTCACGTAGTTGTTGAGGTTCGTCATCTGCCATTCAAAGCCCGGAGAGTTGGTCAGCACGCCGAGCTTGTTCTCGTAGACGCAGACCTTCTTGCCCACAATCTCTATCACTATCTGCCTCCCCGACGGGTCGGCCACGCGCCAGTGGGCGGTCGATGCGCGCGGGTCTATGGCCACGACGTGCACGCCCTTCAGGGCTTCTGTCACCTCGTCAACGGTCTTGAAGCCGCCAAGCATCCACGAAACGAGCTGCAAGTCGGCTATGCTTTGCGCCTTCAGGGCCTCGTCGTAGTCCTCGTACTGCCCGTAACCGGGGAAGTAGAACAGTCCGGCTGACAGCCCATGTTCGTTCAAGCCCTCGGCAACGAACTCCTCTTGCTCTACCGACAAGCCCACGAAACCATACTTGGCGGTGAACGTCATGCCGTCCTTCACCCCTCCGGGGACGTAAGACCGCTGCGTGTAACCGCGCGGAACGATGGCGTAACGGCTGTTCAAGTCGCTGCCGCCCCATTCTATCGTGCGCGCCACGACGGTGCCGCCGTCCTGGCTTTTGAGTGTGATGCCCGTGCAAGCGTCGGCCTTGCCCGCAACGGCGAGCAAAGCCACGGCCGCAAATGCGGCCAGAAATCTGGTTTTACACATAATTGTCAATGTTTTGATTGTTAATGTTACGCAGCCTTGATAATGATGGCTGACGATGGCAAATGTATGCAATTAAATTGACAATCAAAACATTTTGACAGGAATTTTGCGCTTTGTCTGGAAATAATCAACCGTCACCTCATTTTCTCAAGCGCGGCTTCCCTCATGCTCTTGAGCAGGTCCGAGGCGAAGATGAAGTCCGTAAGGTTCTTGTTGTCGCTGCCCATCACCTGCGAGCTGACGCCCTCCCATTCCTTGCGTCCTCCGTGTATGAAGATTATTTTCTCGCCGATGCCCATCACGGAGTTCATGTCGTGGGTGTTGATTATCGTCGTAATGCCGAACTCGTGGGTGATGCTGTGCAGCAGTTGGTCGATGACGAGCGACGTCTTAGGGTCGAGCCCGGAGTTCGGTTCGTCGCAAAACAAGTATTTGGGGTTCATCGAAATGGCCCTGGCAATGGCCACGCGCTTCTGCATTCCGCCCGAAAGCTCGCCCGGATACTTGTGATCAGTGCCCGTAAGGTTCACCCTGTCGAGGCAAGTGCGGGCGCGGTTCACGCGGTCGCGGAGCGTCATCGACGAGAACATGTCGAGCGGGAACATCACGTTTTCGAGCACGGTGAGCGAGTCGAACAGTGCCGCGCTTTGGAATATCATTCCCATTTCGCGGCGCATCAAGGCCTTTTCCTTCTTGTCCATGGCCATGAAGTTGCGCCCGTCGTAGAGCACTTCGCCGCTCGTCGGGCTGAGAAGCCCCACGAGGTTCTTTATCAGCACGGTCTTTCCAGAGCCGCTTTGGCCTATTATCAGGTTGGTCTTCCCGCTCTCGAAGGTGGCCGAGATGTCCTTGAGCACTTCCTTGTCGCCGAACGACTTATATAAGTTGCGGATTTCAATCATTTATTTTTAGTTGACAAGTTACAAGCAGACGAGTTGACAAGGAGATTTGTCTGTCGGCTTGAATATTGTTTATCTTGTTATTAGAGACGAAGCAAATCTCCTTGTCTGCTCGTCCCTTGTGTCTTGTCTGCTATTAAGACAGTATCTGCGTGAGGAACAAGTCGGAGAACAAAATCATCACGCTGCTCGTCACCACGGCGTCGGTCGAGGCCTTGCCCACGTTCACCGAGCCGCCCTCCACCGTGTATCCGTAGAACGCCGGGATGCTGGTTATCAGGAAAGCGAAGAACAGGCTCTTGATGATGCTCATGTACATGAACCACGGCGTGAAGTCATACTGGAGGCCGAGGGTGAGGTCTTCGGGGCTTATCACGTGGCCGATGAAGGCCGTGGCGTAAGCTCCCACTATGCCAGAGGCCGTGCTGAAGACCACGAGGAACGGCATAAGCGTCATCATGCCGAGTATCTTGGGCATGATGAGGAAGTTGGCCGAGTTGACTCCCATTATTTCCAAGGCGTCGATTTGCTGCGTCACGCGCATCGTGCCGATTTCGGAGGCGATGTTTGAGCCTACCTTCCCGGCGAGGATGAGGCACATGATTGACGAGGAGAACTCAAGGAGCATGATTTCCCTCGTGACGTATCCCGTGACGAACCGCGGCATCCACGCGCTTTGCACGTTGAGCTTTATCTGTATGCAGATTACCGCACCGATGAAGAACGAAATCAAAAGCACTATGCCGATGGAGTTGACGCCGAGGGCGGACATCTCCTTCACGTACTGCTTTAGGAACATCCTGATGCGGTCGGGGCGGGCGAAGGCGCGCCCCATGAGCATGATGTAGCGGCCGAAGGATGTCAGGTGTCTGTGAAGTAACATATTTTCTTGTTTTTAGTGACAAGTTGACAAGTCACAAGCAGACAAGCGGAAATGTTTTGGATTGCATAGGCTATGAGCCGTGATTATGGATTATGCAAATATCCTTGTTTGCTTGTCACTTGTCAACTTGTCTGCTGGAAAACTTGTTTTCCTTGTTGCAAAAGTAACCAAAATAACTAAAAAAACTACAACGGCGGTAAGAGTTTTTGCGTTTATAAAGTATTATTAGGTACAATTTTACTACTTTTGCCGAAAAATAAAGCATAGATGAACGAAACAGCCAACAACATCGAGGCCCCCCAGGAGGGCGGAATGGTGCTCAAGGCCGAGGGTCTTGTAAAGCGGTACGGTAAGCGGACGGTGGTTAACGACGTGTCAATCAACGTGCGCCAGGGAGAAATCGTCGGCCTGCTCGGCCCCAACGGGGCGGGTAAAACGACGTCGTTCTACATGACGACGGGCCTCATCACGCCCAACGCGGGCCACATATATATAGACGGCAAGGACATCACTGACTATCCCGTCTACAAGCGTGCGCGCGCCGGGATAGGCTACCTGGCGCAGGAGGCCAGCGTCTTCCGCAAGTTGAGCGTCGAGGACAACATCCTCTCCGTGCTTGAGATGACGCAGCTGACGCGCAAGCAACAGCTTGAGAAACTTGAGAGCCTGATTAAGGAGTTCCGCCTTGAGAAGGTGCGCAAGAACATCGGCGACCGCCTCTCAGGCGGCGAACGGCGACGCACCGAGATAGCCCGCTGCCTGGCCATCGACCCGAAATTCATCATGCTCGACGAGCCTTTCGCCGGCGTGGATCCCATCGCCGTGGAGGACATCCAGCACATAGTGTGGCGGCTGAAGTACCGCAACATCGGCATACTCATCACCGACCACAACGTGGAGGACACCCTCTGCATCACCGACCGTGCGTATCTGCTCTTTGAGGGGCGCATACTTTTCCACGGCACACCGGAGGAACTGGCCGCCAACAAGGTTGTCCGCGAGAAATACCTGACCAACAGTTTCGTGCTGCGCCAGAAGGACTTCCAGCGCATCGACGAGGAAAAGCGGGCCAAGGAGGCCGCCGAGGCCGAGGCGTTTTAAGGCCGCCCGGCGGGGCCTTCGTCTGCGCCTGTGTAACCCATTGGCGTCCAACGGTTTACAAAAAGCCGTCTTTTGCGTTGCAAGAGACGGCTTTTTAGCTTGTAAGAGACGGCAAATCGCAATGCGGTTTGCCGTCTCTTGGTTTGCGCCCGTATGCCGGCGTGCCGGCTGTAGACGCTCCCCGGCGTGGGCTGAAAGGCTGCCGCGGTGCGTAAATTGTAACATTTTTTCACGAAAAGTTAGGTTGCGTGGCTTAAAAGTAGTAACTTTGCGCCCTGATATAGTGTGCAATTTACATTTTATTTGCGGGCAGATAGGCTCCCGTATAAATATAGGATAATGATAAAGAAAGTGTTAATCGCCAATCGTGGCGAAATCGCGGTGCGCGTGATGCGTTCTTGCCGCGAGATGGGCTTGCGTACAGTGGCAGTGTTTTCCGAGGCCGACCGCGCCTCCCGCCATGTGATGTACGCCGACGAGGCTTATTGCATAGGCCCCGCCGAGTCGCAAGAGAGTTACTTGAACATCGACAAGATTGTAAAGACTGCATTGGACTGCGGTGCCGACGCCGTGCATCCGGGTTACGGCTTCCTGTCGGAAAACGCCGAGTTCGTGCGCCGTTGCGAGGCCGCCGGACTTGTGTTCATAGGCCCGCGCGCCGAGACGATGGAGGACATGGGCGACAAGATAGCCGCCCGCAAGCGCATGATTGAGGCCGGAGTGCCCGTAGTTCCCGGCACCACACAGCCTCTGAAAGACGCCGCCGAAGCCTTGGCCCTATGCCGCGAGATAGGCTTCCCCGTGATGCTTAAGGCCTCGATGGGCGGCGGCGGAAAGGGTATGCGCCTGATTCACGCGGAAGACGAGGTGGAGGAAGCGTTCAACTCGGCCCGTTCAGAGTCAATGTCGTCGTTTGGCGACGATACCGTTTATCTTGAAAAATTCGTCGAGGAACCCCACCATATAGAGTTCCAGATACTTGGCGACGCCTACGGCAACGTGGTGCACCTGTACGACCGTGAGTGCTCCGTGCAGCGCCGCAACCAGAAAATAGTGGAGGAGAGCCCTTCGCCATTCCTCACCCCGGAGCTTCGCAAGGAGATGGGCGAGAAGGCCGTGGCAGCGGCCAAGGCCGTAAACTACCGCGGGGCGGGCACCATAGAGTTCCTTGTTGACAAGTACCGCCACTTCTATTTTCTCGAAATGAACACCCGCTTGCAGGTGGAGCACCCAATAACCGAGGAAGTGATGGGAGTAGACCTCGTCAAGGAACAGCTCCGCGTGGCAATGGGCGAGCCGCTGCGTTTCAGGCAGGAGGACCTATTCCAGCGCGGCCACGCCATCGAGTGCCGTATCTGCGCGGAAGACACCGAGAATGGTTTTATCCCCTGTCCGGGCGTCATCCGCCAGCTCGTAGAGCCTAACGGCATAGGTGTGCGCATAGACAGCTACGTCTACGAGGGCTACGAAATCCCCCTCTATTACGACCCGATGATAGGCAAGCTTATCGTATGGGCCGTTACGCGCCAGTACGCCATCGAGCGTATGCGCCGCGTGCTCTATGAATTTAAGATTACGGGATTGAAGAACAACCTCAGCTATTTGCGCCGAATAATGTATGCCCCGGCCTTCGTCAAGGGCGAGTATGACACGTCGTTCCTTTCTAAATACTCTCGTTCGCTGCAACGTTCCAACGGCGAGAACGAGGAGATAGAGAACATGGCCCTCATCGCCGCATACGTGGATTATCTCTTCAACCTTGAAGAGAATAGCCCTGTGCGCACCGTTGACGCCCGCCCTATAAGCCGTTGGCGCGAGTTCGGGCTGCAAAAGGGAGTGTTGAGGATTTAGTGTTAATTCATAATTCACAATTCATAATTAGGGCTGACGCCCTTGTTGGAGCGACCGTAGTTTGTGGTGTTGTCCGCCTGTGGCGGAATAAGGGTTCGAGATTAAAAGTCGGGCTGTTTGCAAGTGGCAATGCTATTGTCTTTAACTCCTTAGCGAGTGTAACGAGCGTTAACTACTTTAACTCCTTTAACTACTGGAGGGAACTCCTTTAACTACTGAAAAAATGGAAATGCACATAGGCGACCGCGTTGCTGACGTGACGCTGGTCAACAAGGATGGAAACAAGGTTGAGCTGACCATCGACGGAAAGCCCGTGGAGGTTGACATCGTGATGGCGGAGAACGGAAGTTGCTCGATACTGCATAACGGCAACTCGTACAACATCGAACTGATACGCGGCGAAGGCGGCAAGAACTATGACGTAAATATGTTTTACCGCTCTTACCACGTTGACGTAGTAGACACCCAGGCGAAGTATCTGCGTATGCACAAAGGTGCCGGCGAACGGCAGGGAGACAAAATCGTGGCTCCAATGCCGGGCAAGGTGGTAAGCATACCGGTGAAGGTCGGCGACAAGCTCGCTGCCGGTGACATCGCCATCGTGCTTGAAGCGATGAAGATGCAGAGCAACTACAAGGTGACGTCTGACTGCACCGTGAAGGCCATACTCGTGGCCGAGGGTGACGCCGTACAGGACAATCAGACGCTCATCGAGCTGGATTTAAGTAATAATTAGTAGTTAAAGTAGTTAAAGACGAATGCTTTGTTGCCGAACCGTGCAAGAAAAGGTAATGACTTATAACTACTTTAACTACATTAACTACTTTAACTACATAAAAAAACAATGACACGCGAAGAAACATACTCACGATTTGAGGAACTCGACCGCCTGGCATCGCAGGGCGGAGGGGCAGCGAAAATAGAGAAACAGCACGCCGCAGGGCGCATGACTGCACGTGAACGCATAGATATGTTGTTAGACAAGGGCACGTTCTGCGAGACCGACAAACTGGTCAACCACAGGTGTACGCGCTTCGGCATGGATAAGAAGCAAATCCCCGGCGACGGCGTGGTGTGCGGTTACGGCAAGATAGACGGCCGCCTGGTGTTCGTCTACGCCTACGACTTTACGGTGCACGGCGGCTCGTTGAGCGAGACCAACGCCGCCAAAATCGTTAAGGTGCAGCAGCAAGCGTTGAAGTGCGGCGCACCCATTATCGGGCTTAACGACTCCGGCGGAGCGCGCATTCAGGAGGGTATTTGCAGCCTTGCGGGTTACGCATCGATATTTTACCAGAACACGATGGCGTCAGGAGTCATACCACAGCTGACGGCCATTCTCGGCCCGTGTGCGGGCGGGGCTTGCTATTCGCCGGCGCTTACGGACTTCATCTTCATGGTGAACGAGAAGAGCCATATGTTCATAACGGGTCCCGACGTGGTAAAGGCCGTCACCAACGAGGTGGTTGACAAGGAGGAGCTTGGCGGCGCATACACCCACAGCACGAAAAGCGGCGTGGCCCACTTCATGTTCTCAACGGAGGAGGAGACGCTCATGCAGATGCGCGAACTGTTGAGTTTCCTGCCGTCGAACAATATGGAAGACGCGCCAATAGTGCCCTGCACCGATGACGTTAACCGCACGGTGGAGAGCCTGCAGACCGTCGTACCCGAAGACCCTAACCAGCCTTACGACATCAAGGACGTAATCGAGCCGGTGGTCGATGACAACTATTTCTTCGAGGTGATGCCCCATTTTGCCAAGAACGTCGTCGTCGGCTTCGCCCGTCTCGGCGGCCAGACGGTAGGCATAGTGGCCAACCAGCCCGCCTTCCTCGCCGGTGTTCTTGACATAAACGCATCCGACAAGGCGGCGCGCTTCATCCGCTTCTGCGACAGCTTCAACATCCCCCTCGTCACCATCGAGGACGTGCCGGGCTTCCTGCCGGGCACGGCGCAAGAGCACGACGGCATCATCCGCCACGGCGCGAAAATCGTTTACGCTTACGCCGAGGCCACTGTGCCCAAGATAACGCTCATCACGCG
>CALUGU010000007.1 GCA_944320255.1 uncultured Prevotella sp. | reverse complement strand
GCCTGAAGGAACGCTACGAGAACCACCACAAGGTGCGTATCCAGGACGATGCGTGCATAGCCGCCGTCAAGTTGTCGGAGCGTTACATATCAGACCGCTTCCTGCCCGACAAGGCCATCGACCTCATGGACGAGGCCGCGGCCAAGCTGAGGATGGAACGCGACTCCGTGCCGGAGGAACTTGACGAGATAACCCGCCGCCTGAAGCAGCTCGAAATAGAGCGCGAGGCCATCAAACGGGAGAACGACACCGCCAAGATAGCCCAGCTCGACAAGGACATCGCGGAGCTTCGCGACAAGGAAAAGGCGTTCCGTGCGAAGTGGGAAGGCGAGAAGGCGCTCGTCAACAAGATACAGCAGGACAAGCAGCAGATGGAGCAACTGCGCTTCGAGGCCGAGCGCGCGGAGCGCGAGGGCAACTATGAGCGCGTGGCTGAAATACGTTACAGCAAGCTGAAACAGCTCGAAGACGACATCAAGAGCATACAAGCTCAACTGCGTTCTACCCAGGACGGGAACGCCATGATACGTGAAGAAGTCACCGCAGACGACATCGCCGAGGTGGTAAGTCGCTGGACCGGGATACCCGTCACACGTATGATGCAGAGCGAGAAAGACAAACTTCTGCACCTTGAAGAGGAGCTTCACAAGCGTGTAATAGGCCAAGACGAGGCCATAGAGGCCGTGAGCGACGCCGTAAGGCGCAGCCGCGCGGGCCTTCAAGACCCAAAGAGGCCGATAGCGTCGTTCATCTTCCTCGGCACGACCGGCGTCGGCAAGACGGAGCTGGCGAAGGCTTTGGCCGAGTATCTGTTCAACGACGAGACGATGATGACACGTATCGACATGAGCGAATACCAAGAGAAGTTCAGCGTGTCGAGGCTCATCGGCGCGCCTCCGGGATACGTTGGTTACGACGAGGGCGGGCAACTCACCGAGGCGGTAAGGCGCAAACCCTACTCCGTTGTGCTCTTCGACGAGATTGAGAAGGCGCATCCCGACGTGTTCAACATCCTCTTACAGGTGCTCGACGACGGCCGGCTGACCGACAACAAGGGGCGCACGGTGAACTTCAAGAACACGATCATCATCATGACTTCAAACCTCGGAAGCCAGTACATACAGTCGGAGTTCGAGCACATAAGCGACGCCAACCGCGACGCCGTTATCGAGAAGACGAAGAAGACGGTGATGGAGATGCTGAAGAAGACCATCCGCCCGGAGTTCCTCAACCGTATCGACGAGACAATAATGTTCCTGCCGTTGACAAAGGAGCAAATCGCCGACGTTGTAAGGCTTCAGGTAAACGGCGTCAAGAAGATGCTGGAGCAGCAGGACGTGACGCTCGACGTCACCCCGGCGGCCATCGGCTTCCTCGCCTCGGCGGGCTTCGACCCGGAGTTCGGCGCACGTCCCGTAAAGCGGGCCATACAGCGTTACATGCTCAACGACCTGAGCAAGCAGCTCCTCGGCGGCACTGTTGACCGCACGAAGCCGATAGTCGTTGACGCAGGAAGTGACGGACTGGTTTTTCGTAATTGATGTTTTTGTGAATTAAGAATTAAGAGTTAAGAATTAAGAAAATATGCTTTGCTGGATGTTTTCACCTTCAAGGCATATTTTCTTAATTCTTAACTCTTAATTCTTAATTGTTTACCGCCGTCCACGCCACGCTCGTCGCCATCCATCCTACGAGCAGCAGGAACATCAACACCCACCAGCCTATGAGCACTTTCAGGGTGTACCACGCCGTGCGCAGCAGGCCGAAGCCGTAGAGCTGCTTGTAGTCGTAGAGCAGGACGAGCATCAGCAGCCACGTAGGCATGGCGTACATGTTGTCCATCCACCGGCTGCCCTGTGTGGCGATGATGCACGCCATCGACACCACCATGAGCTGGCTGGCTATCAGGATTTGAGCGAAAAAGCATTCGGTGAGGTTCAGCTTCGGGCGCGACGGCGACCTGCGGAACACCCGCACTGTAACCAAGGCGAAAAGGCTGTGGCCCAAGATGAGTTCAATCGCCTGGTTTTGCTGGAAGAAGTTGGTAACGTTGTCGAACGCGTCGATAAAGTTGTTCATCCCCTCAAGAAAGTATCGCTTGCCCGGATAGGCCCCTTCGCCGTCGGGAATGTCGATCTTCTGCTCGGACAGGCGCGTGGCGGCGTCACCGTAAATCTTATCCATCGCCTCCGGGGCTACGACGTGCTGCGTGACGACAAACGCCGCGGTGACGAGAAAGAGCATCTTTACGGGAGGGAAATACGGTGCCTGGCGGCCTTCAAGATAGTCGCCAATCATGTAGCCGGGGCGGTAAATGAGATGCCAGAGCGTGCGCGGCAGGCTGCGGTTGCCCAGTCCCCACACCTCCAAAGTCTTGCTCAGCGCGTGGCGCAACGTGAAGCGCGCCACCCCGGCCGACTGTCCGCAGCGCGGGCAGAAGTTGCCGGTGAAGGCCGTGCGGCAGTTAAGGCAGACGTGCGTGACGGCCGAAAGGGGCTGCGCCGCCACACCCTTGCGCTGCCAAGCGCTGAAGCGTGAACAGGCGTTACGCACGTTGGCGTAAGCCGACTTAACCTTCCCGATTGCATTTCTCAAGACTTTTAGCATAGCGTGAAAATGTTGACAAAGATGAAAAGAGATGCAAATATACAAATAAAAAAACGCCCTGTCATCACGACAGGGCGATTTCTTACTTTTTGAATGTCTTAGTCTTTAGTATCAATGTAGCATGTAATTCTGAAAATCCCTTTTAATTACGCTGGCAAAAGTAGACAAAAAATCCGAGCTGTATCAAAAATATAAGTTTTTTAATCAAAAAACTTACGTAAACGTTTACGAGAAATCAATAAGAAGGCGACGGTTAGCCGCCATTCCGGCCACCGGCTGACGCCATGCGGAAAGCCGCCGGGCAGTCACGGCGGAAGCATCGCCGGACAGGGCCGCCGCGGCGTTTTCACAAGCGTCAGGTCGCAAGCGCATAACCGCCTGACAGCCAGAGGGTTTGCGATTTGCCGCAAATCGCCTTGCAAGAGACGGCTTTTCGCCCTGCGTTTAACGGCAAAACGCAACGCAAAACACGGCAAACGGCAAAGCGAATGGTAAAAAGGAATTAAACTGAAAGTGTAAAACCGCCATTTTCTTTGTCCTTTAATATAAATAATGTAACTTTGTACCATATAACAATAACACGCGAAACAAGCAGATGAAAGAATTTGTCATATCCGAAGTCAAGGCCGAGACGGCCATCCTCGTGGGACTGATAACGCAGGAACAAGACGAGGCCAAGACCAAGGAATACTTGGACGAGCTGGAGTTCTTGGCCGACACCGCAGGAGCCGTGACCGTAAGGCGGTTCACGCAGAAGGTGAACGGGCCCAACCAGACCACATACGTGGGCAAGGGAAAACTCGAAGAAATAAAGCAATACATCAAGGACGAGGAGGACGCCGAGAGGGAAATCGGCATGGTGATATTCGACGACGAGCTGTCAGCCAAGCAGATACGCAACATAGAGAACGAGCTGAAGGTGAAGATACTCGACCGCACGTCGCTTATCCTCGACATCTTCGCCATGCGCGCGCAGACGGCCAACGCCAAGACGCAAGTGGAGCTGGCGCAGTACCGCTATATGCTGCCGCGCCTGCAAAGGCTCTGGACCCACCTTGAGCGTCAGGGCGGCGGAAGCGGCTCCGGGGGCGGCAAAGGCTCGGTGGGACTGCGCGGTCCGGGCGAGACACAGCTCGAAATGGACCGCCGAATAATCCTCAACCGCATGTCGCTGCTGAAGCAACGCCTGGCCGAAATCGACAAGCAGAAGACCACGCAGCGCAAGAACCGCGGGCGGCTCATCCGCGTGGCCCTCGTGGGTTACACCAACGTGGGCAAGTCAACGATAATGAACCTGCTGGCGAAAAGCGACGTCTTCGCTGAAAACAAGCTGTTCGCCACGCTCGACACGACCGTCAGGAAGGTCGTAATCGAGAACCTGCCGTTCCTCCTGGCGGACACTGTGGGCTTCATCCGCAAGCTGCCCACCGACCTGGTTGACTCGTTCAAATCGACGCTCGACGAGGTGCGCGAGGCCGACTTGCTGCTACACGTCGTGGACATCTCCCACCCCGACTTCGAGGAACAAATCAACGTGGTGAACAACACACTGAAAGACCTCGGCTGCGCCGACAAGCCCTCGATGATAATCTTCAACAAGATTGACGCATACACGTGGGTTGACAAGGAGCCTGACGACCTCACCCCGGCCACCAAGGAGAACGTTACGCTCGACGAACTGAAGCGCACTTGGATGGCGAAACTTGACGACAACTGCCTGTTCATTTCGGCAAAGGAGAAGACGAACATCGACGAGATGCGCAGCGTAATCTACAAGACCGTGCGCGAACTGCACGTGCAGAAATACCCGTACAACGACTTCCTGTACCCGACGGAGGCCGAAATGGAGGATTGAGAATGTAGAATTGACAATTATGATTACCCTTGAAACATTCAAAAACAGATGGCGGAATGTTACAATCAGCCGCAAGTTTGTACGTAAAGCAACAAAAGTAATCATAATTTTCAATTCTCAATTCACAATTATAAATTAACAATTACAGCCATGTACGAATACAGAGAACTTACCGACGACGAAATCATGACCCTCGAAGACAACGGGTGCACAGCCGAAGACTGGACGTGCGTCAGCGTTGACGAATACTTCAACCCCTCGTATATCAGGAACGTGAGGTTTTACGGCACGGTGAAGCTCGGCGTGTTCGAGCGCGACATAGAGGTGGGCAACGGCTTCGCCATGCACACGGGGCTGCGCAACGTCACCCTGTGCAACGCCACGATAGGCGACAACTGCCTGATAGAAAACATAGGGAACTACATCAACAACTACTCCATCGGCGACGGATGCTACATAAACAACGTGGCCACGATAGAGACAACGGCTGAAGCCACCTTCGGCGAAGGCGTCACCATATCGGTGCTCAACGAGGCCGGCAACGGCAACGTGGTGCTGTTCCGCGGGCTTACGAGCAACATCGCCGCCCTGATGGTGGAGCGGGCGGGCGACAAGGAGCTGTCAGCCGCGCTACGCAACATGGTGAGGGACGACATAGCCACGCGCCAAGCCGACAGCGGGACGATAGGCTGCAACGTGCGGATAGTGAACACCACCGAGATAACCAACACCAACATCGGCGACAACTGCGAGGTGAACGGGGCGTGCCGCATGAGCGACTGCACGCTGGCAGCCGAACCGGGCGACAGCGTTTACATAGGTTCGGGCGTCATCTGCGAGAACTCCATCATCGCCGACGGTTCCTCGATACTCAACAGCGCGAAGGTGTTCAACTGCTTCGTGGGCGAGTCAAGCCAGATAACCAACGGCTTCACGGCGGAGAGCAGCCTGTTCTTCGCCAACACGTACATGGCCAACGGCGAGGCGTGCGCCGCCTTCTGCGGCCCCTTCTCGGCGTCGCACCACAAGAGCACGCTGCTCATAGGCTGCATGACATCGTTCTACAACGCCGGCTCGGCGACAAACTTCAGCAACCATGCCTACAAGATGGGGCCGCTGCACTACGGCACCCTTGGGCGCGGCTCCAAGACGGCCAGCGGCGCGCACACGCTGCTGCCGGCAAGGATAGGCGCCTTCTCGGTGTGCATTGGCAAGATACAGAGCCATCCGGACACCACGGCGTTCCCCTTCTCTTACGTCATAGGCGACGGCAGGGAGACGTGCCTCGTGCCGGGGAAGAACATCGCCACCACGGGCCTTTACCGCGACATACGCAAGTGGCCGCGGCGCGACGTGCGCATGGACGTAAGCAAGAAAAGCATAATCAACTATGACTGGCTAAGCCCGTTGACGGCAAACGGGATGATGAAAGGCCGTGAATTGCTCGCTGATTTGTGGCAAAACGCAGGCCAAGAGACGGCTTTTTACACGGTCGGCGGTAACAAGCTGACTGACAGGTCGTTACAACGGGGGCGGGGATTTTACGCCATGGGCATAGAATTGTTCATCGGCGAGGTGCTCATATCGCACGATTTCGGTGACACGGCGACGGCCTCCGGCGCGGGCGAATGGTGCGACTTGTCGGGCCTGCTGATGCCGGCGTCCGAGGTGGAAAGGCTCGTCGAGAAGATAAAATACGGCATCATCGACAGCGTAAGGTCGCTCACTGACATGCTCTCTGCCTACAATGAGAAGTACGGCGACTACCTCTGGACGTTCACTCTCGACCTGATGAAGCGTTACCTTGGCAAGGACGAGCTTACCGAAGACGACTTCGCAACCATGCGGGAGCGCGGAAAGGCGGCGCACGAGGCTTGGCTCGACGGCATACGCGAGGACGCCGAGAAGGAATACCGTATGGGAGACATCGACCGTGCCGTGCTCGACAACTTCCTTGAACAGCTCTCGTGAGTTTTAAGCAGACAAGGACAAGCAGACAAGCAGACGAGTTCACAGGGACGAGTTGACAAGATTTTCAAAGAATTTACACCTTATATATATTATAAATGGACAAACTAAAGTCAGCACTTTTTGTATTACTGCTCGCCATCGCGCTGCCGCTTGCGGCAAAGGAATACAAGTATGAGACCGTGCCGGGCGACCTCTCGGCCACACGGATATACAAGCTCGACAACGGTCTGACGGTGTATCTCTCGGTAAACAAGGAGAAACCGCGCATCCAGACGTATATCGCCGTGCGCACGGGAAGCCGCAACGACCCGCCCGAAACGACAGGTCTTGCACACTATCTTGAGCACCTTATGTTCAAGGGAACACGCCAGTTCGGCACCACAAACGCGGCTGCCGAGGCCCCGCTTCTTGACTCGATACAAAACCGTTTCGAGGTTTACCGCACGATAAAGGACTCTCTCGCCCGCCGCGCTTACTACCACGGCATAGACAGTCTGTCGCAACTCGCCGCCAAATATTTCATCCCCAACGAGTACGACAAGCTGATGTCGGCTATCGGGGCGATAGGAACCAACGCCTTTACGAGCAACGACATGACGTGCTACGTAGAAGACATACCGGCCAACGAGGTTGAGAACTGGGCGCGGATAGAGGCCGACCGTTTCCAGAATATGGTGATCCGGGGCTTCCACACGGAGCTTGAGGCGGTGTATGAGGAGTACAACATAGGGCTGGCAAACGACCGGGAAAAGCAGTTCAATGCGTTCAATAAACTGATGTTCCCCGGCCATCCTTACGGTACCCAGACAACCATCGGAACGCAGGAGCACCTGAAAAATCCGTCGATTGTAAACATCAAAAACTATTTTAAGCGTTACTACGTACCCAACAACGTGGCCATCTGCATGGCCGGAGACTTCAATCCTGACGACGTAATAGCCATAATAGACAAGCATTTCGGCTCGTGGCAACCTAACCCCAACCTTTCGCAACCGCAATATGCGCCAGTTCCCGACCGCACCGTGCCGGCAGACACCACCGTGGTAGGCCAGGAAGCGGAGAACATATACTTAGGTTGGAAGTTCGACGGGTCGGCTTCTTACCAGACGGACACGCTCAGCGTAGTGGCCGACATGCTGCACAACGGCACGGCGGGACTGATGGATCTCGACCTCGACCAGCAGATGAAGTGGCTCGGCGGGACGGCGGTCACGATGCCGCTGGCCGAATATTCCGCCATGATAGCTATCGGATACCCGAAAGAGGGACAAACTCTTGACGACGTGAAAGCCCTCATCCTCGGCGAGATTGACAAACTGAAGCGCGGCGACTTTGACGAAAGCCTCATCAAAGCCGTGGTGAACAACAAGAAACTACAGTACTACCGCACGCTTGAAAGCAACGACGACCGCGCCTACATGATGGCCGACGCCTTCATAACAAAGAAAAAATGGAGCGACGTTGTGGGCGAAATAGACCGTATGTCGGGAATAACGAAACAGCAAATCGTGGACTTCGCCCGCCGGCATTTCCTCGACAACTACGTCACCGTGTACAAACGAATAGGCGAAGACACCACTCTGAAGAAGATTGACAAACCCGAAATAACGCCGATACCGGCCAACCGCGACCTGCAAAGCGCGTTCGTAAAGGAGGTGATAGACTCCAAGGTGGAGCCGATACAGCCTAAGTTCGTGGATTTCGACAAAGACCTGACGAAGGCAACGACGAAGAACGGCCTGCCGGTACTTTACGTTAAGAACACCGAGAACGGCCGTTTCACGCTCAACTACCACTTCGACTTCGGCGAGGAGAGCGACAAGTGGCTGCCTTATGCGGCAAGTTACTTCGACTATCTCGGCACGGACAAGATGACGGCGGAGCAGCTGAAGCAGAGATTTTACTCGCTGGCCTGCAGCCACGGGATAACCGTAGGCGACAGGGGCACCAACATTTACGTGAACGGCTTGGCCGAGAACATGCCCCAAGCGATAGCCCTGATGGAGGATTTTCTTGCCAACGCGCAGGTTGACACGGCGGCATACGCCAAGAATGTTGGCGTAATAGAGAAGTCGCGCGCTGACAACAAGCTCGACCAAGGGGTAAATTTTGTGGCACTTCAAAGATACGGAATATACGGCGAATACAATTCTATGCGCAACGTGCCGTCGTCAAAAGAGCTTAAAGAGATGGCTCCACAGCAGCTGGTTGACAAGATCAAGGCGTTCAGGGGTTACAAGCACAGCGTGCTCTACTACGGTCCGATGGCCTTGGACGAGCTTACCGCCGCCATAGACAAATACCACAAGACACCCAAAAAACTCGCCGACGCGCCCGCCGGGCGGCATTACGAGATGCAGCAGACGCCGCAGAACGAGGTACTGATAGCCCCGTATGACGCCAAGAACATCTATATGGTGCAATACCACAACGACGGACGGCAGTGGAATCCGGCCAACCAGCCCGTCATCTCGCTGTTCAACGAGTACTACGGAGGCGGCATGAACACCGTGGTGTTCCAGGAGTTGCGCGAAGCCCGCGGCCTTGCCTACAGCGCGTTCGCCGAGTATTGCACGCCAAGCTACAAGGGAGAGCCGGAGTTCGCGTACACTTACATCATCTCGCAGAACGACAAGATGATGGACTGCATCCGCACTTTCAACAGCATCTTGGACACGATACCGCAGTCGGAGAAGGCTCTCGGACTGGCGAAACAGGCCCTGATGAAGCGTCTCGCAACCGAACGCACAACACGTGAAGGCATCCTCAACGCCTACCTCAACGCCAAACGTCTTGGCATAGACTACAGCCTGAGCAAGAAAATCTACGAGGCCGTGCCCTCGCTGACGATGGACGACGTGGCGAAATTCGAGCAGGAGACGATGGCCAAGAAGCCTTACCGCTACCTGATACTCGGCGACGAGAAGCAGCTCGACATGAAAGCGTTGGAGAAAATCGGCCCCGTGAAACGGCTGACAACCGAGGAAATCTTCGGGTATTAATGTCTTATCTTCACCCAATGACAGATTTTTAATTTTTCATTGTTAATTTTTGATTTTCCAAAAGGTGGCCTTTTGCAATGCGAAAGGCCACCTTTTGCGTCGCAAAAGACCGTCTTTCAGGAGGCGAAAGACGGCATATTGGAAAGGCGTTGACTGTCAACGGGTTACAGGCAGGCCGTCATTTGCGTTAAATTTAGCCAAGAAAAGGCTATTATATTTCCTACTTTTACACAAAAAGAGTATATTTGCAAGTACGAACAAAACGGCATAACGATGTCTGAACAAGAATTGAACAAATACCGTTTCAGCCCCGACAACGAACCGACCGACGAGATGCTGGCACAAATTATGAGGGAAGTGGCAGAGGAAGCGAGGACAAGCAACAAAGCCGCCGACGACGCTCACTTCGCCCAAATGCGCCGCAATATCGCCGCAAAACAAGCCGTATGGGCTGAAAGAATAAGCAGCATAGTCAATGAAAGGAAGTGAACGACGGCCTGAAATGATTGTGATAGCCGGCCCTAACGGCTCCGGCAAGACTTCTGTCACCCAAAAGTTCTTGTAACGACAATTCAACAGACGGCCAAGACGCGACGCTGCAATTCAGGCTGGTTGACGGCAAGTTGAAAAAGATGTACGTGCAAAACGTGCCCGAATGGGCGCAAGTTTTACTGCCCTGAAACCTGTTTTCTCGATAAAAATACATAACTTTGCAACAGTAAAAACATATAAACAAAACATTATGGCAACACCGGAATTCAAGTACGCCCCCATGTTCCAGATGGGCAAAGACGACACGGAATATTATCTCTTGACAAAAGACGGCGTGTCGGTAAGCGAATTTGAGGGCAAGGAAATCCTGAAAGTAAGTCCCGAAGCGTTGACGATGCTGGCCAACGCAGCCTTCAGGGACGTGAACTTCCTGCTGCGCCGCGCCCACAACGAGCAGGTGGCGAAGATACTCACCGACCCCGAAGCGAGCGACAATGACAAGTATGTGGCGCTGACGTTCCTGCGCAACGCCGAGGTGGCCTGCAAGGGCAAACTGCCCTTCTGCCAGGACACGGGCACGGCGATAATCCACGGCGAGAAGGGACAACAGGTGTGGACGGGCTTCTGCGACGAGGAAGCCTTGTCGAAAGGCGTGTACAAGACTTACACCGAGGAGAACCTGCGCTACTCGCAGAACGCGCCGCTCACGATGTACGAGGAGGTGAACACGCGCTGCAACCTGCCCGCACAGATAGACATCGAGGCCACGGAGGGCGAGGAATACAAGTTCCTCTGCGTGGTGAAAGGCGGCGGCTCGGCCAACAAGACATATTTCTACCAGGAGACAAAGGCCAGGATACAGAACCCAGGCACGCTCGTTCCGTTCCTCGTAGAGAAGATGAAGACCCTCGGCACGGCGGCTTGTCCTCCTTACCACATTGCCTTCGTAATAGGCGGCACGTCGGCAGAAAAGAACCTCCTGACGGTGAAGCTGGCCTCGACACACTACTATGACAACCTGCCCACGACGGGCGACGAAACGGGACGCGCCTTCCGCGACGTGGAGCTTGAGAAGCAGCTGCTCGACGAAGCACACAAGATAGGCCTCGGAGCGCAGTTCGGCGGCAAGTATTTCGCCCACGACATCCGCGTGATACGCCTGCCCCGCCACGGAGCGTCATGCCCGATCGGCCTCGGCGTGAGCTGCTCTGCCGACCGAAACATCAAGGCCAAGATCAACAAGGACGGCGTTTGGATTGAGAAACTGGACGACAACCCCGGCCAGCTCATCCCTGAAGAGCTGCGCAACGCAGGCGAGGGCGATGCCGTGCGCATAGACCTGAACCAGCCGATGAGCGAGATTTGCAAGATACTTTCACAGTATCCCGTATCCACACGAGTAAGCCTCAACGGCACGATAATCGTGGCGCGCGACATCGCACACGCCAAACTGAAGGCGCGCTTGGACGCCGGCGAAGACCTGCCGCAGTACTTCAAGGACCACCCCGTGCTCTACGCCGGTCCGGCGAAGACCCCGGAGGGAATGCCTTGCGGCTCGATGGGCCCGACGACGGCCAACCGCATGGACCCGTATGTTGACGAGTTCCAAGACCACGGAGGCTCGATGGTGATGATAGCCAAGGGCAACCGCACTCAGGTAGTCACCGACGCTTGCAAGAAGCACGGCGGCTTCTACCTCGGAAGCATCGGCGGCCCGGCTGCGGTGCTCTCGATGAACAGCATCAAGAGCATCGAGTGCGTCGAGTATCCCGAGCTCGGCATGGAGGCTATATGGAAAATCAACGTGGTTGACTTCCCCGCCTTCATCCTCGTGGACGACAAGGGCAACGACTTCTTCAAGCAGCTGAAGCCGTGGACGCCGGCGTGCAAATAGTTTTTTAGCAGACGAGTCCACAGGGACAAGCCGGCGAGTTGACAAGTGAAAACACTCTGACAAACAGAAAACGGGCGGACAAGTAATGATTAACTTGTCCGCCCGTTGTTTGTATTTGCAGCACGAAAGTGCCGCTTTACCTTTTTACTTTTTTACCGTTTTACTACCATTCCCATCCTCCGCCAAGGGCCTTGTAAAGGTTTACCGTGGCCAGCTGGCTGTCAAGCAGTGCATTGCTAAGGCCTATCTGGGCGTCGAGGTAAGTACGCTGGGCGTCGAGCAGGTCCATGTAACCTATCGCCCCGTTGACATACTGCACAAGAGCCAGCGACAAGGCCGTCTTCGACGAGCTTTCCAGATTATAGCGCGTCTTGTAGATTTCCTTCATCTTGTTGAAGCTGGCGATGGCGTCGAAAGCGTCCCTGAATGCCGAGAGCACCGTCTTCTCGTAAGCGTAGACGGCGCGCTCGTAAGCCGCCTTGGCCGCCTTGTGGCGCGCGCGGTTCTTCCCCATTGCGAATATCGGCTGCAAGAGGTTGACGCTCAGCAGGTGGTAAGGCGATTGCAGGAGGTCTTTCAGCTCGTCGCTCTCCGCGCCGAGGTTGGCCGTGAGCGTAATGTTCGGGAACATACTGGTGTAAGCCACGCCCACGGCGGCGTTGGCGGCGATGAGCTTCTGCTCGGCCTCGCGCACGTCGGGACGCCGCTCCAGCAACGACGAGGGCAGCCCCACGGGCAGGCTGTCAAGGTAATTGACTTCCTGCGGCAGCGACGAACGCTCGATGCGGTGGGGGTATTCGCCCGTAAGGAACGCAAGCTCGTTCTCCTTCGCCGTGATTTGCCGCTCAAGGTCGGGCACGAGAGTGGCCGTGCGTGACAGCTCGACTTGCGCCTGGCGGTAAGTGACTTCCGACGTCAGTCCGCCTTCATAGCGTATTTTTGCAAGGTGTTCGCTCTCGCGGCGCGCCGTCAACGTCTGCCTTACGATGGACAACTCGTTGTCGAGCGCCACCAGTTCGTAATACGCCTGGGCCACCTGGGCTATCAGGCTCATTTGCAAAGCGCGCCTGTTCTCAACCGAAGCCATAAACTCCGCCATGCTGGCGTCGTGCGCCCAGCGCAGCTTCCCCCATAAGTCAAGCTCCCAAGAGATGTTGGCCTTCAGGTCGAACTGGTTGTCGTCGGACGGGTCTTCGCCCCCGTAGTTGTCTTTTTCTTTCTCTGCGTAAACGCGCAAATCCAACGACGGGAAGAGCTTGGCATAGTCGATGCGCTTCATGGCGGCCAGCTCTTTTATGCGCGCGGCGGCCATCAGCATATCCTTATTGTAAGCCAGCGACTTCCAGATAAGCCCTTGCAGGATGGAGTCTGTGTATATTTCCGTCCAAGAACGGTCGGCAAGCGAGGCTGAGTCGGCGCCCTCAACACCGGCAAGCACCGCCGGCAATTCGATATCAGGGCGGGTGTAATGCCGCCCTATCTGGCACGACGCTACCAAGGCAGCCAACAATAGGATGCCGAGAATGTGGCGTATGTGTTTCAGGTTGTGTGTCATAATGTTTCTTGCTGTTGTATTGCTTTCTGGCTTGCGCCGTCTTTGCGAGCCTTAACCTTGGCCTTGCCCCTGTAAATGGAGATGAAGAAGAATGGAATGAGCAATATGCCTATCGTGACGGCGGCTATCATCCCGAAGAAGACTCCAGTGCCGATGGCCCTGCGGCTGGCGGCTCCGGGGCCTGAAGCTATCACCATAGGCAGGATGCCGAGGATGAAGGCGAACGACGTCATGAGGATGGGACGGAAACGCAGGCGCGCCGCATGGAGCGCGGCCTTGAACACGTTTACGCCCGAATCGGTCTCGTCCTTGGCGAACTCGACGATGAGTATGGCGTTCTTCGCAGCCAAGCCCATCAGCATCACGAGGCCTATCTGGAAGTAAGTGTCGTTCTCCAAACCGCACATCGTGATGCCGACGTATGCGCCCAAGGCTGCAACGGGCAGCGAAAGGAGCACCGACACGGGCACGCTCCAGCTCTCGTAAAGCGCGGCGAGGAAAAGGAACACGAACAGGAACACCAATGCAAGGACAAGCCCTGTCTGCCCGCCGGCCTGCTTCTCTTGGTAAGACAGGCCGCTCCACTCAAGCCCTATGTTGCCAGGCAAGTGCTTGCGCACCAGTTCCTCCATCACTTCCATAGCCTGGCCTGAACTGTAACCTTGCGCCGCCGTGCCTCGTATGATGGCCGTGTTGAACATATTGAAACGCTTGATGCTGCCCGGCCCGGTGGTGTATTCGGTTGTTCCGAGCGCGGTTAGCGGTATCATGTCACCGTTGTCGCCACGCACGAAGTAAAGGCTGATGTCGTCGCGGTGCTCACGATACGGTGCTTCGGCCTGGATGTAGACGCGGTAAATGCGGTTGAACATATTGAAGTCGTTGACATACACAGAACCCGTGTATGCCTTCATCGTAGAGAAAACGTCGGCCAAAGGCACTCCGAGCATCTTCACCTTGTCGCGGTCCACGTCGAAATAAAGTTGCGGTATCTCCGCCTGCAACGACGAAGACAGCCCTGACAGCTCCTTGCGCATCGAGGCGTAGTGCATCAGCGTGTCGGCGGCATGCACCAAATCGTCATACGTGGCGTCGCCGTGCGCCTCAAGCTGCATCTCGAAACCGCCCGAAGAACCGAGTCCGGGGATGACGGGCGGCGTGGAAAGATAGAACTTGCATTCAGGATATTCAGACAGTTCGCGGCTCACTCCGGCCATAATGTCGCCTATCGTGGTGTCGTCGCGTTCCTTCCACTCCTTTAATATCACGGTCAGCTGCGCCCTCGTCTGGCTGGTGCCGACGCGCGGACTGGTGCCGGTGACGTTCTGGACGTACTCCACCGCCGGGTCTTTCATCAGGTAGGCGATGGCACGGTCGGTAACTGCGCGGGTGCGTTCGAGCGTCGTTCCTTCAGGCATTTCAAGCTCAATGGTGAAATAACCTTGGTCTTCGGCGGGCAGGAAACTTGTAGGCGTAAGGCGGTAAAGGATGAAAATCATTATAAGAACCATACAAAAGCCGACGCCTACGCGCTTCGGGTTCTTTATGATGTTGGATATTCCGGCAAGATACTTGCTGTTCCCGAAGTCGAGCCAACGGTTTATGGCGCGGAAAACACGGTTTTTCGGTTTGTTCTTATCCACCGGTTTCAGTATGAGCGAGCACATCACGGGACTCAAGGTGAGGGCCACCACGGTGGAAAGAAGCACGGATATGACAATCGTAACACTGAACTGACGGTACAGCTGGCCTGTTATTCCCGACAGGAAACTTACCGGAACGAACACCGCCGCCAACACCAAAGACGTTGCGATGAGTGCGCCGGTGAGGCCGTTCATGGCTTTTTTCGTTGCTTCATACGGGCTTAGGTGTTCTTCTTCCATAATCCGCTCGACGTTTTCGACAACGACAATCGCATCGTCTACAACCAAACCGATGGCCAACACAAGCCCCAACAGGGTGAGCATATTGAGCGAAAAGCCGAATATCAGCATGAAACCGAACGTTCCAATCAAAGAAATAGGGACGGCAACCAAGGGAATTACGGTGGCGCGCCAGCTCTGGAGGAACAGGAAAACGACAACTATCACAAGCACAAGAGCCTCGAACAGCGTCTTGTAAACCTCGTGGATTGACTCCGAGATGTAAGTTGTCATGTCGAAAGGAATTTCATACTCCATCCCTTCGGGGAAGGTCTTGCTGATGTTTTCCATCGTTTCCTTCACCTTCTCGGCCACCTCCATGGCGTTGGCTCCAGGCAACATATACACTCCGAGGACGGCGGCGTTGCCTCCGTTGATGCCGCTCTCGGTGTTGTACGACTGGGCTTCGAGAGACACACGGGCCACGTCTCGCAGGCGGATGAACGAGCCGTCGGCGTTAGCGCGGAGCACAATCTCCTCGAATTGCGCGGCCGACGACAGTCGTCCTTGCGCCGTTATGGGTATGGTAAAGTCAAGTCCTTTAACCGGTTGTTGGCCCAACACGCCTGCCGCAGACTCACGGTTTTGGTCTTTAAGGGCTTTCTGAACGTCTTGCACTGTAAGCCCGAAGCTGGCAAGACGCGCCGGATCGACCCATATCTGCATGGCGTAATAACGGCTTCCGATGTTAGACACACGCCCCACTCCGGGTATGCGGCGCAACAAGTCGAGCACGTTCAGCGTGGCGAAGTTGCTCAAATAAATCTCGTCAAACTTCGGATCGCTTGACGTCAGGCAGATAGTGAGCAGCTGACTGGCCGCCTGCTTCTCGATTTCTATGCCGTTTTGCACCACCTCGGCAGGCAAACGAGACTCTGCAAGTTTAATTCTGTTCTGTATTTCGACGGCTGCGAGGTCGGGGTCTGACGAAATATCAAACGTAACCGTTGCCGAAAAAGCACCTGAATTGGAGCTGTTCGACTCCATGTAAAGCATTCCCGGCGTGCCGTTCAGTTCTTGTTCGATGGGCGTAGCCACCGCCTGCGACACCGTGAGGGCGCTCGCGCCGGGATACGACGCGCTGATTTTCACCACGGGCGGCGTTATCTGGGGATATTGGTCGATGGGAAGCATCGTCAGCCCGATAAGTCCGACGATGACGATGAGGACTGATATTACAATCGAAAATACCGGGCGGTCTATGAAGAAGTTGACTTTCATTGGCTATGAGCTTTGGTTCAGCGGGCTTTCGCACGCTGTTTGTTATTCCTTTTCGGAACCACACGCACCTTCATTCCCGGTGCCAATTTATGATAACCTTCGCTGATTATCGTCTCGCCGGGGGCGAGACCGCGCTCTACCACGACCTTGTTGCCGAACTCCGGGCCAAGCTCGATGAAGCGGCGTTCAGCCGTGGAGTCACGCCG
Organism: uncultured Prevotella sp.; assembly: GCA_944320255.1. GTDB lineage: Bacteria > Bacteroidota > Bacteroidia > Bacteroidales > Bacteroidaceae > Prevotella. Next base: position 35,785 of record CALUGU010000007.1, on the reverse strand, counting down.
CATGACGTAGATGAACGCACCACCTTTTTCTATTATAAGAGCCTTCTGCGGCACAACGGTGGCGTTCTCACGGACATCGAGCAGGGCGTGAACCTTTGTGAACTGACCCGGAAGCAGCACATGGTCAGGGTTTGGCATCTCGGCGCGCACGGAGAAAGTGCCCGTCTTCGGGCTAACCTGCGGCTCGGCGAAGTCAACCAAGCCCTTATACGGATAGACGCTGTTGTCGGCCAACGTGATAGTGACATACGGCTGCCATGAGCGCGACGAGTCTTGACGCCCAAGGATGATGTTGCGTTCCTTGCTCTTAAGATAGTCGAGTGCCGTCATGCTAAAGTCAACGAGCACGGTGTCGCTCTTTACGACCGTGGCCAAGAGCGACTTTCCGCCCGTACCCACCAACGTTCCGAGGTCTACGAGGCGTTCGCTGATGTAGCCGGAGATGGGCGAACGCACATAAGTATAGCTCAATTCCTGCTCCGCCTGGACGAGATCCGCACGGCTCATACCCATGCTGGCGACGGCCGTCTCATAAGCAGCGGTGGCGTTGTCGAGGTCGAGGCGGCTGGCGGCATTCTGCTCGAACAGCGGGCGTATGCGGTCGAGGTCGCGCTTGGTCTTGAGCACCAGGGCGGAGTCTTTGCGCAACTGGGCACGCGCCTTGTCAACCTTGGCCCTGTACTGACGCTGGTCGATGACGAACAACACCTGGTTTTTCTTAACGTATGTGCCCTCCTCGAAGGCCATACGCTCAAGGAAGCCCTCGACGCGGGCGCGCACTTCGACGAACTGCTGGGCGCGGACACGCCCCACATAGTCGCCGTAAATCTCTACGTCCTCGACGCCTACCGGCTCAACCGACACCACGGGAGCCTCTGGAGCTTTCTTTTTAGGCCAGGTGATAATCACATACACGGCCACCAGAGCCGCTATGCAGCAAAGCATCATCACGATGCGTTTCTTGCGCAGCCGCAGCTCCTTTTTCTCGAAAAAATGCCTTATTTCCATATTATCCTTATCTACACTCGCATAAAAGAACGACAAAACGGGGTATTTATTTTACCGTAAGCATGATTTAACATTAATCCGCAGCCGCCTGAGCTGCGCGCGCCCGGCTATTCCGCCACGGCGTGCGGCGCCCTCGCCGTCCGCCATCACGCCTTCAAGAGCCTGTATCCTACCACCCCTCCCGCTATCGACGCGGCGAAGATGCCGAGCTTGGCTTGCAGCAGCATGGCGTCGTCGGTGAAGGCGAGCGTGGAAATGAACATCGACATAGTGAAGCCGATTGAGGCCAAGAAGCCGAGTCCGGCGAGCCGCCGCACAGTCAACGCCTCCGGCTTCCGGGCCACGCCGAGGCGCACAAGCAGCCAAACGGAGAGCATGATGCCGAGCGGCTTGCCGAGGAAAAGGCCCAGGGCCACGCCCGCGGCGACGTTGGTTGAGAAGACGCCCTGCACGTCAAGGCCGGCGAAAGACACCCCGGCGTTAGCCAAGGCGAAAACGGGCATGACGACGAACGACACGAACGGGTGCATGGCGTGTTCCAGGCGTTGCGACGGCGGGATGGCGTCGCGCGTGTCGGCCATCATACCTGTGATAACCTCCACCTGCTCGTGCTCAAGCGTCGAGACGTTGTTCGGCTTTATGCCGGCGAACCGCCGCAGGTTGTCGGCGGCCTTCTTGATGTACAAAGGTTCGGGCAGACGGGCGTCGGCCGGTATCACGAAGGCGGCCAGGACGGCGGCGATGGTGGCGTGGATGCCCGACATGAGGAAGGCCACCCACACGCCGCCGATGCCCAGGAGGCCGTAGAACGCCACGCTCTTGACGCCCATCTTGTTGGCGGCGAACATCACGAGGAGGAACGCCACGCCGACGGCGATGTTGACGAGGGATATTTCCGACGTGTAGAACAGGGCTATCACCACCACCGCCCCAAGGTCGTCAACGATGGCGAGCGTGGTCAGGAACACCTTGGCGGCAAGCGGGACGCGGTCGCCGAGGACGTAGATTATCGCCAGTGAAAAGGCTATGTCCGTCGCCATGGGTATGCCCCAGCCTCCGGCTGCCGGCGTGCCTATATTAAATAAGGTGTAAATCAGGGCGGGCACGAGCATCCCCGCCACGGCGGCTCCTATCGGGAGGATGGTGTTGCGGGGGTCGGCGAGTTCGCCGCCGATGAACTCGCGCTTCAGCTCAAGCCCGACGACGAAGAAGAACATGGACATCAGCCCGTCGTTAATCCAGTGATGGAGCGAGTAATACAGGTACGGCTCGCCGTTGAACACGAAACCCACCTTGTTTTCGAGCAAATGGAAATACTCCCCGCCCCACGGCGAATTGGCCAGCAGTATGGCCGCCACGACGCTCAGGCCGAGGACTACGCCCGCCGACTTTTCCCTGTGGATAAACTGCTGCACGGGCGTCACGAGGCCCCGCCTTATCTTCGCTTCATACTTGTTAGCCATGCATTCTCGCCATTTTACGTTAAACAATCGCGCGCCTTATGCGGCTTGCCGCAGCGGCGCACAATGAAAAGGGGATGTGCCGAAGGTCTCTGGCACATCCCCTTCCATTTTTAGTTCAGTAGCAAGGAGTAGCTTTACTTAAATATTAAACATCCATATCAACAACTTGTTTTCATCCTTACCCCTTTCATCTTTGTAAAAACATCTTCATGACATCAAACATTTACCATCTTTCGCCGACTCCTCGTTACTCGAAAGTACATCACACATTCATCAGTTGTCTAACCTTTTAAACTTCTTGACGTTTCCAATATTCCTTAGAACTATCGACAACTTATGTTGTATGCTTGTTTCTTTTTCTTGCCCTAAAGTTAGTGATATTTTCTTTCACTTCCAAATATTTCGGCAAGAAAATCTTATGATTTTACATTATTTATCAATTAAGGCTTAAAAACCTGCACAATATTTCGGTATTGTGCAAGTTTTTCCTTCAGCAGACAAGCAGGCTTGTCTGCTTGTCACTCGTCTGCTTGTCTGCTTAAAAACGAGGCTTGTCTGCTGAAGAAATAAATCCTTGGCGTCGCAGGGCCTCCATCATGCCGGCGGACATCGCCTCGTTATCCTTCTTAGTATAGCGGATGTCGGCGTAGACCTGGGCGAGCGTCTCCTTGTTGTTTATGCGGACGAACTCCTTGTTTTCCTCAAGAGCCTCTTTCCCGGCGTAGCATACGTCGATGTCGGCGGGCGAATAGTCGTGGTAAGTCTCGTCGTGCACTATCGACCTTAGCGGCAGGCGGTCGCTCAAGGGCGGCTGTTCGGCGGGCCATCCCAGCGTAATCGTCGCCACGGGCATTACAAGGCGCGGCAGCTTGAGCGCGTCGATAATCATCTGCGGCATATACACCGTGGTGCCGAGGTAGCAGAGGCCGAGGCCTTCCTCCTCAGCCAGGTTGCAGAACGTCTGCGTATAGAGCAGCGCGTCAGTGGCGGCGTTGATGAAAGAGAGGAAGTTGTCGTAGCCCGGCACGGCCTTGCGCTGGCTGCACCAGAGGCTGGCGCGGTTGAAGTCGGCGCAGACCGTCAGCACCACGGGGGCTTCCGTCACCATCGGCTGGTTGAAGTGCGCGGGCGCGAGCTTGGCCTTCATCTCCGGCGAGCGGGTCACGACGACGCTGTACAGCTGCATGTTGCCCATCGTCTGGGTGCGGGCGGCCTCGGCGAGAAGGCGGTCGAGCAGTTCGGCGGGCACGTCCTTGTCCTGGTATTTGCGTATGCTTCGTCTTGTGTTAATCGTTTTCATTTGCTTGACATTTTATTTATTTAAACCAAGTGCAAAGTTAATGAATTTCCTGATTTACATTGTTTTTTATGTATCTTTTATTTTCTTCTCATCCAACAGATTTTCGGATGAACCCTGGGTCACGGCTTTTTAGCGTCCGTTTTACGGCTTTTCGCGCTGCGTTTTGCCATCTTTTGCAGGCCGATTTACGGCAAATCGCAAGGTGGCTGATTACCAGGCAGTTACAGACGTGCCGCCGAACGGCGCACGGCGGCACGCCACCCGGCGGCGCGACAGCGGCGCAGCGGCGGCCGGCAGCCGTAACCCTCACTCTGACAGGCGGCAAGGCGGATAAGGTAAACATAACATTTCACGGCGCGGCGCAACTGTCCTATCTGTCAAGCCGTTGCGCGATGCGCCGCGGAAAAGTTAAACTTTTCGGAAAACTTTTCAGGAAACATTTGTCGGAAAATAATCCAAAAAGTTCTTCTTTTTATCAAAATTTGTTTGTAGCTTTGCACCACAAATATCACTTAAACCGTAATGGAAAACAATAAAACTTACTCTTTCGACGAGGCTTACCAGGCTTCGTTGGCATATTTCGGCGGCGACGAGCTGGCCGCCCGCGTGTGGGTGAACAAGTATGCGCTGAAAGACAGCTTCGGCAACATATTTGAGAAAAGCCCCGCCGACATGCACTGGCGCATAGCCAACGAGGTGGCGAGGATAGAACGCAAATACGCCAACCCGCTAAGCGCGGAGGAAGTGTTCGAGCTGCTCGACCATTTCAAGTACATCATACCGGCAGGAAGCCCCATGACGGGCATCGGCAACAACCACCAGGTGGCGTCGTTGTCAAACTGTTTCGTCATCGGCCTTGACGGCGACGCCGACTCTTACGGGGCCATCATGCGCATCGACGAAGAGCAAGTGCAGCTGATGAAACGCCGCGGAGGCGTGGGTCACGACCTCTCGCACCTGCGCCCGAAGGGGTCGCCCGTGAACAACTCGGCGCTCACCTCCACGGGACTTGTGCCCTTCATGGAGCGTTACAGCAACTCAACGCGCGAAGTGGCGCAAGACGGCAGGCGCGGGGCACTGATGCTCTCTGTCAGCATCAAGCACCCCGACAGCGAGGCGTTCATCGACGCCAAGATGGTGGAAGGCAAAATCACCGGCGCGAACGTGTCGGTGAAGATTGACGACGACTTCATGCGCTCGGCCATCGAAGACAAGGAGTACACGCAGCAGTTCCCCATCGACAGCGCCGAGCCGATGGTGAAGAAGAACATAAGCGCAAGGAAACTCTGGGAGAAGATAGTGCACAACGCATGGAAAAGCGCGGAGCCGGGAGTGCTGTTCTGGGACACGATAATCCGCGAGAGCCTGCCCGACTGCTACGCCGACCTGGGCTTCCGCACGGTATCGACCAACCCCTGCGGCGAGATACCGCTCTGCCCCTACGACTCGTGCCGCCTGCTGTCGATCAACCTCTATTCTTACGTAGTAAACCCGTTCACCGACAAGGCTTACTTCGACTACGAGCTTTTCCGCAAGCACGTAGGCGTGGCACAGCGCATAATGGACGACATCGTGGACATGGAGCTTGAGAAAATCGACCTCATAATGGAGAAAATCAAGGCCGACCCGCAAAGCGACGAGGTGAAGCTCACCGAATACCACCTGTGGGAAAAGATAAAGAACAAGAGCGGAATGGGACGCCGCACGGGCGTAGGCATCACGGCCGAAGGCGATATGATAGCGGCCATGGGGCTGCGCTACGGCACGCAGGAGGCGACCGACTTCTCCGTGGAAGTGCACAAGACGCTCGCCTTGGCGGCTTACCGCTCGTCGGTGACGATGGCCAAGGAGCGCGGGGCCTTCGCCGTCTACGACGCTAAGAGGGAAGCCGGCAACCCCTTCGTGAACCGCATAAAGGAGGCCGACCCGCAACTTTATGAAGACATGGCGAAGTATGGCCGCCGCAACATTGCCTGCCTCACCATCGCGCCCACGGGCACGACGAGCCTTATGACACAGACCACGAGCGGCATAGAGCCTGTGTTCATGCCGGTGTACAAGCGCCGCCGCAAGGTTAACCCGAACGACGCCGACGTACACGTTGACTTCGTTGACGAGGTGGGCGACTCGTTCGAGGAGTACATCGTCTACCACCGCAAGTTCATCGAGTGGATGAAGGTGAACGGGTATGACACGGAGAAGCGTTACACCCAGGAGGAAATAGACGAACTCATAGCCAAGTCACCTTATTATAAAGCCACGGCCAACGACGTTGACTGGCTGATGAAAGTGCGCATGCAGGGCGCCATCCAGAAGTGGGTGGACCACAGTATCAGCGTCACCATCAACCTGCCGAACAACGTAGACGAAGCCCTCGTCAACCGCCTGTACGTAGAGGCGTGGAAGTCGGGCTGCAAGGGATGCACCGTCTACCGCGACGGCTCGCGCTCAGGAGTGATGCTCTCCGTGGAGAAAAAGAAGGAGAAGGGTGGCGAGGAAATCACGACGCAACAGCAGCTGCCGCCCTGCCGCCACCCCGAAGTGACCGAGGTAAGGCCCAAGGAGCTGGAGTGCGACGTGGTGCGCTTCCAGAACAACAAGGAAAAATGGGTGGCTTTCGTAGGCCTTCTCGACGGTTATCCCTACGAGATATTCACCGGACTGCAAGACGACGAGGAAGGCATCGTGCTGCCGAAGACCGTCACCAAGGGCAAAATAATCAAGCAGCCTAACGAGGACGGGACGAAACGCTACGACTTCCAGTTCGAGAACAAGCGCGGATACAAGACCACCGTGGAGGGCCTGAGCGAGAAGTTCAACCCCGAATACTGGAACTACGCCAAGCTGATTTCAGGCGTGCTGCGCTACCGCATGCCCATTGAGCACGTGATAAAGCTCGTTGGCTCGCTGCAACTCAAGAGCGAGAGCATCAACACCTGGAAGAACGGCGTGGAGCGCGCGCTCAAGAAATACATCACCGACGGCACCGAGGCCAAGGGACAGAAATGCCCCGCCTGCGGGCAGGAGACGCTCGTCTACCAGGAGGGATGCCTCATCTGCAAGAACTGCGGAGCCTCAAGGTGCGGATAGGAGTTCAATTCATAATGCATAATTCACAATTCATAATTGGGGCATACGCCGCAATTTAGGTAACAGTGAAACGCGAAAATAATTCATAATCCATAATTAAGGCATACGCCGTGAACAAAGACAGCAACATGAAACGTAAAGAGAGAAGAAGTCTTGGTCTTTGGATTGGACATTGTAGATTATATAGCGTCATAAAGTGCAACCCAATTATGAATTATGCATTGTGAATTATGAATTATGCATTGTGAATTATGAATTAAAAAAAGGTGCAACCCAATCATGCATTGTGAATTATGCATTATGAATTAAAAAAAGGTTACGTCATCCTCAACAACCTGCGCTTCCACGCCCGCCACGGCGTGATGCCGCAGGAAAGGGCCACCGGCGGCGAGTTCATCGTCAACCTGAGGGCGGAATACCCGCTGGCAAAGGCCGCTGAAAGCGACGACGTAGCCGACACGCTCAACTACGCGGAACTTTTTGAAATCATAAATAAGGAGATGCAGAAGCCATCCTGCCTGCTCGAAAACGTGGCGGGCAGGATTGGCGAAAGCATTTTCAAGGCCATGCCGGAGGTGAGGTCAATCGACGTAACCGTGGCCAAGAAAAACCCACCGATGTGGGGCGACATAGAAAGCGCGGCAGTTGAACTACACTTAATAAATGATAAAACTTTTTGAAAGTTTGAAGTTTTTGCAGATAAAATAAGTACCTTTGTATTTATAAAAATGTGCTCATGGGCAAAAAGGTAATATTCGTCTTACTGATATTAGTCTCTTTCTCCATCGCCATATTCGGCGCTGACAAACGCTTCACGCTGGTCATCGACGCCGGGCATGGCGGGCACGACGCCGGGGCGAAGGGCGCATTCTCTTACGAAAAGAACATCAACCTGAACGTGGCTTTGGCCTTCGGCAAGTACGTAGAGCGCAACTGCCCCGACGTAAGGGTGATATACACGCGCAAGACCGACGTGTTCGTGCCGCTGCACAAGCGCGCCGACATCGCCAACAAGAACAAGGCGGACGTGTTCATATCAATCCACACGAACGCCCTGCCGAAAGGGCACATTGCCCGCGGGCTTGAGACTTACACGATGGGAATACGCCGCTCGGACGAGAAGCTGAGCGCGGCCAAGCGCGAGAACTCTGTCATCATGATAGAGAAAGACTACAAGGAACATTACGAAGGCTACGACCCCAACTCGCCCGAAAGCACAATCCTCTTCGAGCTGATGCACGACAAGAACATGGCTCAAAGCGTGGAACTGGCCAAATACGTGCAGACCAACGTTTGCGCCATGGCGAAAAGGCCTAACAAGGGCGTAAAGCAAGACGTGTTCCTCGTGCTGCGTGAGACGTCGATGCCGGCCTGCCTGATAGAGCTTGGCTTCATCACCACGCCCGACGAGGAGAAATTCCTCAACAACAAGGCCAACATCGACAAGATAGCCAAGGGCATCTACAACGCCTTCGCGCAATACAAGGCAAAGTATGACAAGACGGGACGGGCCGTCTACCGCTTCATTGAAGAAAAGGCCGACGACGAGCCTGAGGCCGAAACGCCCAAAGGCAAAGCCGAAGACGACAAGGCCAAGGCCGACGAAGACGTCAAGGAGGAAAAGAAGCGGCTGTCCGACGAAGGCGAGGCAGCCGGCGGACGCCCTGTGTTCAAGGTGCAGATACTCGCCAGCAACAGCAAAATCAGCCTGAAGAAAGCCAACTTCAAAGGACTTGAAGACGTAGACTCGTATGAAGAAGGCGGAATGGTGAAATACACCTACGGCGCATCCACCGACTACAACGAAATCTACCGCCTCCGCAAGTCGATACTCGACAAATACCCGCAAGCGTTCATCATCGCATTCAAAAACGGCGAGAAAATGAACGTCAACAAGGCAATACAAGAGTTTAAGTCAAACAAAAAGTGAATGTCATGAAGTTTTTCAGCAAAGAAGTCAAGATAGCCTTAGTGGTGATATGTGGCTTGGTAATCCTGTTCTTCGGGATGAATTTCCTAAAAGGCCTCAACCTTTTCTCATCGGCAAACATCTACTACATATCGTTCAAGGACATCAGCGGCCTGTCATCGTCAAGCCCCATCTACGCCGACGGCTACCAGGTGGGCGTAGTAAAAGGGATAAAATACGACTACGAGAACGCCGGATACATCATGGTGGAGGCCGACCTTGACAAGCAGTTACGGATACCCAAGGGCAGCAGCGCCGAAATAGTAAGCGACATGCTCGGCAACGTCAAGATAAACCTGCTGCTCGCCACCAACCCGCGTGAACGTGTAATGCCCGGAGAGACAATCCAAGGGGGCATCAACGACGGGGCACTCGGACAGATGAAGGGCATGATACCCACGATGGTGCAAATCTTGCCGAAAATAGACTCGATAGTTGCAAGCATCAACACGCTGCTTGCAAACCCGGCAATAGCCAATTCCTTGCAAAACGTTGAGACCATCACGGGCAACCTGACGGTGACTTCACGCCGCCTGAACAGTCTGCTGGCAAACCTTGAAAGCAGCGTGCCTGGCATGGTGAACCGCACAGACAGCGTGCTCGACAACGCCAACCAGCTCGCGAAAAACCTCAATAAGATTGACGTGGCGGGCACAGTGGCGCGCGTTGACGAAACCCTTGCAAACATGGAGGAGTTCACGGCACAGCTCAACAACAACCAAGGCACGCTCGGACTGCTGATGCGCGACCCGACGCTTTACAACAACTTGAACAGCACGATGCGCTCAGCCGACTCCTTGCTGACCGACCTCAAGGCGCACCCGAAACGTTACGTGCACTTCTCGTTGTTCGGACGCAAGGACAAATAACACATCAAGCAATTTGTTTCACACGCCCCGCCTATTTAAAAATCATCTAAATAGGCGGGGCGTGCCGCGTCAAGGCGCAAATCGTTCGGAAGTCACTAATACATACCGCTTTCAACGATTATCGCCAAACAAAAGCCCCGACGGCCTCATTTTCCGCACGAAGCCCATATACAGCTAACAGTCAGGCACTTGCAAATACACAAGCGCAGATATTACATTACGGTGACAAGATTATCGTTAAAGTGCCTTTTCACCGACATTTACGGCGGCCGCCGCCTAAAACAATAAAAACGCCGATTTGCCCGTTTCGATATTTTTTGCGAAATTTGCATCACATTTCGGAAAGTCGAAAGACATACTAATCTTCTCTCTAACGATGAATATCACCCCAAATGCGCTTTGGGACAAATGCCTTTTGCTTATAAAGGAAAATGTCTCTGAACAGCAATACAAGACATGGTTCAACCCGATAAAGTTCGAATCATTCAACGAAGCGTCGAGGACACTTATCATTCAAGTGCCCAGCAACTTCTTCGTGGAATATCTCGAAGAGAACTACCTGTCATTGCTGACCAAAGTGCTGACAAGACACTTCGGGGCTGGCATCCGCCTGAACTACCGTATAACGATAGACAAGGCACACAAGCTGACACAGGAGATAGAGCAAGAGCCCGTGCCCGACATTGACAAGACGGACAAAAGGACAAAAGGCATCAATCAGTCACCGACCGTGCTCGACGCGGCCAAACCCCAAGACATAGACTCGCAACTCGACCTGCACCACACGTTTGCCAACTACATCGAGGGCGACAGCAACAAACTGCCGCGTTCTGTAGGACTGTCAATCGCCGAACACCCGAACTCATCACAATTCAACCCGATGTTCATCTACGGCCCGTCAGGATGCGGAAAGACCCACCTCATCAACGCCATCGGAGTGCGCACAAAGGAGCTGTACCCGCAAAAGCGGGTGCTGTACGTCAGCGCAAGGCTGTTCCAAGTGCAATACACCGACGCCGTGCTGAAGAACTGCACCAACGACTTCATCAACTTTTACCAGACCATCGATATGCTCATCGTTGATGACATACAGGAATGGGCTTCAGCTACAAAGACGCAAGAGACGTTCTTCCACATCTTCAACCACCTGACACGCAACGGCAAGCGCATCATCCTGGCGTGCGACCGTCCACCGGTTGACCTGCAAGGCATGAGCGAACGACTGCTGACACGCTTCTGTTGCGGGCTAATTGCGGAGTTGGAAAGGCCCAATCCGCAACTGTGCGTAGACATACTTAAGAACAAGATAAAACGCGACGGACTGCATATTCCCGACGATGTGGTGCAGTTCATCGCCGAAACCGCCAACGGCAGCGTGCGTGACTTGGAAGGAGTCATCAACTCACTGCTGGCGTTCTCCGTGGTCTACAACTGCAAGATTGACATGCGCTTGGCCGAAAGGATAATCAAGCGAGCCGTCAAGATAGACAACGAACCGCTGACAATGGACGACATTCTCGACACAGTGTGCAACCACTTCAACGTAACAACGGCGGCCGTAATAAGCCGCAGCCGCAAGCGCGACTACGTTGTGGCACGCCAAGTGTCTATGTATCTCGCACAGAAATACACCAAGATGCCGGCCTCAAGGATAGGAAAGCTCGTTGGAGGACGCGACCATTCAACCGTGATACACAGTTGCACGCAGATAGAAAACAGGCTGAAGATTGACAAGGTATTCAGCAGCGAGGTGCAAAGCATAGAAAACTCGTTCAAGTTGAAAAGATGAAAAATAAAGTGGTGAACACCAAAAAGTTCACCACTTTATTTTATTCCACGCTATTAGCAACGCCTTACCGGCACTGCAAATTAAAGAAAGTTGTGGATGATAATGTTCAAGACGGAAAACACACCATAAAGAGTCACACACCACGCTTAATGAACATTATTGTCAATTTTAATGTCACAACTTCACAATTCGGCGTATATTACTGTAATCCAACAAATTGCAAGGTGACAAAAGAGCCTGTTTCCTGTCACCTTCTGTCACCCTGCAATACACTAAAGACTAAAACTCCAACTGGCTCCGGCCATCACCCACAGGCCGGGTTGTGGCACGTTGCCATAGTCTACATAGTCGGCACTGAAGATGTTGTTGGCCTCAACATAGACGCTGTAGCGCGGTTTGTCCCACGACAGGCGGGCGTCTACGAGCGAGTAAGGACTATACGCGCGGTTGACGCCTGCCGTATCGGTGTATGAACCGACGCGATGCTGGTAACGGTAGCTGACGTCAAGGTTGAGACACGGCACGGGGCTGACGCCCAACCGGGCCACAACCTTATGACGGAGGTACTCAAGGGCGTAAAGCGACTGCACCCCTTCTTCACGCCGTTGGTTCTGGTCTATGTAGGAATAAGCCACGCCAAACGTGCGCAGCACGTTCTGTCCGGGAACGAGCGAGAGTAAATCGAGCTTAGCATTGGCCTCGACGCCCGTTGAGTTAATCTTTGCATGGTTAACCGACGTCCACACGGCATCCGTTCCAAGCGACGTATCCATAATCCAATCAATCATATTCCGTCCCCAATGCCGGTAGACCGACAACGTGGCAACGACGCCGCACGGAGCATAACGGACGCCCGCTTCCAAGGCCGTCATTTCCTCCGGCTTGAGATGTTTGTCGGCCTTGTGGCCGTCAACGGAATAATACAGTTCCGTGAACGACGGCATACGCAGCGACGTGTTAAGCGAAGCGTAAACCTTGAAAACGCCCGTAAAGGCATAACTTGCGTCGATGCCGGGGTATATTTTAAACGGCATCTCACTCTGGGTGTTCCTCACCGCCGTGAAGCCCGCCGACACGGTAAGCCCGCGCCAAACCACGTTGTGCTCTAAGTAAAGGCTTAGGTTTGTGCGGTTAAGCCCTACGGTATAGCTGCGGTCAGTGCCATGTACCGGCTTAGGCGTGGCCAACGGTTCGCCGAGTGTCGTAGATATTATGTCCTCATTGCGTGTCTCCGCGCCGAAAGCAGTGCGCCCCAACACCCAGTCGAGCCAGCCGCCGAGGTTCAATCCCATGACATCTGTACGATGGTAGTTGAACGGCGAACGGTCGGGTGCGCCACGGTAAAACTCAAATCTGTCAAGAAATCTGTTCCAGTAAACAGACGGTCGCAGGTGGAACTTGCCCACGGTCGTCTCGGCCTGCACGGCTGTGTAATATTTGCTGGTGCGCTCGTACTGCTCGTCAGACAACGTGCTGTAAAACGTGTTGCTGCCCCACCCTTTCACGCTTACGCCGGCGTGCCAGCCAACGTTCAAGCCTTCATCGGCGTATCCGCCCTTGTAAAACGCGCGCCAACCTTCATAATCGGCGTTCAAATGCCCTGCTTTGCTGCGGCTGTAACCGTCGCTGCGCGTGTATCCGCCGCTCACACGGTTGCCCCATCTGTCCGATTTCAGGCTGAAATGCGCCCCTGCGCCGGCATATCCGAACGAACCGCCGGCAGCACGGACACTTCCGCCGTTGCCGTCGGCCTTCCGTGTTACGATGTTCACCGCCCCAAGGAGCGACGACGTGCCGAACACCCGGCCGGCAGGGCCTTCTACCACTTCAATCCTTTCAATGTCATCGACGCTTACCGGCAGGTCAAAGGCGTTATGCCCGGTCTGCGGGTCGCAGATGTTTACGCCGTCAAGAAGGACGGCGATGTGCTCACTCGTGCCTCCGCGTATGCTGATGTCGGTCTGCGCCCCTATCGGTCCGCGCTGCCGCACATCCACGCCCACGGCGTACTTGAGCAGGTCGTTAACACTTTGCGCCGGCGCGGCGGCAATCTCGTCGCGTCCCAGCACAGTCACAATTCTCGGCACACGGCCTCCGGCCAGCGGCGCGCGCGAAGCAGTCACGTCCACTCCGTCGAGCATCACGGTACGCACCGAGTCGACCACCCGCGCCCCGGCAATGTCCGTGCGCACGCTTACGCCGTCAGCCTTGGCGTAAGTCAGCGTGGCAACGCTCAGCGTCCCGACAAGCACCTCACGGCCAAGGCACGCGAACAAGGCGTAACCTTTGCGGCTGAAATGCTTGAACTTGAAGCTCTCGCGCTTGTTGAAAACTGTTTTGTACATAAGATTTTAATTGGTTGAAAATCGTCCCGCCTTGTGCGAAACAGCCGCAAAGATAGCATAAAAAGCATAAAAAAGTGATACTGTCAATTATTTTTTGTTACCTTTGTAAACAAATAACAATGATGAGCAATTTCACTAAGCAACAAGAGGAACGGAAAGAAGCCAAAGACAAAGAGAGGCTAAGCCACGAGACGCTCGGCAAGTTTTTCTTTGACTTGGCAAAGATTATGTTCACCGCATTGGTCGTGGGCAGCATAATGTCTGTTGTTTCTGAAGAAGGCAAACCTGAATATTACATATTAATTGTGTTAGGGATTTTCAGCACATACATTCTTTCTTATATTGGTAACAGAATAATAAAATCATAAATTATGGAGCCTTTAATAACATTATTCGCCGTAGTTGCCGTCATCGGTTCAGGCATTGCGATATGGCTGAACACCAAATCCGGCAAGAAATGGCTGAAAGGTTCATAGCCTTTCAACGAAAAGCCATCTGACTGAAAAACAAAAAAGGATGCCCCTTAAGGCATCCTTTTTCTTTATGCAAACATTGTTTGATTATTCTACAACGATGGGCTTGTACTTCGGCACGAGAGCCTTCATTATCATCCAAGCTACGAGGTAAGCAACGGCGCAGATGCAGAAGATTATCATATAACCTGCGGGCTTGCCGCTGAAACCGAGGAACGTGAACGCCTCGCCCATGCCTTCAGAATAGGTGAACAGTTCACCTGCGCCGAGGTTGATGAGCAGCGAGCCGATACCACCGGCCATGGCACCGATACCGGTGATAGTGGCGATGGTTGACTTGGGGAACATATCACCGATGGTTGAGAACAGGTTGGCCGACCATGCCTGGTGTCCGGCGCCGGCGAGACCGATGATTATGGCCGGGAACCACACCGAATAAGCGCCCAACGGCTGTGCGAACAGCGCGAACAGGGGGAAGAACGCGAATATCAACATGGCCAGCATACGGCCTGAATACGGCCCCATGCCTTTCTTCTCGACAAAGAGTTTTGGCAGGTAGCCGCCGTAAATAGACAGCACGGTGACAATAAGATAGAGCACGAAGATAAGCGCCATACCCATGGTTGACGATGAAGGATAGTTGAACTGGTCGGAGAAATAGGCCGGCGCCCAGAACAGGTAGAACCACCAAACACCGTCGGTGAAGAACTTGCCTACTACGAACGACCATGTCTGCTTGTACTTGAAGCACTGCAGGAAGGGGATTGTCTTCTCCTCCTTAACCTCCTCGGCGGGCTTGTTCTCCTCCTCGTCGTCCTGGTTGATGTAGATAAGCTCGGCCTTGTTCACACGCTTCGAGTTCTCCGGCCTGTCATAAAGATGCGCCCAGAAGAACATCCAAATGAAGCCGATGGCACCGATGATGATGAACGCCATCTCCCAGCCGAGGTGCTGCGCGAGGATTGGGATGGTGAGCGGGGCTGCCAACGCGCCTACCGACGCGCCTGAGTTGAAGATGGAAGTTGCGAACGCGCGGTCTTTCTTCGGGAAGTATTCAGCCGTAACCTTGATGGCTGCGGGGAAGTTGCCGGCCTCGCCGAGAGCGAGGATGGCGCGGCAGACAAGGAACAACCACGTGCTCAACGTGGCGATGGCGATGGCCATCTCGCTGCCGGCCTCAACAGCGCGGAGGGCGGCGACGGACTCAAGTCCCTCGATTTCCATAGTCACCCAGCCGCATCCGGCGTGCAAGCACGCACCCAACGACCAAATGAAGATGGCCCAAAGATAACCTTTCTTTATGCCCATCCAGTCAACGAACTTGCCGGCGAACAGACAGGCAACGGCATAAAAGACAGAGAAGAAACCGGTAATCATGCCATAATGGGCATCATCCCAGTGGAACTCAGGCGCGATGAAGTCTTTCCACGTGAGCGAGAGAACCTGCCTGTCGAGGTAGTTCACCGTCGTGGCGCAGAAAAGCAACGCGCAAATAACCCAACGGAAGTTGGTCATCTTAGTAGTTTGAATTGGATTCATTTGTATAGAATTAATTGATAGTATCTGTTTAGAAGTAAGTTTGCGCAAAGTTACTATTTTTTTCTTAAAAAATGATTGGTGCTTCGTTAAAATAGTTTAACGCTCTTGTTGTGACATAAAAGACGGCTTTTCAGGATGCAAAAGACGGTCTTTCAGCCTGCGAAAAGCCATCTTTTGCAAGCCAAAAGACCGTCTCTTACGATCATCGTTATAACGTATTGAAAATCAAGCGTTTGCGTCTTGGCGAACGTCAGTCTTGGAAATACACCCTCTTCACACGGTTGCTGATGCTCGTAAGCACCTCGTAAGGTATCGTGCCCATCACGTCGGAGAGCACCGTCACGGGCAGGTCGTCGCCGAAGATTTCCACCGTGTCGCCCTCCTTGCAGTCTATGTCAGTAACGTCTATCATCGCCACGTCCATGCAGATGTTGCCAACGTAGGGCGCCTTCTTGCCGTTCACCAGGCAATAACACCGCCCGCAACCCAGCAGGCGGTTGAGTCCGTCGGCGTAGCCGATGGGTATCGCGCCGATAAGGCTGTCGCGCGTGAGTATTCCCTTGCGGCTGTAACCCACGGTTTCTTCTTTCGGCACGGGGTGGATTTGCAGTATGGTGGTCTTCAGCGTGCAGACGTTGTTTATCACGGAGTTGTCGCGGCTGTCGATGCCGTACAGTCCGAGGCCCAGTCGGCACATGTCAAGCTGGCGTTCGGGGAAATGCTCTATGCCGGCCGAATTGTCCATGTGGCGGATTATCTTGTGGCTGAACGCCGCCTGGAGCTTGTCGCTCCCGGCCTTGAACAGCTCGAACTGCCGGGCTGAGAAGTTGTCGAAGTCGTCGCTGTCCGACCCTACGAAATGAGAGAACACCGAGCGCGGGATTACGGCGTTCTGGCCTTTCAGGCGGCTGATAAGCTCGTCCATGTCGGTCAGAGGGTTGAAGCCGAGGCGGTGCATGCCCGTGTCGAGCTTTATGTGCACGGGGTATCCCGTGATGCCTTCACGCCGGGCGGCCCTGACAAGGGCGTCAAGCAGGCGGAAACTGTACACCTCCGGCTCAAGCTCGTAGTCGAACATTGTCTTGAACGCCGTCATCTCAGGGTTCATTATCATAATGTTTGACGTTATGCCGTTCCTCCTTAGCGTCACGCCTTCGTCCGCCACGGCTACTGCGAGATAGTCAACGCGGTGGTCTTGCAGCGTCTTCGCCACCTCCACAGCCCCCGCCCCGTAAGCGTCGGCCTTAACCATGCACACTATCTTGGTGGTTGGTTTCATGTAGGAACGGAAGTGGTTGAGGTTTTTCACCACTGCGCCGAGGTTCACTTCAAGTATCGTTTCGTGCACTTTCTGCTCCAGGAGTTCGGTCAGTCGGTCGAAACTGAACCTGCGCGCGCCTTTCAGCAAGATCACTTCATCTTGCAGCGAAGCGAACACCTGACTGGCTATGAACTCGTGGCAGTCGGCGAAGAAGTGCTTTTCAGGCAAGTCTATGGCGTCGGCGTTGGCACTGATTTCAGGGCCTATGCCGATGAACTTCTGCACGCCGCGCGTCCTCGCGAGGTCTGACACCTCTTTATATAACGCTCCGCCGGCCTTCCCGCTCTGGTAAATGTCGCTCAATATCAGCGTGCGCTTGCGCCCGGCGTGGTCGGGGCGGCGGCTCATGAAGTCGAGCGCGATGTCGAGCGAATTGATGTCAGAGTTGTAAGAGTCGTTTATCAGCGTACACCCGTGCTGCCCTTCCTTCACCTCAAGGCGCATGGCCACAGGCTCTATGGCCGGCATCCGCTCGGCCACTTGTGCCGTGGTAAGCCCCAGATGAAGGGCCACGGCGGCGCAAGTCACCGAATTGGCGACCGACGCCTCGTCGATGAACGGCAGCGTGTAACGACCCTCCTGGCCGCCGAACGAATAGTTGACGGTGGTGGATATGCCGCTCTTTTCAACCGACTTTACATACATTTTCACCGTCGGGTCCGTCATCGACCACGCTATTTGCTCACCCTTGTAACCAAGGCTTGCCACGCAACTCCTTACCGTCACGTCGTCCCAAGGGTACACTATGGCCTCGGTGTCGTGGAAAAGTTTCAGCTTCTCCATGCACTTCTCCTCCGCAGAAGTGAAGTTCTCCTGGTGCGCCGCGCCGATGTTTGTCAGCACGCCGATGGTGGGCTGTATGATGTCGCGCAACGCCTGCATCTCTCCCTTTTGGCTTATACCGGCCTCAAAGACGCCTACCTGGCTCATCCCGTCGAGCAGCCAGACAGACAGGGGCACGCCTATCTGCGAGTTGTAGCTGCGCGGACTGCGCGTAACCACCATCTGCGGCGACAGCAACTGGTAAAGCCATTCCTTCACGACGGTCTTGCCGTTGCTGCCCGTGATGCCGACCACGGGGATGCCGAACTCGTCGCGGTGGCGTTCGGCGAGGCGTTGCAGGGCTTCCACCGTGTGCGGCACCTTCAGGAAATTAGCCTCGGCGTAGTCCGTGGCGTAGCCATGCGGCAGTTCTTCTACAACGAAATTCCTGACGCCGCGGCGGTAAAGGTCGGCTATGTACTTATGACCGTCGTTGCGTTCCGACCTCACCGCAAAGAACAGAGTGTCTTCCGGGAAGCACACGCTGCGGCTGTCTGTCAGCAACCAGCTTATATTCCCTTCGGCGGAACCGTACCGGCGCGCGCCTATCAGGGTTGTAATTTTCTCAATGGAGTAAGACATTTTATTTATAATTTAGTTGACAAGCAGACAAGCAAACAAGCCACAAGCCGATTAGCCTTGTCAGCTCGTCACGTGTTTTGCTTGTCACTTGTCTGCTTGTTTGCTTGTCACTTGTCACTATTTACAGCGCAAAGTTCGGGTATTTTTCCGAGAACGCCTTAATTTTTAACATTGTTTTATTCATAAAGTCCTTGTATTCCGCCGAGTCGGGCCGGAACGGCTTGTGGCCAAGGGCTTCCTTCAGTGGACGCCACTCCTCAATGAAACGCTTTGCCTCAGGCGAGAAATATGCCTCCGAGAACACCTCCCAGATATACTCGACCGCCTGCTCCGATGGGTGCAACATATCAGGAGCGTAAAACCTGTAGTCGCGAAGCTCGTCGTTGACTATCTCATACGCCGGGAAGTAACTTGCCGTTCCGGGGCGTTCCCGGCAAAGCCTGTCGGCCGCCAAGAGCAGCACCGCCTTTGACAGCTGGCTGCCGTGGTAGCCATACTTGGCGTAACGTATCGGACTGACTGTCACCACCACCCGCACGTCCCGCCGCCGGCCTGCGAGCACATCGACCGCCGCGCGCAGATAGCCCACACACTCGTCAACCGTCAACTCTCGCTCCGTGAACAGCCTCTGCGGCCTCTTGGCGCAGTTGTCAACAATCTCGCCCGTCTCGTTGAGAATGTAGACGTGGTTCGTTCCGAGCGTGAACACAGCCACGCGCGGCGCATCTGTGCACCTCTCCACCGTGTGCAGTATGCTCGCCGGGTTGTACATCACGCCGTATGGGTTCACCGTTGCGCGAAACTTCTCCTCCCTGAACCGCCGCCCTATGTTGTCGGCGAAGCACGACCCTACGAACAGCATCTCCTCGCACGGCCCTATCTCAAAGTCAGGCTTGTCAATCTTTACCTTTGTCCTGAATTGCATCTTTATAATAACTATTTAAAAATTAGAGGCTTCAACAAACTTGACAAATCATAAATTAAAATGATATTTGTGGTTTTGCCGCATCATAAAATCTTTAAATTCTGAAATTTTATTAATGGAGAACAGCTTGTTTTGATGAATCGTCCTATGGCAATTAGGACATACAGGCATAAGATTTTTAATCGCTTCTGCCATAGTTTTATTCTCATCCATATCTTCATACATAAAAATTGGTTTAATATGGTGTATTTCAATACATACTTTCCCATATTTTTCACCATAAAAACTTTTAAATTCAAACCCGCAGCAATCACAGCATATCAAACCTGCATCATCCTTAAAAAAATTTATCGCAAAGTTCCTTAACCTGACAGAACGCGACCGTTTCTTAACACTTGTCACAGCAAAAGGAACACCCTCACCTGAAATCTCGTCAAAACCAACTATTTTGCGCTTTTTATCAATCTTTGAAACAATGTCACCTATGATGTTTGAACGGTTTATATTCGTTCCTATGACATCATAAAGCCAATCAGAACTGTTTTCCAATAAATTTCCTATTTCTGGAAGTAGCCGAAACCCATTCTCAACATTTTCAGCTAATCCCATTTTCTGTAATTTATTGTGACTTCGCAAATTTCTAATCTGTTGTTCAAACATACATTCATTAGGCCTTGTGGTTGACTTCTTCAAATCTAACTCTGACAAGGAATAATTTTCAATTATATAATCCCGTATCTCACCTATCGTCACAAAGCCATCTTTTTTCCGTCTCATCAACTCAAGCACAGGCACAACAAGATCCTTTTCTTCCAATTTGCCGTTTTGTTTCATATCAATAATTCGTAATTAACAGATGTGTTACTTTTTTATCATTACGGTTCATAAAACTTACCATATACTCTTTATCAAAAGAGCGTATATTTATTCTTTCTTGATTATAAAGAGAATAAATGAAATCCGTATTCTTAATTATCAACATCCATCTTGCCTTACACTCTTTTATCAAGAAATCAGCCAAACGGGCATGGTCTTCCTTCGTAAATTCATTCTGCGCATACGTGCTGAACTCGCTGTCGTAAGGAGGATCCAAGAACACGAAATCATCCTTTGCCGGCTTATGTTTACGCAAGAAATCCTCAAAATCAAGATTTTCTATCACTACACCACGGAAATGAGAGAGCAAAACTTCTGACGAATAAAAGTCCATTTTCTTTGCCAATGCCTTTGAATTATACGCAATACCTCCATAAGGCACATTAAAATCGCCTTTATCATTATAACGGAACATTCCGCTATAACAATAATTCCTGATAAAACAGAACAGTGCACAATGAAGTATCTCATCCTCTTGCGATATATTTTTGTCATTGTACAAGTATCTGAAATACATATACAATGAACTTCTTATGGCTGTCTCTATATTGTCGCAAAGGTCCTTTTGGGGCAATCTGTTTTTTGAATGTTCAAGAACTTTCATCCGCTTCATCTTGCGGTACAAGTTTTTCCGCATCTCCTCAAACAGCACATTCGTGCTAAAAGCGAAATCAACAGGCACCAACGAAAAGATTTCTGATTGCCTTTGCTCGCAAAAGCCGTCAATTTCAGTCTTCAACTTTTCATCTGAAAAATCACCGTTCCGATACGATTCATATAATTCATTCAACACAACATTATCCAAATAAAACGTCCCGGCTTTATGCCAAGAATTGTCTATCTGGCGCAAATAATCAAAAAAACGGACATTATGTTCTGCAATGCAACGATACAAACATATCAATTCTGACGACAAATCGTTAATAAAACATCCGTCGGCATTAATCGACATGAAAACCGAACCACCGCCGACGAAAGGCTCAAAATAGCGTTTAAAAGATTTAGGCAGATTGGGAAGGATGTATTTCAACTCCCTTTCCTTGCCACCAGCCCATTTGATTATTGGGGGTAATGACGCTGATTTTCTAAAATCAGAAGTTTTATTTAATTCCGGCTTAGCCTTCTTAACTATTGTCGGAAACGCCATAATATCCCTAAAATCTGTCAAGTCCCACTGTAAATGCCGTCCAACAGGCACAGGCTCGCTGACAATGGAGCCATCGCGAGCATCAGTATATTTCACCTTTTCCATTTCTTCTGCAACTCTATTTTTAGCTGCATCAAAGTACATTTTATTAATTTCCACCCCTATATATTTACGTCCTAACGCCAAGGCGGCAACCCCTATCGAGCCAACACCCATAAAAGGGTCAAAAATTATGTCATTCTCGTTGGTCGCCATCCTTATTATTTTTTTCAAAAGAGCAACCGGTTTTTGCGCCGGATGTTTCGGGTTTGAAAGGCGTTCAGGCCGCATACATATCGGACTTTCATAAAAATTATGCATCTCCGATTGCGATAAGAAATTCCACGTGTGCCCCTTATTCCAGCAAGTGAAAATCATTTCACAACTATTCAAGAAACCCGCCTTAAAGATCTTTGGCGCCGGATTTGTCTTATGCCATATCATAAAGTTGGTCGTATCAAACTTATGGTCAAGACAATCGTACCACTTGCCTATCTGGTTATATGACGTAAAAATAAACAAATTGCCCGTAGGCTTTAATATCCTTATAAACTCATCAGCCCAGTCTTCAGGATTAAAATCCACCCAATCCCACTCCGCCACGTCATTGTTCATCGGCGTGCGGCCCGGCAGAGGTATGTTTCCAGTCGAGTGTTTACCAATATTATATGGTGGGTCTGTAAAGATAAAATCAATGGAATTGTCTGGTATCCGCTTGATTATGTCCTTACTGTCACCGCAAAGCACACATTTTCTCCAGTCAGGATTACGCATTTGGCAAATATATTGATTTTATCTTATCCAACGCTTCGTTTATAAAATGTGCGTTTCTACGATATTCATCTATCACTATATCAAAGCCGTCGCTTGACTTGCAGACAAGATTCCAAAAGTCACGGCTTATGCACAACTCGTCGTCCGCAAAGAATTGCCTGACTCGTCCCTGCGTCCACGGCTTGCCTTCGCCGTAACGGTTATAAGCCGTTGCAAACAATATTTTAACCCGTTCCTCACATCCAAGTTCATTTGTAAGGATGCAATACTGCTCCAACAGGGCTTCTTTTTCCGAACGTGCTTTTTTATTGTCAAGGTCGCCACCGATTTTCAATTCTATGAGATACCGCATATCCGTTTCTTCGTCAATCAAATAATAGTCGCTTTCATGACGCTTTTCTATCACGTCACCCTTCTTTTTCGTCATACCAACATAGTCTGACACCTGTGGCTTCATGGCATGGCGCTTGTATTTCTCAAGAATTTCGGCGATATAATCAGTTTGTTCTTTGTAAAGTTTGCCCTCTACGTGCTGGGTTACAACATAATGCAACGACGCTATCTTGATAGCCATCCGCTCAAGCATATTGCCCAACGAGCTGTCAAGAGACCGCGCCAAAGCCGAATAATACTGGATTTCAGGCCCCAAAGCTGCGACAAACACGTTGTTTATCTTCATGTTGATAGTGCCGTCCTCATCGTCTCTTTCAGCTATGTGCCTGTCAGAAAATCCCGAAGCATACGCTTCTACGTATGCCCCGACGATAGCACGGATAGCCTTCTCATTGTCCTTTATGCCCATCTGCTTTTACCGTTTTC
The DNA here is from genome assembly GCA_944320255.1 of uncultured Prevotella sp. Taxonomy (GTDB): domain Bacteria; phylum Bacteroidota; class Bacteroidia; order Bacteroidales; family Bacteroidaceae; genus Prevotella. Next base: position 12,635 of record CALUGU010000007.1, on the reverse strand, counting down.
ATAATACATGGTTACAAAATTATAAAAATTACCCGACACTTCAAAACCTGACACCAGCAAACTTATACTTTGCGATATTTTCACCCGCCGTCCCGTTTGCCGCAAATCGCGTTCCAATTTGCCGTGAAACGCAACGCAAAAGGCCGTCTTTTAGCGTGTAAAAGACGGCCTTTTGTAAAGCATTGAATATCAAGGTGTTGCATCAGAGATGAAAAGCTGGCGGCTGAAAGCGCGTCAGCTGCGGCTTACTTGCAGGCCTACCGCACTGAGGCTCATGTCAACGAAGCGGGCGTTGGCGTTGGGGCGGTTGGCGTTGAGGGTCTGCTTTATGCGGGCGGCGGCATCCTGGTCTTTGGCCACGATGTAGAGGTAGCCGCCTCCGCCGGCGCCGGCCAGCTTGTAGCCGAGGGCGAGGTCGTCGATAAGTTCGGTCATGCGGCGCACTGCGTCGGGGTTGGTGCCGCTGTCGATGGCCTGGTTCTGCTGCCACGTCTTGCGCACAAGGCGGCCCACGGCGGCGTAGTCAACGCGCTGCAAAGCCTCGTACATATCCACTGCGTGACGCTTCATCTCGCGCAGCTGGCGCAGTTCGTCGCTCTGGTTGAGGAACATCCTGCGCACGATTTCGGCCAGGATGTTCTTCGCCGTGCGCGTTATGCCGGTATAATATAACAGGTGGCAGGGCTTGTATTCGGGTTGCGTGAAGACGTCCGACGGCAACCAGCGCACCGACGGGTTCTGGTCGAAACCGCGCTGCGTCTCAAGCAGTTTGACGCCTTGCAGTATGCCGCCAAACTGGTCTTGCCATCCACCGCCCGTGGTGAGCAGTTGTTCAAGCACGAGTGTGCGGCGGCCAATCTCGTTCTTGTCCCAAGCAAGGCCGCAAAAGTCGTTGAGCGCACCGAGGACTGTTGATGCAAGCACGCTGCTCGTACCGAGTCCGCTGCCTGCGGGGATGGCCGAAAGGAGCGTAAGCTCTATGCCACAACCGAAGGCGCGGAGCTGGCTCTCAAGCGTGGGGAACGTCTCCTCGCCGTAACCGGGCAGGAAACCGGCCAAGGCCAACGCCGCCTTGGGTATGGAGAATGGGCTGCCCACGTGGTGCATGTCGGCAAGCTGCTCGTAAGTCCGCACCTCCTCTGCCGCTCCGAGGTCGATGCTGCGCAGCATGATGTGCGGTTCTCGGCACGGGCGGACGTAGGTCTGCAACGGCGGCTGGCCGTTAAGCTCTATGGCGAGGTTGACAACGCTGCCGCCCTCCATCAGGCAGTAAGGCGGCGTGTCGGTCCATCCGCCAGCGATGTCGATGCGCACCGGGCTTCGCGCCCACACTATCTGGTCGCCGTAGACTGACATCCGCGGACGCTGCTTCTCGGCAAGAGCCTGCACGGTAAGCCCGTCGCGCAGCAGCGAGAAGGCCTTGTCTTCCATCCCGCCTGGGTCTTTTCCGCCCAAGCGCGCAAGCTCGGAGCGGAACATCGAGTCGCTTATCCGCTTCAGCAAAGGCGCATTTTCCGATATTGGCGACGGTTCGGGAATGTTGAAGCGGGCAAATTCGCGCGCGGCGTCGTCAAGGTCTATCTGGTAAAACACGCTGTGCTCATGGTTCTTGGCCAGTGCTCCCCAGTTGCTGGCACGCATTGCGCGCCTCTGCTCCGTCAGCCTTACGAGGTTCGCACGGGCTGAAATGTCGTCGGCGCTCAGCTTTTCACTGCGCTTCCAAATGCTCCTGCCGTCCTCAAGGGTTGGCTCGTTGAGCATCCAACGGAGCACTATGCCCATGTCTTCAACAGAACCTTCACACAACGGGAACACGCGGGCCGTCTGCATATCGGCGGCGCCTTCTACGGCGTTGACGTCAATTCCGCGCTCCTCGGCCCAGCCTTTGAACGGACGGCCGATGAACTCCGTATGCGCGTCTTCGAGCGGGCCGCGGAACTTGTCGCCGTATCCGTAAGGACGGACAACGAAACCTCGTTCCCCCACGGGCACGATGTCAACGCACTGTCCGGGGCGAAGCTCCACGCGCCAGTCGTTCTCCGGCACGCCGGTTATTATGTTCTCGTGGGCCAAAGTCCAGCCCTCGCCTACCCAGCTGTTCTCAATCCAGAGGTTTTGATTTGCCTCGGTGATGGCCGTCCGGGTGACAGCGTTCTGCACGAACATCGCAGGATGTGGCTTCAGCGAGTGGTGCATTATCTCCCGCTGGTCGTTTACGAGGTTTTGTATGGCAAGCGTTGAAGACACAATCTCATGGCTCGTGCCGAAGTGGTAGAACTCTCCGCCGGGCAGCGGGAGCACTGCCACGCGCAGACTGTTCAACTCCTCGTCCTTGATTGACGGGTCGGTGCCCAATGCGCAGCCAAATTCAGAGTAGAGGTCGTAGTTCACCAACTGTCCGTCTCGTGTGGAGCGGTCTATCAACAGCTTGACGGCCTTGTCGCTAAGCAGCCACACTCCGATGTCGGTAAGGTAGAAATGGTCTTTCAACAGCGCGCCGAGAGTCTGCACTGACGGCTTCTGCATCATGCACTCAAGCACCGAGGGGGTGTCGCTTTTGGCCACGAACACGCCGTGGTCCTTGGCAATTTCAGGGCCGAGCCACAGTCCGTAACACACCACGTCGGCGTCAGGCACGGGCTGAAGGGGCTGCGTAGCGCGGATGTAAACGTCGCCGCTGACTATCATTGTGTGGATGTTGTCGGGCGCAAGGCTCATTATCTGCTCGTACAACGGCACTTGCAGCGACAGCAGGTCTTGGCTGAGCTTCTGGCCGCGGGCCCAACGGAACACGGGTATCGGTGTCAACACCTTGCCCGACGGGGCGTAAGCTGGCAGGCGGCGGCTCTGTCCTCCGGCGTGCAGCAGCAGCCTCTTGTCCGCCGAGAGCCACTCGTCGAAGGTGCGCCCAGCGGCGTGTTCTTCATAGCATGACTGCAAAAGCCAGGCCGAACCGCCGCCCGAACCTATGCGATGGCCTACGGGATCGTTGGTGCAAAACCATTCGTCACGCCCATATCCGGTTATTTCGTGGAAGCATCCGACAAGGTTTGGCGGCAAGGAAAGTAGTTTTTTCATAAGTTGCAACGTTTAAAAAGCCTAATAAAAAGAGCTGACACCCACCCCAACCCTCCCGAAGGGAGGGAGCTTGAATACCTTAATTATATTATAGAACTAATTGGCTTGAAATGCAATCTATGCAAAACCTGCATCCGGAAAGACAGAACTGCACATCAAACTTCCTCCCTTCGGGAGGGTTGGGGTGGGTGTCAAGCCTCGTTTTTGGTTAGCGATAGTTCCTTATTTTCTCTTTTTCCGCCATTCCACATACACGCCGAAGGCTATCAGAAGGAGCAGCACGGCGTAAGAAACGTAGGCCACGGTCTCCGTGACAGTCACTGACCTGGGATGGAACGTCAGCTCTACTGTGTGGCGTCCGGGGGCTACATTGACGGCACGCAGCAAGTAGTTGACACGCCCAAGCTCTGCGGGCCGGCCGTCAACGGTGGCCGTCCAGCCCGGATAATACACCTCGGAAAAGACTATCACGCCGCCTTTTGACGAGTTGACGTCGTACTTCAGGCTGTTCGACATATACGAAACCAGCTTCACGCGGGACGTGCTGTCCTGGCGTGCAGCGGTCTTCAGCACAGGCTCAAACCGCTTGTCGGCCACTGCCTCGTGGCGGAGGTCCATCTTGCCGAGGGCTTCTATCTCGTCGTTGGCGTTGTCAACGTAGGTCAGCTTGTCAACAAACCACGCAGGGCCGTGCACATACGGATTGAGCAGGGGCACCGTCTTGCCGTCTTGCAGGGGCAGGATGAAGTAGCGGGCGTTGAGCATGTTGAGCACGGGGAATATGCTGTCGCCGTTGACCTTGGCCATATCGCCACCCGCATCAGCCACAGCCGGCATCAGCCGCTGCATCTCCGGGGCGATGTAATAGTCGATGACGTCCTGGTAACGGCGCAGCTTGGCGGCGTGGTATCCGCCTATGCTGTTGTGGTAATATGACGTCTCGTTCTCGTTGAACGTGTTGGATGCGAGATTGAGCACGCGGAAGTTGCGCAGGTCTGTCGTGTCCTGGAGTATCAGGCGGTCGGCGTCGGTCATCTGGATGGGGGCTTCGCGCACGCTCTTATATACGAACATATCGTTGTTGAGGTAACGCTTGTCCACCTGCCAAAGGTCGATAAGGCACAGCACTGCCAACGCGCCGACCATATAGCCGGCCTTGAGCTTCCTGGCTTTGAAAAGCAACAGGCAGAGCGCACCTATTAATATAATAAAGAACGAACGCCAACAGTCGGCCGTGAAGACGGCGCGGCGCATCTCGCGGAGGTTCTCCATTACGGGCGTGACGTATTCCTGAGGCAGCGACATGAGGGCCTTCATCTCCTGCGAAGATATGAAATCACTGAAGAACAGCGACGGGAACAGGGCGAAAAGCAGGGCCACGCCGCCCGTGAGGGCGAAGCTGACGTAGAACCACTTGATATTCCTTGTAAGCACGTCAGGCTCGTCCACTATCCTCTTCAACGCCAACATGGCAAGTAACGGGATGGTGAACTCGGCTATGACGAGTATCGATGCAACAGTGCGGAACTTTGAGTACATCGGCACGTAGTCGATGAAGAAGTCGGTGAAGGGCATGAAATTCTTGCCCCACGCCAACAAGACGGAGAGCACAGTGGCTGCAAGCAAGGCCCACTTCATAGGCCCCTTGACGATGAAAAGCCCCAGGACGAAGAGCATCAGCACGAAAGCGCCCACGTAGACGGGACCGCTCGTGCCCGGCTGCTCGCCCCAATACTGGCCGAGCTGCTGGTAAATGGGGGTGAAATTATAGTCGGCTTTGGCCATCGCCGTCTCGTTCTGTGACAGCGGGACGCTCGCTCCGCCCTTGGCGTTGGGCACAAGGAGCGTCCACGTCTCGCCTATGCCGTAGCTCCAAGCGGTGATGTAGTCGCGGTCGAGACCGCTTGCGCTCTGGTTGGCGGCGTCTTTCTTCACGAGTTCGCTCTTGCCGCGCATCGACTCCTTGCTGTACTCCCACGTGTGGTAAAGGTTGCTGAGGTTAAGGCATACGCCGATGAGCGCGCCCACGGCGCAGGCCGCCGTGGCCTTCCAGAAGTGCGCGAGCTGCTTCTTCCGCACGGCGTCTATCAGATAAGCTATGACCATGAAGAGGATGACAAAGAGGAAGTAATACGTCATCTGCACGTGGTTGGCGTTAATCTCGAAGGCCGCGAAGATGGCCGTGACTATCGTTCCGAGGAGGTACTTGCCGCGGTAGGCCAGCACTATGCCGGCTATCATCGGCGGCAGGTAGGCCAAGGCCATCACCTTCCAGATGTGCCCGGCTGCTATGATGATGAGGAAATAGCTGGAGAAAGCCCAGAGAATGGAACCGAGGGCGGCAAGCGACTGCCTGAAGTTGAAGGCGCGCAGCAGGATGTAGAAGCCCAGGAGGTAGGCGAAGACGTACCAGACGTTTTCGGGCAGGAACAGGTGATAGGCGTCCATCACCGTGCCGAGGCCCTTCGTGCTGCCGTATTCGGGCGCGGTCTGGTAGGTCGGCATGCCGCTGAACACGGAGTTCATCCACCGCGTCACCTCGCCCGTCTTCTCACGGTGCTCGGCCATCTCGCGGCCAATGCCTTTTCCAGCGGCCACGTCGTGCTGGTATAATATCTTGCCTTCGATGTCGGCAGGAAAGAAATATGCCACCGAAATGACTGCGAACAAGACTACAGCCAAGACGTCAGGCAGAAACTTTTTCCACGTATTCATTGCTTTACCTTATTTTATATTAATGTCATTCAGCGTGCAAAGATAGCGCAAGTTGAGAGAAATACAAAATAAAAGCGAGATTACGAGCTTTTATTTTTATTTCCGAGACGCAGCCTATCTTATTTAAAGATAGCGCAAATATTTGATTAAAGGAAAGAGTGTAGCAAAAAACAAACAACCGACAGCAACCTGATAGCCGACCGCCTGCCATCTGACACCCAACCCTGCCACTACCTGACACCCACCCCAGCCCTCCCGAAGGGAGGGAGCCTGATATGCTTTTGTTGGTAATATCTGGCTTATCAGGCCTGTCGGGCTTATATGGCCAATGAGCCAAATGGGACCAATAAGCCAAATATGCCGCAATGGTAATCAAGCTCCCTCCCTTCGGGAGAGCTGGGGTGGATGTCAGATGCTTGGCTATCGGCTGTGCAATTTGCCGTCTTTTGCAAGACGATTTACGGCAAATCGCGGGCTAATTAACGGCAAATCGCAAGGCGATTTACGGCAAACGGCGGAGCCACTGATAATCAGGAGGTTACAAGCCAGCGGCAAAGCGGCTTGCAACCGACGACAAGGCGGCTTGCAACCGGCGGCACATAGAAGGCCCGGAGCTGGCGGCGCAACGTCCGCCTTACGGAAAGGCGCAAAGATTAACGCGGCGAGCCGTTAATAGTAGTTAAACCGTTGGCTGTGCAAAGATTTTTTTGTTACTTTGCACCAAATTAGGTATGTCATACCATTAAACAATGGGCAAAAAGCGTAACAACACCCGCGTCCGCCACGGATTGCAGGGCATAACTTTGTGTATAAGCACCGCGCTGGTGCTGATTTTATTAGGGATGGTGGTCTTCTCCGTGCTTACGGCGCGCAACTTGTCGTCGTATGTCAAGGAAAACCTCACCGTGACGATGATACTCGGCGAAGACATCACCGACCCGGAGGCTCGGCAGATGTGCAACGACCTGCGCAAAAGGCCGTACATCAACAACATCACTTACATCAGCAAGGAACAGGCCCTCAAGGAACAGACCGAGGCCATGGGCACCGACCCAAGCGAGTTCATCGGCATGAACCCCTTTACGGCCTCGATTGAGCTGCAACTCAAGGCGCAATACGCCAACAACGACTCGCTGAAATGGATCTCGAAAAGCCTCAAGAGCGACAGGAAGGTGACGGACATCACCTACCCGCAAGACCTGATGGACAGCGTGAACCGCAACCTGAACAAGATTAACCTTGTGCTGCTGGTGCTGGCCGTGCTGCTGACGTGCGTCTCGTTCTCGCTCATCAACAACACCGTCAAACTGGGAATGTACGCCCGCCGCTTCACCATCCACACGATGAAGCTGGTAGGCGCGTCGTGGAACTTCATCCGGAGGCCCTTCCTCGGCAGTGCCGTCGGCACTGGGCTGCTGGCCGCCGTGCTGGCTGACGCGGTGCTGGCGGGCGGCGTCTACGCCCTGTACACTTACGAGCCGGGCGTGCTCACGGTGATAACGTGGCAGGTGATGGCCATAACGGGCGGCACGGTGTTCGTCTTCGGACTGCTCATCACGCTGCTGTGCTCGTGGGTGGCGGTGAACAAGTTCCTGCGCATGAAGGCCGGAGACTTGTACAAAATCTGACACACAGAGTTGAAATTAAAAATTAACAATTAAAAAGTAAACAACGCAATGGCGTTGAATTAAAAATTAAAAAGTAACAATTAAACAACGTGGCAAAACATCAGGCAACGGCTTTCAAGGCAAATCTGCTTGTCTGCTCGTAACTGACTGCTTGTCTGCTAAACAAACAACGATGGATAAAAGGAATTTTGCTTTCGACCGTATGAACTTCATCCTCATCGCCGTGGGGATGCTGATCGTGATTATCGGTTTCATCTTAATGAGCGGCGGCGGCACCGACGACCACTCTTTCAACCCCGAAATCTACAACGCCATGCGCGTGAAGGTGGCCCCCGTGGTGTGCTTCATAGGCTTCGTCTCGATAGTCTACGCCATCATCCGCAAGCCGAAAGACAACGGCGACGACGCCAAAGAGACACAAAACTGACACCGACTTAACGCTCAAACAATAATAAAAGGTAAATATGGATTTATTAGAGACCGTCATCATCGCCATAGTAGAAGGCCTGACGGAGTTCCTGCCCGTGTCGTCAACCGGGCACATGATAATAACGCAAAGCCTGCTGAACGTCGAAAGCACGCCGTTCGTAAAGGCTTTCACGGTGATAATACAGTTCGGGGCCATCCTTTCGGTGATATGCCTCTACTGGAAACGCTTCTTCCGGCCCGACACCTTGAGCCAGGGCAAGACCTACTGGCGCGCCATGTACGACTTCTACGCGCGCCTGGTGGTCGGCGTGCTGCCCGCCGTCGTGCTCGGACTGGCGTTCAACGACTTCATTGAGTCAAACCTCGGCAACGTGCAGCTGGTAGCCTGGATGCTGATAATCGGCGGCGTCTTCATGCTCTTCTGCGACAAGATATTCAACAAAGGCAGCGAAGACACCAAGCTGACGTACAAGCGCGCCTTGGTGATAGGCTTCATCCAGTGCATCTCGATGATACCCGGCGTGTCGCGCTCGATGGCCACGATAGTCGGCGGAATGTCGCAACGGCTCACCCGCAAGGCCGCAGCCGAATTCTCGTTCTTCCTCGCCGTGCCCACGATGTTCGGCGCAACGTGCCTTGAGACATACAAGCTCATCACCCACGAAGACGGCTCCATCCTGACGCAAGGCAACAACTTGCAGACGCTCATAATAGGTTCGGTGGTGGCGTTCATCGTGGCCATACTCGCGATAAAGTTCTTCATCAACTACGTTACGAAGTACGGCTTCGCCGCGTTCGGCTGGTACCGCATCATCGTAGGCCTGATAATAATCATCTGCTCGCTGTGCGGCATAGAGATGAAAATGACTGACTAAGGGGCGATGAACTTTCACGAAGGGGAAATAATATGCCTTGACAAGCCCTACAGGATGTCAAGTTTCGGCGCGCTGGCGCGTGTCCGCTACCTAATCTCGCAGAAACTCGGCGTCAAGCGGATGAAGACCGGCCACGCCGGAACGCTCGACCCGCTGGCCACCGGCGTGCTAATCCTCTGCACGGGGCGCGCCACCAAACGCATTGACGAGCTGCAACGGCACACCAAGGAGTACACCGCCACGCTGCAACTCGGCGCGACGACGGCCAGCTACGACATGGAACACCCCGTCAATGCGACCTATCCTACGGCGCACATAACAAGAGAGCTGATAGAGGAAAAGCTCAAGACGTTCGTCGGCGAGATACAACAAGTGCCGCCGGCCTACTCCGCCTGCAAGGTGAACGGCGACCGCGCATACGACCTGATGCGCAAAGGCCGCGACGTGGAGCTTAAGCCCAAGACGCTGCGCATCGACGAGATAGAGCTTACGTCGTTCTCTCCCGACACGATGCAGATGTCAATCCGCGTGGTCTGCGGCAAGGGAACGTACATCAGGGCGTTGGCCCGCGACATAGGCGAAGCCCTCGGCAGCGGCGCATATCTTACCGCCCTGCGGCGCACGAGGGTCGGAGACATACGTGTGGAAGACTGCGTTACGCTGGACGATTTTCCCCAGTGGCTCGACAAACAGACAATAGAAGACATTATAACGGAGGAAAACAAGATATGAAACTGTCACAATTTAAGTTTAAACTGCCCGAAGAACTGATTGCGCTCAATCCGCCCTACCACCGCGACGAATGCCGATTGATGGTGGTTCACAGGGTCTCACAGAAGATTGAAATGTACAAGACGGACGACAAGGGGGAACCTTTGAAGGACAAAGAAGGCAATCCGGAATACCTTGACTTCCGCAATATCCTCGACTATTTCGACGAGGGAGACGCCTTCATCTTCAACGACACAAAGGTGTTCCCGGCGCGTCTTTACGGCACGAAAGAGAAGACCGACGCTAAGATAGAGGTGTTCCTGCTGCGCGAACTGAACGAGGAGATGCGGCTTTGGGACGTTCTCGTGGAGCCGGCCCGTAAGATAAGGATTGGCAACAAACTGTTTTTCGACGACAGCGGAACGATGGTTGCCGAGGTGATAGACAACACCACGAGCCGCGGACGCACGCTGCGCTTCCTCTACGACTGCCCGCACGACGAGTTCAAACGCGACCTCTACGCTCTCGGCGAGGCCCCACTGCCCCACTATATAGTTGACCGCCGCCCGGCGACAAAGGAGGACTTGGACGACTTCCAGTGCATCTACGCCAAGAACGAAGGCGCCGTGACGGCTCCCGCTTCGGGGCTTCACTTCAGCCGTGAGCTGATGAAACGCATGGAGATAAAGGGCATAGAGTTCGCCTTCATCACGCTGCATTGCGCCTTGGGCAACTTCCACGACATCGAGGTTGAAGACCTGACGAAGCACAAGATGGACTCGGAGCAGATGTTCATAGGCGCCGAAGCCTGCAAGACTGTCAACGACGCGAAGCTGGCCGGCCACCATGTGTGCGCCGTGGGCACAAGCGTGGCAAAGGCTACGGAGACCGCCGTGGGCACGGACAAGATGCTGAAGGAATACGAGGGATGGACTAACAAGTTCATATTCCCGCCTTACGAGTTCGGCGTAGCCGACTCGATGATAGCCAACTTCTATCATCCGATGTCAACGCTGCTGATGTCTACCGCCGCGTTCGGCGGCTACGAGCTTGTTATGGAGGCGTATGACATGGCCGTGAAGAACGGCTACAAGTTCGGCTGCTACGGCGACGCGATGCTCATTGTCAATGATTAAATGAATTAAGAGTTAAGAATTAAGGGTTAAGAAAAATACTCTTGTTGCAATAAAGCATATTTTCTTAACTCTTAATTCTTAACTCTTAAATAAACGAAGTGCACACAGTTTACCTTGGAATAGGCACGAACCTCGGCGACCGAAGGCGCAACATAGCCGAGGCGGTGAGGCTGATCGGCGAGAGGATAGGCACCGTCAGGCGGCTGTCGTCGCTCATAGAGACGGAGCCGTGGGGCTTCACGTCGAGCAATATGTTTGTCAACGCCGCCGCGTGCGTGGATACTTCGCTCACTCCGCGCGGCGTGCTTGAAGCCACGCAGGCCATCGAGCGTGAATTGGGACGCACCCGGAAATCGACCGACGGACAATACCACGACCGACTGATAGACATCGACATTCTGATGTACGACGACCTGCACATTGACGAACCAGACCTTAAAATACCCCATCCGCTGATGCACGAGCGCGACTTCGTTATGCGTCCGCTGGGCGAAATATATGAAGGGGCGACGCCTGGACATCCTGATATTATATAATAAGAATGCCATGAACAATTTCTTAGTTAAGTTTTTCTATTACGCCGACATGTTTTTCATGACGGTGTTCATCATCGCCGCCGTAGGCTTGCACGTCACATGGCTCTCAATAGCCAGCTCCGTGGCCCTGCTGGCGTTCGGCGTCGCCGGCGTGGCACACGCCCTGCTGACGCGCAAGGGCAGGCCGGAAAACTACATTTACGTCTGCGGCATGGACGCCCTTGTAGGCCTCGTGGCCGTCATCTGGGGAATAGTCGGCGGATGGTGGTACTAAAACCGTAACACGATAAACAAAGAAAAAATCCTTAATTGGTTGTTCGTGCCGATATGGTTCGTACTCATATTGTTGTTCGCCGACGCCTCAATTTGGTTCGGCCCAACGTCGTATTTCGTCCTTTGCACCGCCCTCGCCCTCATAGGCGTTGCCAGCATGGCTATGTCGTTGGCGTGCCACGACGGCCTGAAAAGCTCCCGCTTCGCATTTGCGGCTGTTATTTTCGTGGGCGGAGTGGTGTTCACGGCGTTGCCGTTTGTGTAAAAATAATGAAATTCCAACAATAAAAGTTGTAACAAAACACAACTTTTCATATCTTTGTACGATGAAGAAAATAATCGCATATAAAAGCTATTTCACAGACTTCCTACAAAAGTTACCAGAAAAAGAACAAAAGAAAATCCTGCGCGCACTGGACTTATTAATGACCGAAGACAAGATACCCCGACATTACATCAAGTTCATCAGGGACGGGATATATGAGTTCAGGGTCAGCTGCGGTAACGTAGAAGTACGCATTTTCTTCATATATGATGGCAACACTGTGGTAGTTTTGTTTAATGCTTTTAAGAAAAAGACACAGAAAACGCCTAATAATGAAATAAAAAAAGCAATTAGTTTAAAGGAGGAATATTATGCAAATAAAGAAAACAGACAATGACATTTACGACATTAACGCATTACTTGATGAAGCGTTAGGCAAGGAAGGCACACAAGAACGTGAGCGCAACCGCGAAAAAGCATGGGAAGAATACAACGCAAAAATCCTTCTCGACGCACGCAAAAACGCCAAGTTGACACAGGAAGAACTTGCAAAACGGATTGGGACAGATAAAAGTTACATTTCCAGAATAGAGCGTGGGCTTATCGTCCCAACCGTAGCAACGCTTTACAAGATAGCCGCTGCAATGGGGATGACTGTGGAATTGCGCCCCATATAATTATGGACTGATACGCCTCTGCCCGCACTCAAGGCATTTGGCTATAACTTCTTTAACAGCTCTAACTTCTTTAACTCCTCACAAAAACGCGAAAGCGCGAAAGGCATTGCTGCCATTCGCGCTTTCGTTGTTTCGTGTAAAGCTATTTGCTTGCGGCTTAGCTTAGCGGCGCAGACCGAGCTTCTTGATTATCGCACGGTAACGCTCGATGTCGCGCTTGTAGAGATAATCGAGGAGGCGGCGACGCTTGCCGACGAGGATTGTCAGCGAACGCTGTGTCACGTGGTCCTTGTGGTTCTTCTTGAGGTGCTC
>CALUGU010000006.1 GCA_944320255.1 uncultured Prevotella sp. | reverse complement strand
AGCCGATACCGGGACTCGAACCCGGGACCTATTCATTACGAATGAATTGCTCTACCAACTGAGCCATATCGGCGTTCGTTTTTTTGAACGGTGCAAAGGTATAAAAAATTATTTAATCACGTGAATTTGCCTGGGTGTAATCCTTGTATTTTAACTTATTTTTTCAAATCAAGCCTCTATATTGCTATTATTTGAGGCTTAATTTATCTTTTAAGAACTTACCCGTAACGCTTTCTTTACACTTCACAATGTCTTCAGGAGTTCCGGCAAATATCAGTTTTCCGCCCTTGTCGCCTCCGTCAGGACCAAGATCGATGATATGATCGGCGCATTTGGCTACATCCAAATTGTGCTCAATCACAATAACAGTGTGTCCATGGCTGATCAAAGCATCAAAAGCCTTCAATAGTTTCTTTATGTCATGAAAATGCAATCCTGTAGTTGGTTCGTCAAAAATGAATAGGGTAGGGTCGCACTTTTCCTGACTCAAAAAATAAGCCAATTTAACACGCTGGTTTTCTCCTCCTGACAATGTAGACGAACTCTGTCCGAGCTTGATGTAGCCTAAGCCAACATCGTCTAACGGTTTCAGTTTTCGCACAATGGCGTCTTGGTTGTTTTGGCTGAAAAACTTGATTGCTTCCTCAACTGTCATTTGCAAAACATCGTAAATGTTCTTTCCACAGAATTTCACGTCAAGTACTTCCGCCTTGAACCTCTTGCCGTGACATGAGTCGCACTCAAGTTCCAAATCTGCCATGAACTGCATTTCCACGGTTATTACCCCCGTCCCTTTGCAGGCTTCACAACGACCGCCATCCGTATTAAATGAAAAGTATTGTGAGGTAAATCCCATTTGCTTGGCCAGCGGCTGTTCGGCAAAAACTTGCCTGATGTCGTCAAACGCCTTGACGTATGTAACAGGATTTGAGCGTGAACTTTTACCTATTGGATTTTGGTTCACCATTTCAACGTGTTTTACATCCTTCAAGTCACCCTCCAAGCCGGCAAATTCTCCGGGTATGTCTGCAACTTCGTCAAGTTTACGTTTCAGTGCGGGAAACAAAATTCCCCTTACCAGTGATGACTTTCCAGAACCGCTTACACCGGTGACAACCGTCAGGACGTTCAAAGGGAACGCGATATCAATACCTTTCAGGTTGTTCATCCTTGCACCTTTTACTATGATGCTCTTATTCCACGGTCTCCGGCTTGACGGCACAGGGATACTTTCTTCCCCGAAAAGATATTTGACGGTGTGGCTTTTGTCATATTTGCCAGCATCGCCTTTTGTAAGCCCCGATGGTACTCCGGCATAAACAATCTCGCCACCTTGGCTACCGGCGTCAGGCCCAAGGTCTATCAGATAGTCTGCCGCCCTTATGATGTCCTCGTCATGCTCAACCACCATTACGGTGTTGCCTAATGCCTGCAATTCTTTCAGTACTTTTATAAGCCTGAATGTGTCACGGCTATGCAAGCCTATGCTTGGCTCGTCCAGAATATACAATGAGCCTACCAAACTGCTCCCCAAAGCCGTGGTAAGGTTGATGCGTTGGCTTTCACCGCCTGAAAGACTGCTTGAAGTGCGGTTCAGCGTTAAATATCCGAGTCCGACTTCTACCAAGAACCGCAACCTGTTGTTTATTTCCACCAGCAACCGCCTGCTTATTTCTTGTTCATGCTCATCAAGCTGCAGGTTGTCAAACCATTGCTTCAAGTTGGCGATAGGCATCTCAACAAGATTGCTGATGCTCATCCCGTTGATTTTCACATAATTAGCTTCTTTCTTGAGTCTTGTGCCCTTGCATTCGGGACAGGTGGTCTTCCCGCGATAGCGGCTCATCATCACTCGGTATTGTATTTTGTACTGGTTTTCCTTCAACATTTGGAAAAACGAGTCTATGCACACCTTTTCCCGCAAGTCGAGCTTCGACAGGCTCGGCAAACCATGCCAAAGCCAGTCCTTATGCTTGGCGGAGAGACTGTAATATGGCTCAAAAATGGGGAACTTGTCGTTGGCAGCCTGTAGGCAAAACTCCGTTTTCCATTGCTCCATTTTCTCGCCGTGCCAACATTGCACACATCCTTCATACACGCTTAAAGACGGGTTTGGGATGACCAGTTTTTCGTCTATGCCGATTACGTTTCCGAAACCTTCGCACACGGGGCACGCGCCGATAGGGGAGTTGAACGAAAACATATTGTCGTTGGGCTCTTCAAAACGTATGCCGTCAGCTTCAAACTTGTCTGAAAAGTCATACGTTATGTTTGAAGGGAAAAACACAAGCCTGCAAGAACCGTCACCCTCATAAAACGCTGTTTCCACGGAATCGTTAATGCGTGAGACCGTATCTGAAGAATCGTCAACTGACAATCTGTCAATCAATATGAAAACATCCTCCGGATTATAAGCGCTTGGATTTTCAACAACGTCTTCTATCTGCACAAACTCCCAATTATGATAAATACGTGAGTATCCTTGCTGCAAATAGGTCTTCATTTGCTTTTCAAAAGAATAGCCTTCATTTATGTGCAGACGTGACAATATAACGAATTTTGTTCCTTTTGAATATGTATAAACACATTTCAGAATGTCTTCGCCTGTATGCCGTTTTACTTCAACACCGCTGACAGGTGAGTATGTGCGCCCGATGCGCGCAAAGAGCATCCTAAGGTAATCATATATCTCTGTGCTTGTACCGACAGTGGAGCGTGGGTTTCTTGTGTTTACTTTCTGTTCCACTGCTATGGCTGGCGGCAGGCCTTTGATGTAGTCGAAGTCAGGCTTGTTCATTCGTCCCAAAAACTGACGGGCGTATGCTGACAGGCTTTCCACATAGCGGCGTTGGCCTTCAGCGTATAATGTGTCAAACGCCAATGACGATTTGCCGGAACCGGACACGCCGGTCACAACGATGAATTTGTTGTGGGGCACATCCAATGAAATGTTTTTCAGGTTGTTAACCCTTACATTCTTAAGTTCTATACAGTCTTTCATCCGTTACTTGTGCATTGTTCTTTTTTAGTGGAAAAAGTGGGTACACTGTGAATAAAAAAACGTCTATTTATCATAATGCCCGTTAGTTGACATTTTAAGGCCTTTGAATAGCCACGCCGTTGCCGTGTGGTTTTCACCTCACTTTTAGCAGGTCGCCAACCTGGATTGAGTAATCCGGGCCGAGGTCGTTCATCTTGTAAAGACTTGACAGCCTTATTCCGTAATATTGGGCTATCGAGTACATACTTTCCCCGGCCTTAACCCTGTGAGGACGTCTCTTATATGTCTTTTCCGCTTTCTTCTGCTTTTTCTTCAGGTATATTATTTCCCCAGGAACAAGTTTGTCGTCCTTGTCACGTTCATTATATTTGGCGATTTTCTTGTACGAGATGCCGACCTCCTTGCCAATCGACCTGAATGTGTCGCCCGGCCTTGCTTTCAAGTAATAGTTTTTGTTGTAAATGTGTATCGGATGCAGGTTCAGGCCGGTGTCAGCGTCTTTGACTGACGAACGCTCAACCATGAACTTGTCATACTTTTTCGCCTTGTCGTAATGATGCAGCTTGTACAGCTCTATAATGTTTATAAGCTGATTGGCATACGTTGGACTTGTGGCGTAGCCGCAACGCTTCAAGCCACGCGCCCAGCCCTTATAGTCGGTCTTTTTCAGCTTGAACAGACTGCGGTAACGCGGCTGGCGCGCCAGGAACTTGCTATGGTCTTCATAGCTTTCATAGACGTCACGGTATGCACGGAAACATTCGTTCTTCGCATCGTCGTCATGATACGACCTGCCGCCGATCCAATCATGGCATTTTATGCCGAAATGGTTGTTGCTCTCGCGGGCCAGTTTGCTTTGCCCGGCACCGCTCTCAAGCAGCCCCTGGGCTAAGGTTATGCTTGCCGGGATGTCATATTTCAGCATCTCGGCGATGGCTAAATCCTTATATTGGTCGATATACGCCTGATAGACAGAGTTCCACCTTAACTGGGCACTAAGCGAAAAACTTACCAATAACGCAATGGTAACAAATAACAACCTTTTCATCTGGTACACACAAATTTATGCAAAAATAAGGCAAATATGTTTGTTCACAAAATTTTAGTTGATAAAATTCCATAATCTCGCACACATTATCTATTTTTGCAGAAAAATATCAAATTATGGAGACAGGTATTAAAAATTCTATCGAATTAACCGTTACTAACGACAAGACTGCCGCAATGATGGGCAGCGGAACGCTTGCGGTTTTTGCCACGCCGGCGATGATAGCCCTTATCGAAGAAACCGCATGGAAAAGCGTCGCGCCACACTTGGAAGACGGCCAAGCCACAGTAGGCACGAAACTTGACATCAGCCATGTAGCCCCCACCCCGTTGGGTATGACAGTGAAATGTGAAACCGAACTGATAGAAGTAGACGGACGGCGGCTGAAATTCAAGGCTGACGTTTACGATGAAATGGGGATTATCGGCACAGGAACTCATGAACGGTTTATCATAAACGCAGAAAAATTCCAAGCGAAAGCTGATAGTAAGAAGGTTTAACAATACTCTGTAAACCATTGAAAATCACGAATTTCTGTTTACGATACAAACACCGATGAAATGGGCTGAAACAAGCAGGCTTGCAAAAGGGCGTCTTTCGCATTGCGATTGATGGCTTTTTACGGTGTAATTGACGGCTAATCACACGATGATTTGCCGTCAATTACAAAACAGCCGATTTCATCGGGAATGTTCATACGCAGAAATAGGAAGTGAAGAGAAGAAATACATATAATTAATGTAATTGCATTATGTTGGCATACACATATATCGGACCGCATAACTTTGCCTTTACAGACAAACCCAAACCAGTCTTGCAAGACGACCGTGACGCAATAGTGCGCGTAACCCTAAGCAGCATCTGCACAAGCGATTTACACATTAAGCACGGTAGTGTGCCGCGCGCAATGCCGGGAATTACGGTCGGGCACGAGATGGTTGGCGTCGTGGAACAGACAGGGGCGGCCGTAACCAAAGTAAAACCGGGCGACCGTGTGGCCGTAAACGTGGAGACCTTTTGCGGTGAATGTTTTTTCTGCAAACATGGATACGTGAACAACTGCACCGATAAGGACGGAGGATGGGCTCTCGGATGCCGCATTGACGGCGGGCAGACTGAATTCGTCCGTGTGCCGCACGCCGACCAAGGGCTCAACCGGATACCTGGTAGCGTCAGCGACGAGCAGGCTTTGTTCGTCGGCGACATACTCGCCACGGGTTTCTGGGCGGCACGAATATCGGAAATATCAGCAGAAGACACGGTGCTCATCATCGGTGCCGGGCCAACCGGAGTCTGCACATTGCTTTGCACAATGCTTAAGCATCCCAAGCGGATTATCGTTTGCGAGAAATCTGAAGAGCGCATACGCTTCATCCGCGAGCATTATCCCGGCATACTTGTGACTACTCCCGATGAATGCGAAGATTTTGTGATGCGCAACAGCGACCACGGAGGCGCGGATGTTGTCATTGAGGTCGCCGGTGGCGGCGATACGTTCCATACGGCGTGGAAGTGCGCTCGCCCGAACGCCATTGTCACGATTGTTGCAATGTATGATAAGCCCCAGGTGCTCCCCCTACCCGATATGTACGGCAAGAACCTTACGTTCAAGACCGGCGGCGTTGACGGTTGTGATTGTGAAGAAATACTCCATTTAATCGAGCAGGGCAAGATTGACACCACACCTCTTATAACCCATCGCTTCACTCTCGACGAAATAGAAACGGCATACAATATATTTGAAAACCGTAAAGATGGCGTCGTCAAAGTTGCGATTTACGGAAAAAGATAAATCTGCATAACCGCAAATGCTGAAGTTCCCGTTCAAATGAAGTGTTATTTGAACGGGAACTTCAGCATTTAGCATAGTCTCTTTTATATTAACGATATTTTAAACAAAAAAATAAAACAATCAATTAAATTTACTACATTTGCAACAAATTGAAAAAAGTATTATATAGTTGACTGTTTTTGCTGATTAAAATATTTATCTTTGTTGATATATTTTCATTATTGTCGGCTATGCCGCAACATTATATTCGTCTGATATTGTCCATTATAATTCAACTAAAACTGAAATTTATGAAAGTGTTAAGATTTATTGGGATGCTGCTTCTCATCTGTCTGTCGAGCACATCCATTCAGGCAAAAAAGAAAGAATTACCATTTGTAAAAGTCTATCTGGTGAAGGAATCCGCTGTTAACGGAAAAACTGTTATTGAGGGAAAACTTGTAAAAGACTGGTTCACAGCACGTCAGGCATACCCTACAGTTGAAAACAAATTAACCGTACAGACAGATGGCAATGAAATAAAATTGTCTGCACGTGATGTAGACAGCATAGCGATATTAACCAATGCAGGCGACTACGTAAAGGGCGAAGTGTATGTCTGTTATGCCAGCAGCCAACCTAAATTATGGGACAAAGATAAAAAAGTCTACAAACTTGTGCACATCAGGAAACACGGTAAATGTATGTCATACTGTAGCATCCCAAGCACAAAGGAAAAACATACAGGAACATTCGGCGTCAGCTACACAAAATATATAACTTTATACCTGTACTGGTTCAATAAGACGCAGGTTGTTTTTCCGTATAAAGCAAAACAATTCATCAATGATATGAAAGAAATAATAGGAGAAGACAACGCAGTAAAAATGGGAAACGATCTGTTCGGCAATAAAAGTAAGAAAGAAATGAAAGAGTATTTTAAGAAAACAGATTTGCTGTTTGACGATTGCGATAAATGGCTTTATGAGCATGGTATAAAGCGACTTTGATAAACAAAATATGAATGTAACAAAGTCACAAATCCATCCCTCTTATTTTCAGGAACAAACGTATCTCGCCATAGGTTATATCGGGGCTTACGGCATCTTTCACCGCCGACGTTGACGCAGGGCGGGGAGTGCCGGCGATGTAAGCCTGCAACTCTTGTATATGGTTCTCAGGCAAAAGCTCTCCTAAACCCATCTGCCCGCTTTCCACATAGGTAGCCAGATGTGAGAATATGGTGCTCACGGCAAGTCCGCGCTCCTTGGCTATCTGCTCTATAGTCATGCCTCCGGCGAACAAGTTGTAAGTTATCTCCCGCGTCAGCGGTTTAGGCTGCTTCGTCTTCTTTTTCTTTTCCACTTTAACGTCAGGCAAGTCACCCAACAACAGTTTAGCCTTTGTTGAAAGATAATCGGCAGCCGTAAACATAGCGTCCGGGGAACTTTCATGGCCAAGAAGACCGAGTTTTAACGTCAGGTCGCCGGAAAAAGCCGAAAACCTGTCGTCAAATTGCTTTCTTACAGCCACATTTTCTGTATCCACCTTGGTCTTGCCCCGCAGTTCGTTGAGCATTCCGAGCTTGCCCAAGAAATACGCTGATGCCTTGCACACACGCTCATTAAGCAACTTTCCGCCGTCGGAACACATTGCCTCCACCAACCTTGTATATTGGATTTTGAATTTTCGTGATACGTCTATCAATTCCCCGAAAACCGTCCCTAAACGTTTATATTCGTCCAACAGCCTGGGATATTTCTTGTAAAAATGTTCGTCAATAGTACGTAACAACTGGTTGAAAGACGACTGGAGCGGCACAAAATCAAAAAGCTCGTCCAATAGTTTCACGACATATTCGCGGCCGAGCGACGTCATTTCGTCCTCCGTCGGCGTGTGCCTGCCAATGCAGCTGACATATTCGTCAACCACGGTGTCGCTTATTATCGCCTCACGTTGCAACGGCGCGCTAAGCACCATGCCGTCGAGCGTTTTGCAACGGCTCAATGCCACGTATGTCTGGCCGTGCGCAAACGAGTGCGAGGCGTCTATTATCGCATGGTCGAAAGTCAGCCCTTGGCTCTTATGTATCGTTATCGCCCACGCCAAGCGCAAAGGGTACTGGCGAAAAACGCCCTCTACCGTTTCCTTTATCTCTTTCGACTTATTGTCCAACGTATATTTGGAGTTAGTCCATTCGGCAGGTTCAAGCCTGAACGACGGGCCGCCATTCTTCCCGCAGACGACGATGTGGGCGGCATCAAGAGAAACCACCTCGCCTATCATGCCGTTGAAAAACCGCTTCTCCGGGTCGTTCTTTATGAACATGACTTGCGCACCCTCCTTCAGCACGAGCTGCTTATCAGCAGGATATGATGTTTCAGGGAACACTCCGTCAACCTCAGCGTCAAAGACGTATTCACGGCCTGGCAGCAATGATAGTTCCTTGTCGTTTATGGCTTGTGCTTGGTAGTTATGGGTTGTAAGCCTGATGTAATCGCTCTCCCTGGCCGGCTTGAAGTCGGGAATGCAACGGCTGTTCAGCGCGGCAAGGGTTTCGTCGGTTGCCTTGTTGTCACGTATTTGGTTGAGAAGCGAAATGAAACGGGCATCTTGCTGCCGGTAGACGGTCTTAAGCTCTATTGTCTTGTACTCGGCTTGGGCCAAGGCCTTGCTTGAAAAGAAATAAGGCGTCTCATAAACCGTGCCAAGCAAAGCCCATTCGTCATCCTTCACTACGGGCGCCAGCTGCTGCAAGTCGCCTATCATCAACAGTTGCGCACCGCCAAACGGGCGTCCGTGGTCACGGTAACGCCTCATCACGGCGTCTACGGCATCGAGAAGATCGGCACGCACCATGCTTATCTCGTCGATTACGAGCAGATCGAGCGTGCGGATGATGTCGCGCTTCGTTTTCGAGAACCTGAAATAACGCTTCTCGGCACGGTCGAACGTCGCGCCGGGCACGTATGGCGAAAGCGGCAACTGGAAAAACGAATGTATCGTCACGCCTCCGGCGTTGATCGCCGCGATACCCGTCGGGGCGAGCACCACCGTGCGCTTTGACGTGCTTTCACGCAACTTCTTTAAGAATGTCGTCTTGCCGGTGCCGGCCTTGCCTGTGAGAAAAAGATTGGCGCCGGTCTGCTCCACCAGCCGCCATGCCAAGTCAAGTTCAGGATTATCCATCAATTAAATCGTTATTAACAAGCCTCCGTCCTATACGTCGTGATTGCTTATGCCAACTCTTCCTATATTTATCAGTATGCCTGGCGGTATTTGCTTTCGTCCTTGTCTTCCAACATACTAAGATATGAATTGTAACGGCTTTCAGAGATGTAATGGTCTTCCACCGCCTTCCTCACCGCACAGCCAGGCTCATGGGTGTGGGTGCAGTTGCGGAAACGGCATCCTTTTGAAAACTCGAATATTTCCTTGAAATACCCGCAAATTTCCTCCGGCTCCATATCGAAAGTGCCGAAACCCTTGATGCCGGGAGTGTCAATGGCCCATCCGCCGTAAGGCAATGGCAGCATCTCGCTGAACGTCGTAGTGTGCATACCCGTGTTGTGGGCTTCGCTGATTTCAGCCGTGCGCAGGTTCAAGCCCGGCATTAAACTGTTGAGCAACGTGCTCTTCCCCACTCCGCTATTGCCGCTGAACAGCGTTATCTTGTCTTTCAGCAACGGTTGAAGCGTTGCTGCAATATTTTCATCTAAAGCAGAGACAGCCAAGCACTTATATCCTATCGTTTCATACAAATGTATCATCATTTCCTGATACTCCAAATCCTCAGGAGGCAGGATGTCCGTCTTATTAAACAGCAGTACGACAGGCACGCGGTACGCCTCCGCCGAGGCCAAGAAGCGGTCAATGAACGTGGTGGACGTCTGCGGGTAATTCACTGTGACAACAAGAAACGCTTGGTCTACATTGGCCGCTATTATGTGGCTCTGCTTTGAAAGGTTTGACGATTTACGGATTATATAGTTCCTGCGGTCCTCTATATCCGTTATGAATGCCGTTCCCTCCACGTTGCGCACAATGGCCACACGGTCGCCCACTGCCACGGGGTTGGTGCTGCGGATGCCCTTGAGTCTGAAATTGCCCTTTATCTTACATTCCACATTGCCGCCCTCGTCAGTCCTCACCGTGTACCAACTGCCCGTGTTCTTGATGACAAGTCCGTTCACACTTATATGAATTAAGGGTTAAAAGTTAAGAATTAAGGAAATATGCTTCAGCCTGTAATAAGACGCGGCCGCAAAGCATATTTCCTTAATTCTTAACTTCCAACTTGATTTACACAGTCATTATTTCCTTGTTTTTCGCGGCAAGCAGGTCATCTATCTTCTTGATGAACTTGTC
This sequence comes from uncultured Prevotella sp., assembly GCA_944320255.1. Lineage (GTDB taxonomy): Bacteria > Bacteroidota > Bacteroidia > Bacteroidales > Bacteroidaceae > Prevotella. Next base: position 45,246 of record CALUGU010000006.1, on the reverse strand, counting down.
GTGGATTTTCTGGAGTTCGGCCTCGGCGTCCTTCTCGTTGTCCTCTGAAAGACCATCCTTGATAGCCTTCTTCAGCTTGTCCTTGATGTCGCCGCGCACGTTGCGCACCTCCACCTTGGCCTTCTCGCCCATCTTGTTGCACTGCTTGGCCAAGTCCTTGCGGCGTTCCTCTGTCGGCTGGGGAATGCCGAGGCGCACTATTTCGCCGTTGTTTTCAGGAGTGATGCCCACGTCGGAGTCCATAATGGCCTTTTCGATGTCTTTTATCATCTTTTTGTCCCAAGGACGTATCGCTATGGTGCGTGCGTCGGGAGTGGAAACGTTAGCCACCTGGTTGAGCGGCACCATCGAGCCATAAGAGTTCACCCTTACGCCGTCCAGTATGGCGACATTGGCGCGTCCGGCACGAACATGTGACAGCTGGTCCTCAAGGTACATCGCAGCCATCTCCATTCTTTCTTCACTTTCCTTTAAAGTTGCTTTTACGTCAATCATATATAAATGTTTTTGGTTTTTCTCCCTGCAAAAATAATATAAATAAATGAATAACCGATTAATGAGTAATGAAAAATTAATAATAATGCGTCATCCTTTCATTTCGCCGGCCACCATGTTGGTAAGTTCTACAAACTGGCTTATCGCCAACTGCTCCGGACGCCGTGTCATAATCTCGTTGTCGAAAAAGCCTGCGTCGGGCATACCGTTCTGGAACAGGGGTTTCAGCGACGAGCGCAACATCTTGCGGCGCTGGTTGAAAACAGTCTTCACCACGCGGCGGAACAAAGGCCAGTCGCAGCCAAGGTCTTCAACGCCGTTGCGCGTCATCCGGATTACCGCGCTCTTCACTTTCGGCGGCGGATTAAACACGTTCTCATCAACCGTAAACAGGTATTCCACGTCATACCACGCCTGTATCAACACGCTCAATATGCCGTAAGCCTTTGTGCCGGGAGCTGAAGCCATGCGCTGGGCGACCTCGCGCTGTATCATTCCCGTGCAACAGGGTATCAGGTCTTTATTGTCAAGCATCTTGAAAAATATCTGCGTGGATATGTCGTAAGGGTAATTACCGGTGAGAACGAACTTCCGGCCGTTAAACAAATTGTTTAAGTTCATCCTTAGAAAGTCCTCGCCCACAATGCTTTGCCTTAGTTCAGGATATTTTTCATTGAGATAATTTACTGATTCCTTGTCTATCTCCACAACCTTCAATTCCCGCCCTTTAGGCATAAGGTATTGCGTCAGTACGCCCATGCCCGGCCCGACTTCCAGCACAGGCAGTTCCGGACAGGCGTCCACTGTGTCGGCTATGGCCTTGGCTATGTTGAGGTCGGTCAGGAAATGCTGCCCCAAATTCTTTTTCGGTCTTACGGTCTTCATTCTGTTCTCACTGGTTTCTGTTAATACCGTGCAAAGGTAAGCAAAATCCTTGACATTGACGAATATTATAGCCCGCGCGGCCTGTTACTACGCCATTGCTATGCAACGGGGCGTTTGTCGAATTGTCAGGAATTTCACGCCGTCACCTTACAAACTGATTTTTGTCAACGCTCCACAGCTGCGTTATTTTAAAATCATCATTAATCGGACGGAAATAACCGCCTTTTTCGCGTGCATCTTTAAATATATGAATATCAAGCACATAAAGAGAAACGCCTTAAAAGTGTGCAATAAAATATGCCATAAAATGTGGGAATACGCCCATTGCCAACGCCGTTGACGGCAAACGAGGATGCCTTTCATCGTATATGAGGGCGTAAAGAGCCGTGTTTTGTATGGCTAAAAACCGTCAAAAAGCCATTGGCCAACCGCAATACTGGACAAAAACAGCAACTGAATGTAACAAACAGAACAATGGAATGATCCTTAAAATTTCTATTTCGGCGAAATATGCGCACAATTTCATTTTTACATTTTGCCATACACAGATGACGGTTCCATAGCAAAATGACATAACAGCTCTTAACATAACAACCAAACACCCGTACATACATAAACGGAGAATGTTTCTTGTGAAATAGTCGGTGGAGTCAACATTTAAAGTTTCGCTTGCCGTGAGTTCATTGGTCTGTCCGAAGGCAACGCTGACGTTTGGCGCAGCCGTGCGGTGGACGGCGCGCAACTTCTCGCCCGCAGCGGTGTAAACGTATTCCGTCACGCTGCCGTCCATAAACTGCACACGGCGGGGATAGCCGGCGGCGTCATAGTCTATCTTGGCTATGCCACGGTTCTTGTCGCCTGTCAGGCGGCCGTCGCCGTCGTAAGTGTATTCCGTGCCACCTTCAGTGTTGTCGGTGAAGTCGAGCGCACCCTTGTACAGTAACGGAGCGGCGTCGTCCGCAACACGCTCAACGCGGTTCCCGTTAAGCACTATGTTAAGGTTGTCTATCTTGCCATACTGTCCGTCCTGTTTCAACCCCCGACGCTGGAAACGCTCTATCGCGCCGTTGGCCGTGTATTCAAGTACCGTCTCGTTGTAGCGGTTCGGATTAGTCGTTAATCCTTCGTTCTCACCGTAGACTGCCGACTCCAACCGTCCTAAGGCGTCGTAATAATACATATAGCCACGCAGTTTCTCATAGTTCGGGTTGCGCCATTCCACGCTGCTTATACCGCCTCCATAGCGCGGTTCGCCGTAGCCGTCGGCGTAATGCAGCTCTTCATCGAAACCACGCGATTTCACAGTCACAGGCCAACCGTGGAGGTCGTAAGTATATGAGGCCACGCCAGCACGCCCTGAACGCATCACCTGCGACAGCCGTCCAAGGCTGTCATAAGTGTATTTCGCAACCGTCGCCGAGGCCGATGTGCCGTAATAAGACACTGCCTCGGTCGTTGATGAGAGTTTACCACTCTTCTCGTCGTAGCCGTTGGTCGTAACGGCGGAGAAGGATTTATTACCGCTTACTGTAACTTGATGAACAGTAGAGGCCACGTCACCTGTATATGTGTAGTCAAACTTTGTTGTTTCGACTTTTCCATTAAGTGTGGTGCGCGAAATTAATGTTGCACGCCCCTTGGCGTCATACGCCGTTACGCTGCAAATATATTGTCCGTTTGACGCTGCCACTATCTCGCCCGTGGGCAACCCCGTGGCGTCCGCTTGCCCCGAATGAGGGAGTGAAGAGAAGCGCGCGGCGTTGCTCCCGCCCGTGAAAGCGTAATCATCATAATATACGGCACGCTCTATTTTCACGTTGCCTTGCAATAAGTCGGCTGGATACAAGGCGTAGTCTGTGCCGCCCACTCCGCTGCAACCGCTACTATACGTTACGCGCGGCACACGGTAAACACCACTGAACGAGCGTTCGCAATCCTGGCAAAGGCCTTGAACGCACAGACGGCCGAACTTGTCATAAAGCATGAAGCGGTACTGATAGCCAGGTACGTCAGTAACCAAGGAGAACGTCAGGCGGTTTGCACCGTCATACCAATACTGGCCTACGTCGCAACCGGGCAGGATTTTCTTCACCACGTTGCCGCGCTCGTCATAACGGTACTCGTAGGCGTATTGGGCTTTGTAACCCGACTCTTGGTATTGGGGCGAAAGAACAAAGCGCAGGCGGTCTAAATCATCGTAAACGAAATATGTGTCGTTGCTTATTCCGCGCCGCTCAAGCACTTTACGCCCGCGCTTGCCTGTGAACGTAGTCAGGCTCTGCCCGTCCTCGTCCGTCACCGTCTCACCTATTTTTACCACAACTTCAGCATTCTTATCTTTCAATATAACGTTATTATATTTTATCACTTATCTTCTTTTATTAAACATACTTTCATTATTGGATTATACCGAAAAGGCTTTTTCGCATCCGTATACATATATATGTAATCTGGTGGAATACCATACATTTTTATTTCATCAAAATATTGCAAATATTCTTTCTTAATATAATTATAAAAACCTGATTTCCATTTTATTAAATAAATAACAGACACATCAAGTGACACTTGTTCGTCATTTGCATTAAAAGCTTTATTAAAATCACATAAGCATATCTTCATTGAGTCTATTTTTATAAACAACTTTGAATTACAGTAACCTTCATTTTTTATAACGTCCGCCGATTTAATAGCATTCTTTATTTTATCAAAGTATTTTGAGTTTAGACATATTGTCGTGTCCGTTTTAATTGCGTTCGCGTTTTTGAATGTTTGGCTACAAGGACATGAAACAGAACGGTCTATTTCACCTTTCCAAAATATTACTATAATGGAATCTGAATTTTGACGATTTACTTTTTTCCCATTAATCGTATATGGATAAAAAATAAGCATTATTATAATAAATAAATATTTTTCCATTATTCTGCATTTTATTAAATCATCAATAACACACTCACATTTGAAATAACTACTTACGGAAGGATTTAGTGCAAATGTAAATTTGCCGATAGTTATTTAATTATCACCACTTCTTATAAACACTATTTTTGAAGAAGGTTTTATCCTAACAGGACGTTTTATACCAGAAAAAGCATATTTATAGTCAGCAGGTATGCCAAATCGTTTTATTTCTTCAAAATAAAATAAATCTTCTTTTTCAAAATAATTATAATATCCCGATTTACATTTGATTAAATAAATTACCGACAAATCAAATGACACTTGTTCATCTTTATCATTATAAACCCGATTAAAATCGCAAATACAAATTTTCATTGTATCTACTTGTACAGACATTTTTGCATCACAATATCCACTTTGCTTTATTGTTACAGCTTTCTTAATCGCTTTTTTTATTCGATAAAAATCATTATTTCTAATTTTCATTATTGTGTCTGCTTTTCTATCTGAGACCCTTTCAGAAATAGAGCTGCATGATACTGGCACGGAGTGTTCAATCCAGCCTTTTTTGAACAAAACAACAATAGAGTCTGTTTTGCTTACATGAGATTTGCTCTTATGAATAGAACAAGATAAAAAACAAATCATCACAATACAAATAATTAACCATTTTTTTATCTGTGCCATTTTTTCTTTTTGTCTTCTTTTATTGAAATCGGATTTATTGTATCAAAGACTTTGCCTCTATTATCCTTACGGATACTTTCTCCGTTAGCCTTTGCTGTTCTCGCTTCCCCACCCGTAATAACACGACGTTCTTCTGCATTTCCATATTGTTCGTCAACAGTAGCTCTACGCTGCCTATGCGCTCCACCATTATTTATCATTGATAAAGCATGATTAAACTCATGGTCTAAACGTGTGGCAGCAGATTGATACCCACCTTCAGTTGTCTTCAAACCTCTACGTGATTCCCAACGTATAGTTGGTTGCACTGCGTCTCCAAAAAATTCAGTTCCTTGATCCTCTGCATCATAGTTAAGTGCGTTATCTACATAAATTTCATACTTTGAGTTCGTAACTGCTTCTCGCAAACTTTCACCGCCACCTGTATACCTCATATAATTATAAGCCAAGATAAAATCTTTTACGAAAGGATCATCAACACATTTACTTTGTGTCCCATTAAATCTAAAGACCTGATCATTGCCTTGTTTGTCTTTGTACCATATCAAAACATCTTGGCCGTCCAAATCCACTGCATTCACCGGGTCGTTTGCACAGTAGGCATACGGGCTTATGTGGTAGTATTTCTCGCACAGCGGGTCCATCCTGTCCCAAGTTGGTAGCAATGGATCGTATAGACGTGCGCCGTAATCGTAAACGTTGCGGCCGTGCATCGTCTCAAACTCCTTGCCGTTGTATTTGTAGGGCTGCAAGTCTGGATTGAGCGTTGTGTTGTCGCAGAAAGGCGCACCGAAGGGGTAATAATTCATTATCTGCTCTATCGTGCCGGATTGGTTTACCACGGCGCGGATATTGCCTTGGTGGTCGCGGTCGTAGTAATGGAATTGGCACGTGCCGTCAAAAGTACAGTAACCGCCGCCGAAGTTGTAAATCTTCGCCTCGCCGTTCTCTGCCGTCAAGTTTCCGAAGTAATCTGTTGAGTCTACGTTCAACGTTTCGCTTGCCGTTAATTCTTTGGTCTGCCCGAAGGCCACGCAGACATTTGGCGCGGCCGTGCGGTGGACGGCGCGCAGCTTCTCGCCTGCGACGGTATAGACATATTCCGTCACGCTGCCGTCCATGAATTGCACACGGCGGGGATAGCCGGCGGCGTCATAGTCAATCTTGGCTATGTCACGGTTCTTGTCGCCTTTCAGGCGTCCGTCACCGTCGTAGGTGTATTCCACGCCGCCTTCGGTATTGTCGGTGAAGTCGAGCGCACCCTTATAAAGCAGAGGCGCGGCGTCGTCCGCAACGCGCTCAACACGGTTGCCGTTTAGCACTATGTTGAGGTTGTCTATCTTGCCATACTGTCCGTCCTGTTTCAATCCCCGACGCTGGAAACGCTCTATCGCGCCGTTGGCCGTGTATTCAAGTACAGTTTCGTTATATCGGTCAGGGTTGGTCGTAAGGCCTTGGTTCTCGCCGTAAACAGCCGACTCCAAACGTCCTAAGGCATCGTAATAATACATATAGCCGCGCAACTTCTCATAGTTCGGGTTGCGCCATTCCACGCTGCTTATACATCCGCCATAGCGCGGCTCTCCGTAACCGTCGGCGTAATGCAGCTCTTCATCGAAAGCCTTTGATTTAACACTTGTCGGCCAACTGTGGAGGTCATAAGTATATGACGATACGCCGGCACGCCCTGAACGCATCACTTGCGACAACCGTCCGAGACCGTCATAACCATACTTTGCGACTTGAGCCGAAGCGCTCACGCCGTAATAAGTTACAGCCTCGGTCGTTGATGAGAGTTTACCACTCTTCTCGTCGTAGCCGTTGGTCGTAACGGCGGAGAAGGATTTATTACCGCTTACTGTAACTTGATGAACAGTAGAGGCCACGTCACCAGTATATGTGTAATCAAACTTTGTTGTTTCCACATTCCCGTTAAGCGTGGTACGTGAAATTAATGTTGCACGCCCCTTGGCGTCATACGCCGTTACGCTGCAAATATATTGTCCGTTTGATGCGGCCACGATTTCGCCGGTAGGCAATCCTGTGGCATCCGCTTGCCCTTGGTGTGGCAGCAGTGAGAAGCGCGCGGCATTGCTCCCGCCCGTAAATGCGTAATCGTCATAATACACGGCACGCTCTATTTTCACGTTGCCCTGCAATAAGTCGGCTGGATACAGGGCGTAATCCGTGCCGCCAACTCCGCCGCAACCGCTGCTATACGTTACGCGCGGCACGCGGTAAACACCACTGAACGAGCGTTCAGGGCTTTGGCAAAGTCCCTGCACGCACAGACGACCGTACTTGTCATAAAGCATGAACCTGTAGCCATAGCTGGGGATGTCGTTGACGGATGAGAACGTCAGGCGGTTTGCACCGTCATACCAGTATTGGTCAACGTCGCAACTGGGCAGGATCTTCTTTACCACGTTACCGCGCTCGTCATAACGGTACTCGTAGGCGTACTGAGCTTTGTAACCTGATTCTTGGTATTGCGGGGAAAGCACGAACCGCAAGCGGTCTAAGTCGTCGTAAACAAAATATGTGTCGTTGTCTGCCCCGCGCCTTTCAAGCACCTTACGCCCGCGCTTGTCCGTGAACGTAGTCAGAGAGAGGCCGTCCTCGTCCGTCACGGTTTCGCCCTGCAACGTACCGGCGGCGTAATAGCCGTCCTTGATGAGCGACGAACCGGAAAGCGCGGCGTGGTAGAGCTTCACAGAGTTGGCGGCATTCGTCACGTAAGTAACAGACTTACCCTTGCCCGCCGAACGCCAAGCCGCACCGGGTGTGGCCGAGAATGAAAGACGGTCGGCACCGTCGTAAGTGTTTTCTGTGTAAGCGTAAGCGTCGCCGTACTGCGTAAAGGACTGCGAGGCGAACTCTCCAGCACCGATGTTTTGCGGCGAAGCATCACCCGCCACGGGCAACCACTGCCGGGCCGTCCGTCCCTTTTGGTCGTATTCCGTCAGCGTATATACATAACCTCCCGCCGTGTTCACACCGTTGTCAGCCGTGAGCACCGGCCGTCCCAAGTCGTCGCAATATTGATAGCGGTTTGTAGCTTTCGCTCCCGATGCGTCAAGATAAGTCTTTGTCAGCACGTAATTGTTTGTCGAGGTTGTGCCGCCATACGGCAGCTTCACGTTGTAAGCGAACGTCTGCATCGTGCCCTCGGCGTCGTTCACTGACGAGAGGCGGGCGTCAGCACCATAACCGTAATTCACAGTGTAACCGTTCTCACCTATCGCCGAGGGCACACCGAACAAAGGCTTATGCGTGTAGCCGCTTACGAGGGCTGTGCCTTTGAGGGCTGTACGCAGGTCGTTAATCTTGCCGCCCAACAGCGTAGGGCTTGACGTAGTTTCAAGAGAATTTACCATACTTGCATAACTTGACAATCCCGAACGGCCAAGGCCTAATATCTTTGCCACTGGCAGACGTGAGCCGTAACCCCACACTACCGCCGCCGTGTCGGCGGCGTTGGAGATCACAGTCTGTGGATTGCCTTTATCATCGTAACAGTCGTAATGCGCCGTCTCGAAAAATGCGCCGCCAAGCACCGACTTGTATTCATATTCGGGATAGAACCATTCGCCGTGCTGTACGTATTTCGTCTTTGTGTTCATCAGTTCTAGCCCGTCGCACAGCGTTCTTTCGCCAACTAAGAAATCTGGCATTACATAGTCGCCCGCCATCAGTTGGCTTACGGGGTCGTCGTCCTCGAAGGTGTATTTATACTCCGTCGTGTACGTCTTGCCGTCACTATTGACAGCCGTCATCGTCTGCGGCAAAGTTGTACGGTGAAGGTCGTCGTAAGTGTATTCTTCCCTCACGCTGACGCCTGTAACATTGTCTATGGTTTCTTTCGCCACAAGGTTGCGCTGATAAGCGTGGGCGGTTATCGGCTTATATTGAATGGTGTTATCATCGATTACATTAGTTCCATAAAACCACAGGTCATAAGAGACCTTGTTTAAATTAGTTACATAACGGTAAGTAAAAAGATCAATAAGGCGGTTGCCTACGTTAAAGTCTTTTACAAGTACGTTATCATAAACATAATTTTCTGTCGTAACAGGTTTACCTGTTGCACCATAATGCACTACGCTTGTCAGATATGGCGTTATACTCCCGTAATCATTCAATGCAGGAAGTATGAAGTTCGGGTTCTTACCAAATTCAGCATGGCCACAAAAGATGTCACACGCCGGATAAAACGTGTAGTTATAAAAAAACTTTTCGCCGTTGCCGAATGTTTCTGTCACCTCCGAATAAAGTATCGGATTCGCATTGCTATACGGATTTATAACTTCTGATACACAAGTATCATAGTTTCGATAATAAAAACAATAAAACCACTGCGGTCCCCACCATGAATATGTTTCATACCCCATCAAAGTATGTGGCGGATCTGAAGTCGGTTGCCATCCTTTATAATCGTATGTTTGGGTCTGCAAGATGTTACCGTCAGCATCCTTGTTCATTATTGACTTAACACGTAGTCCTCCGTAAAGGCTCATATCGCTTGCCTTATTTGCCTCAAACTCAAATTCTGTCTTTCCGCCTGTCGGGAAAGTTATACTTTTTATTATTCCTAATTTCATTGAATACTCATCAGACGACCTATCCGCTGCATTCTGCAAATAATAATCTTCTTTTTCAACCACGACAGAAAGTTTGGTATAAATCAACCCCAAGGATTCTTTCGATACAGAATATTTGCTTGTCCTTCCATTGTAATACCCCCAATAGTCCGTGTGGCACGTTTCTTTACTTCCTTTCCTTTCATACTCAGGCAGGAACGAACCCGTATTATAATCAAATGTATAAATACCTTCATCTGAAACGTCCAATGTCTTCAGCATCATGCGATAGTTGCCCCTGCTGTTTTCATCTGGTGCTTCGTTGCCCCAATAATAATTATTGCCCAAAGACATGGTTTTACACACATCACCGTTATTACTGACTACTTCTATTTTCGTAAGCCTTGTTTTCCATACATCTTGACGATCGTGGGCATAAGAAAACATGATTTTATTGCCGTCCCATTCTATGCTTGACAACAATTTCGGATAACAAATATAAGTATGCGGCACACTTGATACAAGCGTTCTATAATCGTCTTCAAAATAACCACCTCCTAATGATGTGACATTATAAATAACATATCCTGTTGTCATAGTTTCCGTATGCGAATACCATTCGTATGGATGGCTGTCACCGTATGTTGAATATTTAAAATCGATATTCCCGTAAGGCGTTTCTACCTTTGTGAGATACCATGTTGAAACGTTTGTCGTACCATCGTCTATCTTGGGGCCGCTGCATTCCGTTGCGTCAAAATAGTAAGTTATGCCGTCAGTGTCGGCGATGTAGAAACTGCTTGTGCGTTCATCTGTATTGCCAATGTCGCAATATATGTACATGGGACTGTAATTCAGGGGAATAAACTTGCCGTCTTCATAAGAATACCTGAAGACGCCTGTCTTTCCCGCAAAATTATAAACGTAGCGGTCTGAAGCCGTGTCATACATCGACTTCTCAGGCGTCAACGCCATTGTCTGCAAAAGTTCCACGCCGCCATCCTTGGCTGCTCTCTCAACTTCAGCTTTCAGGTTGTCATAGTTTTTAAAATGATTGTTATATGAGCGTCCGAAGTTGTCGTTAAGACTTTCCGGATACTTTAAATCAGATGAGCCTTCCACCTGTCGGCTTATCGCCCCACCGGCGTTCAACGCCCAACCGAGGCCTACTGTAGAGGCGACGTCGTTAAGTTTGATACCGGAGGCATGGTAAGAAATGCTTACGGGCAAAGAGAAATTGCCCAAGCTGACGGTGTAAATAGGGATGGTGATGTCGGGCACGCCGGTTGCGTGGCTCACGGGGTATTCGCCATAACGTGCCAGCGACGCCGCCTGCGGCGACAACGGCATGATTGAGTCAACAACATGGGCCACCGCATCGGCGAAACACGCAGTAAACAATATCATAAAGAAAAACAACCGTCTCATACCCGTCACTTTACGTTGAACTTAACCCCTACGGCTTTGCCGTTGACACTTATCGAAAGGACATATTCGCCACGGCGCAAATCCGCACAACTAATGCCGACCGTGTGTCCGCCCGCCTGTTGGTGGAGACTTTCCACATATTTATATATAATGCCCGAAACGTCAGAGACCGACAACGATACGTCGGCTTCATCAGTCAGTTCATATTCCACCGCCAAACGGCCTTCGGAAAATAACACGTCATAATCAGCCAAAACGCCATTTGAAAGACGTCCGCCCGCGCCGTCGGTTTCAATGTTTTCATCGGCATTTTCATAAACGGCGGCGTTATCTTCGGCTGTCATCAAGTACGCCGCTTCACGCCCTGCCACACGGGCCTGGCCGTCATACGTTGTACGCCTGACAAGCGTAAGCAAGGGGTAACGGCTGCCGGAGGCGTACCAGTCATGGCGATGCTCAACTTCCGTAAGCGGTTTCACACTGTCGAAAGCCGAAGAGTCGGGCGACATCCGTATGTCGGCACGCCGTGTTGTCGTAACGCGCAAAACATTGTCAAACGCCACATTGCCCGGCAAGGCAAGCCTGCCAAGGCCGTCGGCTACCACCTTAACGTCGCCCGTAACCTTGACATACCGGTTATCACAGTATTTTCCACGGCCTTCAAACGGTGCATACAAAGAATCGCCATACGCAAACGGGTAAGGCATACGCAGCACGGGCACGCTGAAAACCAACTTCCGCAAGCGGTCTTCAACGCCGTAAACATACTGTTTACCAGCAACAAGGGCTTCCGTGTAAACCGCATTATCCTCTATCCGCACAAGGCTGTCAGGCGCTTCACCGTAATATCTTATATAGTGTTTGCCGCCAACAAGACTGGCTTCGCTGAAATTCCAAACGGCATTTTTCCCCTTAACGCCCGCGTCCGTCACGGCAACGCCGGACATCACAACATCATCTGACGGCAGGGGGAGGTTTCTCTCTATCGTTAGCACGGTTTGGGCGGCAACATCGAAAAGGCCCAAAACAAAAAGTGATAAAATAATAAAAAACGTTTTCATGGCTAAAAAAATAAACAGCCAAACTTTTATCTGGCAAATATAACAAATATGTGCATATAATGCAAAATATTAATAACAAAACATATAAAAAATTGAAGTTGCCCAATTTAACACCAATCGGTTATTAGACTTATGACTGATTATGTGTTCATTTCAAACAGATTGCTTTACGTTATAGCGAAGAAGCAATGGGCTACGCCGAGACAAGGAGGCATCTCCATTGGCGGGAAGACGAGAGAGGGGCTTTGCTGGAAGCATAAGCCAGGCCAAGAGTATGAGAATAAGCCAATATTCAGACTTATACGGTCTGAAGCCCGATTTTGGTTTAAATCCATCATACAAACACGTTATAAAAAATAATGACAACTAATATCCGCACAGCGCGGGCGCTGACGTATTGCTTGATATTCATAGTAAAACACGACAAAACGTCATATTGGTTTTGTCTGTGAAAATCATCGAAATAGGATTTGAAAGGACGTTTTTGTGCCGGAAATATGGCGGAAAACGGCTGTTTGATATATGGATGACGGCTAATCAATGGGCAAAAGACCGTTATTCAAGGGGCGTTTTGCCGTTAATGAGGCTGACGGGAATGGTGGTTGACGGCGATAAACACATACATTATCGACGATAATGTGCATAGAAAAAATGTTAAAATGCCGTATTTTGTTGCACACTTTGCAGCAACAGAGCGTATCTGCCACAATGACAGCGATTTATGATTGCACACGAAAAATGGCGTAAAATCGGTCAAAAGCCGGAATTATTTTCACCGATGGCATTTTAAATGTTAAAACAAAAACCAGATTGAAAGAGATTGTGCGTTATTAGTTACATAACGTCAGATGCCGGCCTAGCCGCTAAGTATGATAATCAAGATGCAGTCAGTCTGCGGTTATCCGTCATTTTATTTTGCGCTTAACTCAAATTGCGCTATATTTGCATTGTGAAAGTCGTTGGGAAAACAGCGCTTACGGTGGCTGTCCTCATAATGCTGACATCCGCCGCCGACACTTACGCCAAGCAGGAAACAGACTCGTTGATGTTGCAGCGTGTATTGGCGTACAGACAAAGCGTGTGTCCCGCCGACGAGGAATTCAGCTCGAACGTCTACCTGTCGTATTACTTCAAGACAGAAAAACGAAACTTCACGCTGATGGCCGTGCCGTCGATGTTTTACATCTCAAGGGGCAAAAGGGAATACGCCGGAGAGACTTACAGCAGCCTTATGATACGCGGCGACAGGATTGTGAAGGCTGTGAGGCAGTTGAACACGGGCACGATACCGCGCCACAAGGACGCCATGGAGACGGTGACGAAATACCTGATGCCCAACGTCTACGGCGTGACGATGTTCGGGCCACAGGTGCTTTCCCCTTTCAACAAGAGCAACATAAGGCTGTACAGGTATGACATAACAGGGCTTACGGACAATCGCGTGGAGATAGTGTTCCGCCCGAAGCGATACAACACGCAGCTGATAAGCGGGTCGGCCATTGCCGACAAGGCTACGGGACGCATTATCAAGGTGAGGTTCAACGGTGAATATGACTTGGTGAACTTCCATGTTGACTTGGCGATGGGCATTGACGGCGCGCGCTCGTTGCTGCCGAAAACGTGCGACATCGACGTAAAGTTCCATTTCATCGGGAACAAGATAAGGGCTGAATACCATGCTGTCTATGACAATCCGATAGTTTTGCCAGATTCCATCGTCAATTCGCACGACAAGCAACTGATGGCTGCCGTCAGGCCGGCGCCGCTGCCACCCAACGTGAAGGACGTGTACCACAGGGAAGACTCGCTCAACAGCCTGAAGGACACGGCGGCCACAAAAAAGAAGGAGGAAAGCAAATGGAAGAAGGTGTTGTGGGACTCCTTCGGCGACTATGTGGTAAACCGCACAAAAGGCAACTTCGGGGCTAACGGCCAAGGGGCTTTCAGGATTTCGCCGATACTCAACCCGCTATACCTGAGCTACAGCGGCAGGCGCGGCGTGACGTACAAGTTCAAGCTCAACGCAAGCTATAAGTTCTCGCTGAACAGCGACATATCGCTGGCGTTCAACGCCGGATATTCGTTCAAGCAACGCCAACTATACTTCAATGTGCCGCTAAAATACAATTTCAACAGGAAAAGGAACGGTTTCATCGGAGTGGAAATAGGCAACGGCAACAGGATTACGAACTCAAGCATCGTAGACCAGGTGAAAAACGAACAGCTTGACTCTATCGACTGGGACAAGATGAACTTGGACTATTTCAAAGACTTATACGTAAAGCTGACGTGCAACTATGACTTCTCTGACAAGTGGAGCGTGCAGCCCGGTCTTATATTCCACAGGCGTTCGGCGGTAGACCATGCCGGGTTTGTGGCGGCTGGGAGGCCGACGGAATATTATTCGCTGGCTCCGTCGTTGCAACTGCAATACCGCCCGGCGGGATGGCGCGGCCCTGTAATCACGGCCGACTATGAGCGTGGCATACGCGCGGGCAAGGCCGACATGGACTATGAACGCTACGAGCTTGACGTGTCGTGGAAAAAGCAATTCCACACTCTCAGAAGCCTGTCGCTGAGGTTCGGCAACGGTTTTTACACGTCAAAGAGCCGCAACTCTTATTTCCTTGACTACACAAACTTCAGGGAGGAGAACATCCCCGGCGGATGGAATGACGACTGGGCGTGCGAGTTCCAGCTGTTAGGAAGCAACTGGTACAACGCTTCGGAATATTACGTCAGGACAAATGTGACATACGAATCGCCGCTGATGGTGCTGTCACGGATACCTTACGTCGGTCGCCTGATGGAGATGGAAAGGATTTACATGAATGTGTTGTTCGTGGAGCACCTCCACCCTTACATCGAATATGGATACGGATTTACAAACCGCTTTTTCTCGATGGGCGTGTTTATGGCCACCCGCAACACAAAGTTTGACGGCTTCGGATGCCGCTTCGGCTTCGAGCTGTTCAGGGATTGGTAGGAAAACGCAAGGAAAAAAGAAGTTAGGAGAGAAGAAGTAAAGCAGATTACCTATGTTTGTCAAAAGACAAAACGTTTTTACTTACTCTTTATTCCATCCCTCCTTTACTCCTTACTCCTATAAAAAAGAATAAAGACATGAAAACATTAACAGTATATAAGGCCAGCGCCGGCAGCGGAAAAACGTTTACGCTGGCGGTTGAATATATCAAATTGCTGATTGACAATCCGCAATGTTTCAAGAACATTCTCGCCGTGACGTTTACAAACAAAGCCACGGAAGAGATGAAGTTGCGCATATTAAGCCAGCTGTACGGGATTTGGAAGCAACTGCCTGAATCTGATACATACACAAAAACCGTGTGTGACAGTCTTGGCATAGGGGCTGAAATGGCAAGCCAAAGGGCTGGCACGGCGTTGCGCAACCTCGTACACAATTACAACTACTTCATGGTTGAGACGATAGACTCATTCTTTCAGTCGGTGTTACGCAACCTTGCACGGGAGCTCGACCTCACGGCCAACCTGAAAATCGGCCTTAACGACAGTCAGGTAGAGGAATTGGCGGTTGACAAGATAATAGACTCATTGACGTCAACAAGCATTATACTGAAATGGCTGATAAGCTATATATTTTCAAACATCGACGAGGACAAGGGATGGAATGTCATCTGGCAGGTTAAATCTTTCGGCAAAACCATATTCAAAGACTTCTATAAGAACGTTGGCGACGAGCTTAACGCTGTAGTGACACAGGAAAAGTTTTTCGAGGCGTACACCAAAGAGCTGCGCGGGATAAAAGCCAATGCGCAGAAACGTATGGCCGAATACGCGGAGACTTTCAAGCGTGAGACGGAAAACGCGGGACTCACCGTGATGTCATACGCTAATAAGAAATCGGGCATATACAGCTATTTCAACAAGCTGAAAAGCAACGACTTCAGCGACAAATGCGTCAACAAGACCCTTACAAAATGCTTAGACGACGCGAGCAACTGGGCTTCAAAGACAAGTAAGGAACGGGACACGATAATCGAACTTGTCAACAGCAAGCTGATGAAACTCCTCCACGACGCTGAGGCTGAACGCCCCAAACAGTGGGAATTGTATGCCACGGCTGACTGCACACTGGAACATCTCGACAAACTGCGCCTGCTGAACAGCATCGAAAACAAAGTAAGGGAACTGAACAACGACGCCAACCTGTTCCTACTGAGCAACACACAACACCTGCTGCACACTTTAATCAAAGACAGCGACTCGCCGTTCATCTTTGAGAAGATAGGTTGCAGGCTTGAGCATATAATGATCGACGAGTTTCAAGACACAAGCTCTTTGCAATGGCAAAACTTCAAGGTGCTGCTGAAAGAATGTATGAGCAGAAGCGGAGAACACGCCGTGGACGCACCAGCCGTGGACGGCAAGCGTCCTGACAAGTCATCGCTAATAAACAACCTGATTGTAGGTGATGTGAAGCAGAGCATTTACCGATGGCGTTCGGGCGACTGGCGACTGCTTAACAACATCAACAAGCAATTCGACGGCTCCACAGGCGGAATAGATGTGAAAACGTTGCAAACCAATTACCGTTCGGAACGCAACATCATCGACTTCAATAACAGTTTCTTCAAGATTGTGACAAGGCTTGAATATGAAGACGAATGCAACACTAACGATGAACAAACATCGCAAGAACTGCTCGACGCTTACGCCGACGTGGAACAAATGGCGCGTAGCGGCAGAGAAAAGGAAGGCCTTGTAAAAGTGTCGTTGCTGCCGGGCACGGGCAATGAATATAAAGACAATATGCTCGCATGGATTGACGAAACAATCCAAGGCCTGCTCTCCTGCGGCATCAAGGAAAAAGACATAGCCATACTGGTAAGGACAAACGACCATATACCTGAAATCGCCGACTACATAATGGAAAGGCATCAAGGACTGAAAATCGTCAGCGACGAGGCTTTCAGGTTGGACGCCTCGCCTGCCGTGTGCGCAATCATCCAGGCCTTGAGGTTCATAAACAGTCCCGACAATATCCTGGCAAAAGCCACGCTCGCAAAGATATACAGCAAAACAACCCAAAATGCCGATGGCGGCATCGAAAACTTCACGGGCATAGGTATTTCTCCTGAAACATTGGACACTATGCTGCCTGAAGGCTTCGTAGAAAACATCGATGAAATGGTGAAAAAGCCTCTCGTCGAAATAATAGATTACATATATTCTACATTCAAGCTCGACAAGATACAAGGCCAAGGCCCATACGTTTGCGCTTTCAACGACTATCTGACGGAGTTCGTAGACAACGGCACCGGCGGCATAGACAGGTTCTTGGAAGCATGGGATGACGACATTTGCTCTAAGACCATACAAAGCGACGAGGCCGACGGCATAAGGATAATAAGCATACACAAGAGTAAGGGGCTTGAATTTGACAATGTTGTCATACCATTCTGCTCATGGATGTTGGAGAGCAACAAGACGATGTTGTGGGCAAGTCCCGACAAAGAGCCTTTCAACAAACTGCCGATAGTTCCGATTAAATACACGAAAAAACTTCTTGAGACAATCTACGCTCCCGACTACCGCAACGAGCACATACAAAACAGGGTGGACAACCTGAACTTGCTATATGTCGCTTTTACACGGGCGGGGAAAAACTTGTTTGTAGCAGGGCGGAAAGACGCCGCAAAAAAAGGACGCAACAACCGTTCTGTTGTGATAGAAGACTGCCTTCCGCTTTTGGCAAACGAACTGCAACCGTCTGTTTTCAATGAAGGCGGCGACGACAGTCCAACGGTATTTGAATACGGAAAGTTGTCACTACGCCCGGAAACAACAGCCGGGAACAAGACGCGCAACGTGTTCCTGACACGTGCGGAAACGCTTAACATCGACATAAAAACGAACAAAACGAAGGTTGAGTTCAAACAAAGCAACGACAGCAGGCAATTCACCAATGATGAAACAGACAGCGAACAAGAGAAATATATCAAGACAGGCAACATCCTGCACAAACTGTTCTCTATGATTAACACGGCAGACGACATCGACCAAGCGGTGACACGGCTCGAATTTGACGGAATGCTCGGCGATGGCAGCCTCTCGGCTGACGACATACGCAGCTTATTGGCCAAGCGTCTCGAAAACAAACAAGCCGCCGCATGGTTCGCCCCACAATGGAAAGTCTTTACAGAATGCAGCATCCTAACATACGACAAATCCGCAGGAAAAACAATCGTAAGACGGCCTGACAGGGTTATGACCAACGGCGATGAAACAATCGTTGTGGACTTCAAATTCGGCAAACCGCGCAATGAATACAAGACCCAAATAATTCAATATATGAATTTGCTTGAAAATATGAATTATAAGAATGTTTCAGGTTTCATCTGGTATGTCTACGACAATAAAGTTGAAGAAATAAAAATATAACATTCGCAAGTTCGGAATATGAAAATAGCCCTGCAAGGGAAATGGTTTCTGCCACGGCGAAGATTTAACAAAAAAACCGCAAGCTGCAATGAAATTTTTAAAAGGCCGTCAATCGCACGCTGATTGACGGCCTTTTGCGATGCAATATGCCGTAAATTGCACAGCAAAAGGCCGTATTTTATTCTCCGCATTGTATATTATTGACAATCAGGCGGTTATACGGCAAGGTGAAAGATGTGTGATTACGACAGACGTGAGTTCTGTATAATTGTTTTCACAAACAGTTTGAAAATAGATGATCTTTGCCGGGATGCGTCCTTATACAGAACTTACGTGACGTCATACAACAAAAAAAGACAATCCCCGCCATCGTGATTTTGACGGAGATTGTCTTTCATAAAATGTAAGGGCAGCCTTGTCACCCTATCGGATTGTTGGCATTGAACACGGCCATACGGCGGTCAAGTTCGTCCAACTGCCTGTCTTCAATAAACGAAGTGCACACTCTTAAACCATTTTGGCAGCTGCCTGTTGTTGACAAACATATTGCGCTCACGCCGTAATACATCAATTCGTGAGCCAATTCACCGCCCGTCATTCCGGGATAGCCGATGGTGAAATAAAATCCGTCAGCGATATTTTCGCCCAAGTCTTTATCGTAAACTATGTAAAAGCCATGGCGACAAAATATCTCTTTCAGTTTGTGCGCCCTCGCTCCGTAAACGCTTGTTTCCTTGCGGAAATCGTATGTTCCGTCAGAAGCAGCCTTCAACATCGCCGCCATTGCGAACTGGGCGCTGTGACTTGTCCCTGACGATAACGCATAAAGCATACGGGTTGAGTAAACAAGACCGAACGGCAGCCCCTCGTACCTTTCTGCAAGGTTTTCATAATGGCGGTGGAACAGCTTGTCGCCAATGCAAGCTACGCCGATGCGTTCACCTGCGTAACTGAAAGCCTTGCTACCGCTTATCATCAACATATAATTATCCGTGTACCGCGCTACGGTAGCCTGGTAAGGCGGAACGAAAGGAGTGCTTAAATCTTTCCTGAAGTCCATTGCGAAATATGCGAGATCTTCAATCACAACAGCGTCATATTTGGTAGCAAGACCACCTATTGTTTCAAGTTCGTCCTCATTGAAACATATCCACGAAGGATTGTTCGGATTACTGTAGACAATGGCGCAAACATTGCCTTTCCGCAAGTAGCTTTCAAGTTTTTGGCCGAGCTTGTCGCCACGGAAGTCGTAAACGTCAAATGTTTCATATTTAACCCCAAGCACCTGCAACTGCATCTTCTGGACGGGGAAACCTGGGTCAATGAACAATATCGTATCCTTCCGTTTGTCCGCTTGGGAACAAGTCAGGAACGCCGCAAACGTGCCTTGCATACTGCCACAGACAGGAATGCAACCTTCCGGCGACACATCTACACCTATAAACGCCTTTACAAACCGAGACGCTTCATTTTTCAATGCCGGAGCACCTTGAATGTCAGGGTACGAGTGGGCTATGCCGTTTTTTAAGGCTGCTATTTGCGCGTCAACACCTATCTGCGAGGCTGGCAAGCCGGGGATGCCCATCTCCAACTTTATAAACTCCACCCCCGACTTTTTCTCTGCGTATGCCGCAACTGACTTGACTTCCCTTATAGTCGCCTTTTCAAAATCCTGGATGCCCAAATCGCTTATGGCATCATCAACGAGTTTCTTATCTATTGGCGTTTGCATTTTTGTAATATTTAGGTCGTTTTGCTCAATAATCACAAGCTCTCAGCTCCGATTTGAAGTGCCTTGATGTTAGCTTCAACAACAGCCTCGCCTTTATTTGAGAATACTGTGCGTATCGCGTCTTCAATCTCTTTGCGGCCAATGCCTATTTTGCTAATGGCCGCACCGAGCAATATTACGTTTGAAGAACGAGGCACGCCATTGTCGCGGGCTAACTTCTCAATATCAAGAAGCAAGACATTCTTCATCTTTGAATATTCAGACTTCAGCAATTCCACGTCCGGGTAGTTGGGAATGTTCACGAAAGGCACACTTGACGTTATTATCCAACCGTTTTGCTTATCAAGATAAGGCAAATAACGCAACGCCTCCATTGGCTCCATCGCAATGATGACATCCGCCTTGCCAAGAGGAATCAAGTCACTGTGAATAGGTGACGAAGATATACGCAAATTACTCTGCACGTCGCCGCCGCGCTGTGACATTCCATGAACCTCGGCTTGCTTTATATAAAGTCCCTCTTTTATGGCCGCCTCACCTATGATTGTCGCAATCGTAAGAATACCTTGTCCTCCTACGCCGCAAAGTATGATGTCAGTTTTCATTTCCTTGTCCTCCTTTTTGTTTTTTCTGCTTTAAATGACGTTTCAATGTCTGCATACACTCACGGCACGGAATAATCACACTTAAGCCGTGGTAGGATATTTCTTCACGTAATATCTTTTCGATTTCAGGCATGTTCTTAGGCAAAGGCACTACGGTCTTCAAGTGTTCTCCGTTAAGCCCCAAGCCACGGCAAATAGCTTCCAACTTGTTTGTGCCGGCGGAGTCTTGTCCACCCGTCATCGCAGTCGTGAGATTGTCACTGATAATAACCGTTATGTCTGAATTTTCATTTATGGCGTCCAACAAGCCCGTCATGCCCGAATGGGTAAAAGTAGAATCGCCGATGACAGCCACCGCAGGCCATTGCCCTGCATCAGCCGCGCCTTTGGCCATCGTTATGCTTGCGCCCATATCGACAGTGGAATTAAGAGCCTTGTACGGCGGCAACGCACCTAATGTGTAACAGCCGATGTCGCCAAAGACTCTCGCGTTGGGGAACTCTGACAAAACATCATTCAATGCTGCGTACACGTCACGGTGTCCGCAGCCTTGGCATAACGCAGGCGGACGCGGAACAACGTTCTCACTCGCCCTGACACCTTCAGCGTCAGGCAAGTTGAATGCGTGTCTCACAATGTCTGGCGTCAGCTCCCCGTTACGAGGCAGATCGCCGGTCAACTTGCCTTTAATTACCGCCGTGCCACGCATCACACCGTTTAAAACATCTTCGATGAAAGGCTGTCCTTCCTCAATGACTATGACATTATCACATTCGTCAGTCATTTTCCTTAACAATTTCTTCGGCAATGGATAATGGCTGATTTTCAGGACGGGATATGGGCATTTCCCGTTAAAACATTCTTCAAGATAATTTACGCCGATGCCACTGGCAACGACACCCAAGGAATGATCCTTCCCGTCCACATATTGGTTGTATCGGCTGTTGACGGCATCTTCCTCAAGTTCAGCCTGCTGTTGTGTGACGATGTTGTTCCTGCGCCGTGAAATTGCAGGAAGCAGAACCCAGTCGTTCGGTTGTGCGTTGTAATTAATCTCGTTCTGCTCACGTTGCACATCGTTAATCTCGACGACAGCCCGGCTGTGAGCCATTCTCGTGGTTATGCGCATCAAGACCGGCAGATGCACACGCTCGCTATAATCGAACGCAAAATGAACCATGTCATACGCTTCTTGCTGGCTTGAAGGCTCAAGGCAGGGAATCATTGCGAACTTGGCGTAAAACCTGCTGTCTTGTTCATTCTGCGATGAATGCATCGACGGGTCGTCTGCCACAAGGACAATCAAGCCGCCGTTCGTTCCCGTCATGGCTGTATTTACAAACGGGTCGGCACATACGTTCAGTCCAACGTGCTTCATGCACACCAAGGCGCGCTTGCCCATAAAAGACATGCCCAACGCTTCTTCCATTGCGGTCTTTTCATTAGCCGACCATTTCCTGTGGATGCCACGCTCAGAAGCGATTGGAGAATGTTGAATGTACTCTGTGATTTCCGTTGACGGTGTGCCGGGATAAGCATACACACCGCTTAATCCGGCATCTATCGCCGCCTGGGCAATAGCTTCGTCTCCTAATAAAAGTTTTTTCATAGTATAAGGTTTAAGACTAACAAGTGTTCTTTTTATGTTACTTTATTGTCACCTTCAATGGTGAATGCAACGCATTGAGAGTTCCTTCGGCACGCAGTTTCCACTCGTCCAAGGTGCGGACATCGTTCTTGCTCCACGCCGAACCGAAATAATAGGTGTATTTCTCGTTAGGCTGGTAAGTTATCAACCCTACCCCGTGCCCTGCATTGCCGTTGGCCGGATTGTCGTACATTATGGACTTCGTAGCCTTTACGCCGTTGGGGAACAACACGCCGACGTAAATCTGGAAGTTTTGCTTTGCCGGATTATCGGTCGGGTCGGCATAAAGCACGTAATTGTCACCATAAACTACGCTCTTTGTATCCTCGCTGTGGATGACAACGCCCGCCGCCATGTCGCAAGGTTTAGTCAATCCGTCGTACCACACCGTCATCTTATTGAAATTGCTGCCCTTGTCACAGCTTATAATACGGTGCTCAACGACATTCCCGTCAGTGCCTATCTTAAACGGATTGTAGTCAAGCTGCACAGTGAAACGCAGCGGGCCGTTATCCAAGATTTTGTATGTCTTGTAACAATACGGCATAACCATCTCGCCGCCGCTCATCAACGCCGGCGCACCACAACCAAGCGTAGGGCCAACCTTATAGCAGTCAAGGCCATAACCGTGATCGAAGTGGTAAGTGGTCTCCTGCTCCATCTCCAAGGCCTCGGCCATTTTGCCAGCTTTCTTCAGTTCCTCTATCTTCGGATGGTTCGACAGCTCCGTAACATAACGCTTCTCAACCTCCAAGTCGGGGGTGTTCTTCAGCCATACGTCGATGCCGAAAGCACGCTCACCCGTGCGTTGCAGAGCCGGGCCGTAAACGCGGTAAGCCGTGCGGTCGTTCTCCCATGCGATGTCGTCAACGCGTTCAGGATACTGCTTTCCGCACACAAATGTCTTCATCTCCTTCGGCTGTCCCTTCACAATCGTAAAATCAGCAGTGCCTTTAGGCCTTACGCTTGCATCTATGAGCAGCTTGCCGTCATACGTCACCTGGTAGGCGACCTGCTGTCCCAAGGAGTTTTTCACGATGAACTTTTCCCCGTTGGCTACGCCGAGTTTTGCGTAGATGTCTTTCACAGGGATTTCAACCAATTCTTGGCGTTGCACATCGCTACTGTTAGCCACCGTGACTACCACGTCGGCAGCGTCAACAGACAACGGTGCTAACAGCAGTCCGAACGCCAAGGCATAAAACGACTTTTCGATTTTCATTACTGTATTTATTTAGTTTTGTTAAATATGCAATCACTTAAGATTATCGTTGAAGAACTGCAATATCTGCCTGTACAGGTGGTTGCGCGTGTTGCCGCCGTAGATGCCGTGGTCACGGTTGGTGTAAACGTTCATCTTGAAGTCTTTGTCGGCCTGCACAAGCGCTTCAGCGTACTCAAATACGTTCTGCGGATGAACATTGTCGTCGGCAAGGCCGTGGCACAACAGCAACGCGCCGTGCAACTTGCCGGCACGTTTCATCGGGTTAATGTCGTAACCTGACGGATTTTCATTCGGCGTGCGCATATACCTTTCTGAATACACCGTGTCGTAATACCTCCAATCGGTCGGAGCGGCCACGGCCACGCCGGCCTTGAACACTCCGCGGCCTTCACTCATGCTCATCAACGTGGTGAAACCGCCGTAGCTCCATCCCCAGATGCCGATATTGTCTTTGTCAATATACGGAAGCGAACCGAGGTAGATTGCGGTTTCCACCTGGTCTTTCGCCTCAAGCTCGCCAAGTTTAAGGTAAGTGCACTTCTCAAACTCCGCGCCGCGCGCCCCAGTTCCGCGTCCGTCAACGCATACGACGATGTAGCCCTGGCCGGCAATGTAAGAATCAAGCAAAGCCCCGTTGCCCATCGAGCCGAGGTTCCACGAGTTTACAACCTGCTGGCTGCCCGGCCCGCTGTACTGCCACATTATCACCGGATACTTCTTAGCCGGGTCGAAACCTGCCGGCTTTATCATCACGCCGTTAAGCTCTACACCCTCGGAAGTCTTGAAGCTGAAAAACTCTTTTGTGCCAAGGCTGTACTGCGAGAGTTTCGCCTTAAGAGCCTTGTTGTCAATCAGCGTGGCGGTTTTCTTCCCCGTGCTTGTGCATATTGAATATTCAAACGGTGTTTCGCAGTCGCTCCACTGGTTGATGAAATACTTGAAATTCTTGCTGAACACGGCGGCATTCCACCCGTCGCCCTGCGCCAGGCAGGTGGTCTTGCCGTTTTTCGCCGTGACATACACCTCACGGTTCATCGGGTTCTTGCCCGCAGCCTGGTAATACACGTTGCCCGTGCCCTCGTCGTATCCGTAAACAGCGGTTACGTCATATCCGGTGTTGGTCAGCCGTTTCTGCAACTGCCCGGTGAGGCTGTAAAGGTAAAGCTGCATGTGGCCCGACCTGTCGCTCGGCAGCAAGATGTGGTTGTCCGTCACCTGTATGGCCCCCATCGCCTCCGCCTTGACGTACTTCGGCACGCTTTCGTCAACCAGCAGCTTGCAGACCGTGCTGCGCGGGTTCACCGAATAAAGGCACAGCTTGTCTTGGTGGCGGTTCATCGTGCAGACTATCATCTTGGCCGCGTCCGCCGTAGCCTTGATTCTCGTCACGTATCCGTCAGCGTCAACAGGCAGCTGCATCGTGCGCGTCTGGCGCGACTGCGTGTCGTAACTCATCACCGAGACCCTTGAGTTCGTCATCCCCGCCTTGGGGTATTTATATGAATAAAGGCCGGGATACTCGGCATATTCCTGCTTTTCAGGCGCCATGCCCTTATACATCTGCAAGGAATACGTGGGCACTTTGCTCTCGTCGTACCTTATCCAACAAAGCATAGTGCCGTCGGCGTTGAAGGCCAGCGCAGAATTGAAGGCGAACTCCTCCTCGCTAACCCAGTCGGGCACGCCGTTTATCACTTCGTTGCGCTTGCCGTCCTTTGTCACCCGGCTTTCCGAATTGCCATACAAGAGTTTTATCAGGTAAATGTCATTGTCCCTGACAAAGGCCACCTTCATGCCGTCGGGCGACCACACGGGGGCCTGTTGCGGTCCGTTGTCAGACAGCCGTTCCAGCTTCCTGTCGGCTATCGTGTAAATATAATACGTGGCCGTGAACGAGCGGCGGTAAATCTTCCTGGTGTCAGTCTGTATCAGCATCTTCGTGCCGTCGGGGCTGAGGATGTATCCGTCGAACTTGCCGACCTTCTCCCCCACCGTGTTGTCAACGTCGAACAACACGCCCGTCTGCCGTCCGGTCTTGAAGGAATACTTAACCACTTTACTGCCGTCATTGCTGATCATTGCGTAACTTTCGCCGTCAGGCAAAGGCGTCACTGCGCTAAGACGTTCCGCCGCTAATTCACCTTTGGCAATGCTTTCCATCTGCAGCCCGCTTTGGGCAACAACGCCACTAACGGCTAACAACAATGCCGCACACATGACAATAATCTTTTTCATTACTATTTTTATGTTTGTTTGGCGCAAAGATAAGTATTTTTCACTATATTTGCAATCACGATAGATTTAAAAGATATTAACGGGTCTGACGGTTTGAAAGTAATTTCGCCGTAAAAGTTTGCAACCATTCAGCCACAACCTTGTAAAGTGCTGAAATTCAACGCGGAACAATCCGTTGTGCAACTTGCGGCATTTTACCATGTAAAAAGCGGCAAAACGCAGCACGAAAAACGGTCTTCCGCACGGCGTTTTGCCGTATATTGCAAAAGTGCTGTTTAACCCAAATCGGTCGTTAGACTTTATCCGCATTTCGTGCTGCTGTCAGGCAGATTGTTTACCGCTTTTATCGAAGATGTAGCGGACTACATCGAGAAAAAACGGGAAACAAGATGACAACGGCGGTGCGGAAGACGGATGAAGAGCTGAATGATAAACGTAAATGTATGTTTAGCGGTCTAATGACCGATTTGGGTTTAATCCCATTCGCAATGAAGATCGATTTGGGATTAATCCTCCCATATCATACCGTTGCACCCATTGAAGCCGGAAGCCCCAAAGCCAATTACAGATAACACAAATGACAATGAACTGCTATAATGATTTCGGCACATGGCTGCGCTCAAGGTTCCCCTTCAAGGTGCAGAAAATATCCGTTGACGGCGGCTTCACCTGCCCCAACCGCGACGGGAGCATCAGCCGCGGGGGATGCGCCTTCTGCGACAACAGCACGTTCAGCCCGGAATATTGCCGCACGAAAGGCATTGCAAGACCTATAACAGTACAAATAGAAGAAGGCAAACAATTCTTTTCACGCAAATACCCAGAGATGAAATACATTGCCTACTTCCAAGCCTACACCGGCACTTACGCCCCTCTCGACGAATTGAAGCGCAAATATGAAGAAGCCCTTAGCGTTGACGGCGTTGTCGGCATAGCAATAGGCACACGCCCCGACTGCGTGGACGACCATCTGCTCGACTATCTCGCGCAACTTTCACGCCAAGTGTTCGTTGCTGTTGAGTATGGCATCGAAAGTGCCAACGACGCCACGCTTAAAGCCATCAACCGCGGGCACACCTTTGAATGCTCACGCCGCGCCATCGACGAGACCGCCGCCCGCGGCATCATCACCGGCGGCCACGTCATCATAGGCCTGCCCGGCGACGACAAACAAGAGTGCATCCGACAGGCTGAAGCCGTATCGGCAACAAGACTCGACATCCTGAAAATCCACCAGTTACAAATAATAAAGGGCACGCGACTTGCTGATGAATACTTAAAACAACCGTTCCACCTGTATTTGCCCGAAGAATATATAACCGTACTAACCGAATATATACAACACCTGCGACCGGACATCATCCTCGACCGCTTCACGTCGCAGTCGCCCCCAGGCAAGCTCATCGCCCCCCGCTGGGGATTGAAGAACCACGAGTTTGCAAACCTCCTCGACAACTATATGAAAAAGGTGGGAGCGCGCCAAGGCCAGCTCTACAGGCCAAATGAATGAATGACAAACCAAAAACACCTACAGCCATGAAACAGACAAACATCGAAAATCCGCTAATGCGGAAAATGCTGGACGCCGCGGCGCGGACGCTGAAGAAATACTTCAACGCCATGCCCGACAAGGAAAACGAGGAAGACACCATCAAGAGCATCAGCGCGGGCGTGTCGTTCCACGGAGCCACGCTCTGGGTGCTCGTCTTCGCCATATTCATAGCCTCGCTCGGACTCAACGTCAACTCCACGGCCGTAATCATCGGCGCAATGCTCATCTCCCCGCTCATGGGCCCCATCATCGGCATGGGACTCGCCGTGGGCATCAACGACTTCGACCTGCTGAAACGCTCGGCGAAGAACTACCTCGTGGCCACAGTCATAAGCGTGGCCACGGCCACGGTCTACTTCCTGCTGACGCCGCTCGACCAAGCCCAGTCGGAACTTCTCGCCCGCACGTCGCCGACACTCTACGACGTGCTCATAGCCCTCTTCGGCGGCGCGGCTGGCATAGTGGCTCTCGCCACCAAGGGCAAAGGCAACGTGCTGCCGGGCGTGGCCATAGCCACGGCCCTCATGCCCCCGCTCTGCACGGCCGGCTTCGGCATAGCCACGGGCAACCTGCTCTACTTTCTCGGAGCCTTCTACCTGTTCTTCATCAACACCGTCTTCATCAGCATCGCCACTTACATCGGCGTGAGGATGATGAAATTCAGCCAAAAGCAGTTCGCCGCCACCGAGCGTTACGCCCGCGTCCGCCGCTACGTCATAACCGCCGTGGCTGCCACGATGGTGCCGGCCGCCGTCATGACTTACCACATCGTCAGGGAAAGCATCTTCAACACCAACGTCAACAACTTCATCACCGACAAGCTCGACAGCCCCGGCACAAGGATAGTATCTTACGACGTCGATAAGGACAGCCTTACACTGCGGGTAGTAGCCGTAGGCCGCGAACTTACCGACAGCGCCGTGAGGCAAGCCCAGGACGGGATGGCCGCCTACAAGCTCGGCCGCTACAGGCTGCAAGTGATACAAGGTGCCGAGTCCGCCTCCGTGATGACGCTCAACAGCCGTCTCGCCGGCCTGCGCACCTCCGCCGACAACTACGCCGCCATGCTGCGCGACGAAGCCGCCAAGGCCGCCCGCCTGCAAGAGCTGCTCGGCGAATACACCCGCTACGAGGCGATGGCCCCGGAGATAGCCAAGGAAGTGAAAGCCCTCTTCCCTGCCGCCGCAGGCGTAAGCCTTTCGCTCGCCGCCGAAGCCACAGCCGACACTTCAGCCGTGAAACGCTACGCCACGGCGATAATAGCCACCACCCCAGGCGGCAGCCTCGACGCCGCCGAGCGTCAGAGGATAAGCCAATGGCTGGGGACGCGCCTCGGCGTTGACACAATCAAGCTCGTTGTGGAATGAAGGACGTTCAGTTGTCCACCGATACAACTTGCCGCTTGCACGTTGCAGCTCAAACAAAATTTTGCGACACTGCTGCTCCGGCACGAAGCGTCTGACAACACTATGCTTTAACCCAAATCGGTCATTAGGCTTCATCCGTAATTAGCGGCCTAATGACAGATTGGGGTTTAATATTCAGAAAAAACTTACCAGGGAGTTTACGGAAGCGAAGGCTTGCACGTAAACTCCCTGGTAAGTTTTTTATCAACGTGTGATAAAGATTAGAGTCTCTCGCATTCCCTTATCCAGAGGGCTGCTGCGGCGTCGCTGGGCATGCGCCAGTCGGTGCGGGGGCTTAGGCTGACGCTGCCCACCTTGGGCCCGTCTGGCAGACATGAGCGCTTGAACTGCTGCGAGAAGAAACGGCGGATGAACACCGTGAGCCAATGCTTCACTACGTCGTCGGCATAAACACCGGCGAAGGCCTTGCGGGCCATCAGGTAGAGGCGTGAGGGGCTGAAGCCGAAGCGCAGCATATGGTAGAGGAAGAAGTCGTGCAGCTCGTAGGGGCCTACGATGTCTTCGGTCTTCTGGCTGATGGTGCCGTCGGCGGCGGCAGGCACGAGTTCGGGGCTAACGGGGGTGTCGAGAATGTCGAGCAACGTGGCCCGAACTTCGCCGCCAAGGCTGTCGGCGGCGTGGCGCACAAGATGGCGCACGAGGGTCTTGGGCACGCCGGCGTTGACGCCGTACATGCTGATGTGGTCGCCGTTGTAGGTGGCCCAGCCGAGAGCCAGCTCTGACAGGTCGCCCGTGCCTACGACAATGCCTCCGGCCTGGTTGGCCATATCCATGAGCACCTGGGTTCGCTCACGGGCCTGACTGTTCTCGTAAGTCACATCATGCTCATCGGGGTTATGGCCAATGTCGCTGAAGTGGCGGCTCACGGCTGCCGTAATGTCTACCTGACGCATAGTGACACCAAGGCCGCGCATCAAGGCTGTGGCATTGGTATGTGTACGCCCGGTTGTTCCAAAGCCAGGCATCGTCACACCCGTGATTGCCGTGCGCGGCAAACCGAGGGCGTCTACCGCCTTAGCGGCAACAAGCAACGCCAATGTGCTGTCAAGCCCTCCGCTAATACCGATGAAAACAGAGCGACACCCAGTGTGGGCGAGGCGCTTGGCCAGACCGAGGGCTTGTATTGACATTATCTCGTCGCACGTGGCGTCCATGTCGGCGGCCTTGGGCGTAAATGGATGGGGGTCAACGGCGCGCTCAAGCTCAAAGTCGCGCACGGCGGTGGCCGCATGGGCATCAACGACGCGGGCCGACACGCCGCGCGAGGCCGCCGCGAACGTGCTGTTGGCGCGGCGCTCGGCGCGCAGCCGCTCCACGTCAACTTGGGCCTCGACGGCCTGCGCCTCAAGACTGAAGCGGCGGCCGGCGGCAAGTCGCGCGCCGTTCTCGTAGATCAGGGCGTTGCCAGCGTAAACGGCGTCTTGCGTGCTCTCGCCGTATCCGCTGCCGGCGTAGACGTAGGCGGAAAGCGTGCGCGCGCTCTGCTGGGCGATGAGCGTCTCAAGGTAGGCGTGCTTGCCTACGAGCTCGTCGCTGGCCGAGAGGTTGAGCACGACGTCGGCGCCCGCAAGGGCGAGGGTGGTGCTCGGAGGGGCGGGCGACCAGAGGTCTTCGCATATCTCGACGCCGATGAGGGCGCCGTCGCACGTGCGGAAGAGCGTGGGCTGAGGCGTTATGAGCAGCGTGTTACCGGCATAGCGCACTTCGGTGGGCTGCAGGTCGAGCGCGGAGGCGAACCACCGCTTCTCGTAGAACTCTCCGTAGTTGGGCAGGTAGGTCTTGGGCACGAGGCCGAGCAGGTCGCCCTTCTGGATGACGGCGGCGCAGTTGAGCAGGACGCCGCCTACGGGCACGGGTACGCCTACGGCGATGATGATGTCGAGGTTGCGGGTGAAGTCGAGCAGCATGAGGACGGCTGTCTCGGCTTTCTCAAGCAATAGCGACTGGCGGAAGAGGTCTTGGCAGGTGTAGCCCGTGACGCACAGCTCCGGGAACACCATGGCCTCCACTCCCCTGCCCTCGGCCTTGGCCACAAGGGCTTCTATCTGCTGGATGTTGTATTCGCAGTCGGCTACTCTCAACGATGGCACGCCGGCGGCGACTTTCATAAATCCGTGTTGCATGTTTTTTTTAAAGTTAAGAGTTAAGAATTGTCAGCAGACAAGTTTTTTAGCAGACAAGTGACGAGCAGACAAGGCATTCCGCTTGTCTACTTGTTTGCTTGTCACTTGTCTGCAAAAAAGCTAGTCTGCTCGTCACTTGTCTGCTTGTCTGCTAAAAAACTTGTCTGCTAAAAATCTTGATTTATTTCATCGTAACTTGCGTGGCCCCGTAGCCGTACTCCTGGAACGAGGCGTCCTGGTAGGGGCAGTTCTTATAGCGGCGGGCTAGCTCGTTGACGATGGCGTGGCGGAGCACGCCTTCGCCCTTGCCGTGGATGAAGATGAGCCGTGTGCCGTGCTTAGCCTTATACTCGTCCATCGTCTTGCGGAAGACGTCAAGCTGGTGGTTGAGTATGTCGGCGGACGACATCCCGGCCGTGGTGTCAAGCAGCGCGGCGGCGTGGAGGTCTACCACCACAGGCTCATCCTTGCCGCGGCGTCGGGCCGGATGCGCGGCCGGGCGGCTGTCGGCAGAGACTTTGCGAGCCATTTCTTGCTTCAGCTTCTTGGCGTCAACTACGAGCGGGCGCACGGGTTGGTCGTTCTCCACAATGGTATAAACAAGGGCCGGCTCCTCGAAAAAGTCGTTTTCTTTGAAGGTGTGCAGCTTGTAGAACTTCACAGTATCGATGCGCAGCCTTGCGTCCACCGCCGGTTTGATGATGAAACTCTTGCCTCGCTTGTAAGCCACAAGCTGCACAGCCACACGCTCAAGGAGGTTCAACGCTTCACGGTCGAACTCCTCGACAAAGAGCT
Organism: uncultured Prevotella sp.; assembly: GCA_944320255.1. GTDB lineage: Bacteria > Bacteroidota > Bacteroidia > Bacteroidales > Bacteroidaceae > Prevotella. The sequence continues at coordinate 13,441 of CALUGU010000006.1, read as the reverse complement.
TTGTGTTAGGCTCTATCTCACCGACGGAGCGCAGGCTCCAGCTCGCCCCTTCGGCCGAGAGGTAAGTGTAAGTGACGTAATAGTTGCTGTCGTTGACGAGGTACGCCTCGAACTTCGTGGTGGTGAGTTCGCGGCTGTCAACAGGCACGAAGGCGAGATAGACTGACAATGCGTCGCCGCCCTTGCGTTCCTCCGGTTCGGGACGGAACGTCACGGGGCGGTCGGCAGGGTCGTAATCGTCGTCAGCCTGCGGCTTCGGCGATGACGGCGCAGCGGGCTTGATGTCATAGTCATCGCTGTCTATGACAACCACGTCGTTTATCCTCACCGGTATCTGGAAGCCGTCCTCGTCTTCCACCAGGACTATGTTCTTATCACGGAAACCGGCAACCACTCCGCCGCCGACCTCACTGATAAATCTTACTTTGTCTCCAATTTTCATATATTATCGTTTATGTGAATTAAAGAATAATGGCTGACGGTTCCGGCCGCAATGACGGAACATCTCCAAGCCGCGCGTCAGCATCGCTCAAAAAAGTCTAAGGTATGAGCAACGAACTGTCGCCGTAACTCAAAAACCTGAAATCATGGCTGAGGGCGTAATCGTAAATCTTGCGCCAATCGCCGTGCACAAAGGCACTGACAAGCAGCAGCAGGGTGCTTTGCGGTTGGTGGAAGTTGGTGACGAGCATTTTCACTATCTTGTAATCGTAGCCAGGAGCAATGATTATCTGCGTGCTGCCGTGGAATGCCCCCATACCGTTACGGTCGAGATAGGCTATGATGTTGCTTACGGCCTCAAGCGGCGTTATGGCCGGGTGCGTGTCGTATGGCTCCCATTGGCTTATATGCAAATCCGCCTCTGTAGCGTCGGGATTTGAGGCGAGGCGCGCGCCTACATAATAAAGGCTCTCCAGGGTGCGCACGCTGGTCGTACCGACGGCTATGGCTTGTGCACCGTGGCTTGCAAGCCGCTCAAGGGTGGCCCTGCTTACGCTGATATATTCGGTGTGCATGTCGTGGCCGGCAATCTCCTCGCTCTTTACTGGCCGGAACGTTCCGGCGCCGACGTGGAGGGTGAGTTCTTCACGCTCGATGCCGCGAAGGTCAATCGAGCGTAAGACGTCTTCCGTAAAATGGAGGCCGGCCGTGGGTGCCGCCACGCTGCCCTTTATCTTGGAATAAACGGTTTGGTAAGTCACTTTGTCGCTCTCCTCGGTGTCGCGGTTGAGATACGGCGGTATGGGGAGCTCGCCTACGGAGTCAAGGATGTCGGCGAATGTCACGTCGGCGTCCCATGTGAAATCAATCCAATGGCTCGTGCCCTGTTCGTGGCTGCGGACGGCCGTGATGGTGACACTGCGGCCTTTGACTTCAAAGGTGCGGCGCAACGGCCCTTCCTTCCATTTTTTCAAGTTGCCTACCATGCACAACCACGCACAGCCTCCTCGCGACTGGAACATCTGCTCATAGTCAGCCGGGCGGGCCGGCTCAAGGAGGAAGACCTCAATCAGGGCCCCCGTCTCTTTCCTGAAATGTATGCGCGCCTGGATCACCCGCGTGTTGTTGAACACCATCAAGGCCCCTTCCGGCAGATGGGAGGCAATGTTGTAAAACATATCTTCAGAGACTTCTCCCTTGTTGTACACCAAGAGCTTGCTGTGATCCCTCTGCGCAACGGGGAACTTGGCAATGCGCTCGTCGGGCAGGTCGTAATTGAAATCTTTTATGTGAATGTGTCTTGTATCCATTTCCATGACTTATGAATTAAAACAATAATGCCCTCATGACGGCGTAAAGCAACGTAAGCGTAAGGACAAGAAGCACGGCGTCAATGTCTATGCGGTTGTAACCGGTTGACGTGTATTGCGACGAAACGTAATTGAAATCAGGGTACATCCTCAAATATGACTTGAGGTAGATAAAATAAACAACCGCCCCGACGACACCTCCCCACAACAAGCCGGCGGCGATGTCGCTTGGGTAATGCAGTCCGAGGTACATCCGCGTCCAGCAGTTGACCAACGACCATAGCACCATGGCTGCGACAAACGATTTCTTGCGGACAAGCAATGAGAAAAACATCGCAATGCAGAATGTGTTTGACGCATGGGCCGAGAAGAAGCCGTACTGCGTTCCGCGCACACCGTCAACAACCTCAACGGCATACTTTATAAGCGGCTCGTTTGACGGTCTAAACCTTCCGACCAAGGGCTTGACGATGAAATCAGCCACGCCGTCAGACATGACGACGCACAGCAACACGCAACCAATGACAAGCATGATTTGCTTCATCGTCTCATTGTTCCGGATGACGATGTAAAGCAATGAAACGTACAACGGTATCCAAGTCAATCCTGACGTAAGCACAACAGCCAGGTTGTCAACGAACAACGAACCGCTGCCATTGAAAAACGCAAGTATCTCCCTGTCTATCTCAAACAATGTCTGCATCTGATTGCTATTTTTCCACGAACATCATATCCTTTCCATCTGCGAACTCAACATCCATCCTTCACGACCGTCTTCAAGCTCAACCAACTTCCAATCTTTCATCGTGTCGTCGATTATTTCAACACGGCTGCCCTCATGAATGATAGCGCTGTACTCGCTGTTAGGCACCGGGGTCTTCCTCAAAGCCGCCGAAGGTGAAACCACGACGGCACCGCTACGCTGGGTCAGTGTCTGCTTTTGAGCGTATGCGAACACATTGCCCAAGACAAAAAGCACAACAAACACCACTGCGCCATAAAAACCGACCTTGCGGACGACCAGCTTCCGTCCGAACAGGTAACATAACACCAACGCCAAAGCAAAGGCAATACTGAACAGTGCGGTCTTCGCCCATCCGTCAACACTGGTAAGATTAACCAAGGACTTGTACCATGTCACGAAAAACATTTCAGACTTCGGGGTTATCTTATCGATAGTCTTCGACCGCGCCATTTGCAGGTTGAACCTTATGTCATCGTCGCCCGGAGACAACATAAGGGCACGCTCATAGCTCAACACGGCACGTGTGATGTTATCGGTACGGTAATAAGCATTTCCAAGATTGTAATACAACTCAACGCTTGCCCCTTCTTTCTTTAGCAACTCCTCATAATCCCTGATGGCCTGGACGTAGTTGCCTTTTTTATACTCGTCGTCAGCGTTCTTCTTGGTTATGGCACCTACAGACAAAGGCATCGCCAAGGCAAACGCCACGATCAACAGACGGATGTTCGCTTTACGCTTTTTCGCACCGCTCAACACATCCTCTATCTTGATGATTGCCGTCATTGCTGCTTCAAACGTTTGGTTCATATTCCCTTTCGTATCTCCCGGCGCATAGCGATTGTATTCACACTCGTCCACGGCCTTGACAAACATATTTATCGTATCCTCATCCACGTTCCGCCGTGCCAAGTTTTCGGCTATGTTGTCTTTTGACAACTGCTCTACCGGTATGTTCAGTTTGTCGCCGACATATCCCCACAAAGTCCTGAGCACTTCGTCATAGAACTTGTCGTGTTCGTTGCTCAACATCAACTTGTTTGCATACTGCAACCGCTTTGTTGCGATGCGGTTGGCCTTCTTTATCTTCAAGCGCGCAATGTCGGCACTCTCAATGGCACGTCGCCTGAATATCACCAGCACACTGACAAAGATTACGAACAAGAGCGACAAAATAAACCAATACGTTACGGAACCATAAAAAATATCCTTAACGTCCAGAACATTGTGCCCGCCTTCTTTTATTGGATGAATGTCCTTGTCTTTCAAATCGCCATAGTCAATGGCTGTGCTTGAGCTTCCGTCACCTTTCTCAACCTCAAGGTTGAACGCTTGTGTCTTTATCGTCTTATAAGCGTTTGTTTGCACGTCATAATAAACGAACTCAATGGCAGGAATTACATAATTTCCCTGATTGCGCGGAACGGCAAGGAAGTCGTAAACCATATTACCTTCTACGCCGCTTTGGGTAAGTTTGGTCTTGTCTATGACTTTTGCGTCATACTTGTCAAAATCCTTCGGGAAATTAACAACCGGCTGTTTTATCAATTTCAGGTTTCCAACGCCGCCCACGACGACACGCACTGTCACCGGGTCGTTCGCCTTGACTTTGCTCTTACTGATTTGCGCACTTATATTAAACTTGCCGACTCCGCCTGAAAAGTTGGCAGGACGCTTTGGCAGCGGGTCTACTTGTATCGTAACCCCAGGAGCTTTGATGGTACGCTTTACCTCTATATACCCTGAACCTCCGTTAAGAAAAGCCTCGTATGGATCAACGTTCCGGTTTTGCTGGCTGATCGTCCCCTCGAAAGTTATACTTGGGATTTCCAATTTGCCAGTCATTTGAGGATACATCACATACTGGCTCCATGTGACGCAACGGTAAGGCCGGCCGTTGACACGCTCGATGTGAAACGACTTTTGCTGTGGAAGTGGTATTTCCTGAGTGTGGAACCCAGTCAAATCTGGCATTTTGCCGTCAAGTTTCGACAGATTTACAAGCGTGTAAACCTTATAAGTGAGAAGTATAGGCTCTTGCTCGTGCACCCTGCGCTTATTTGCGCTCACCTTTATGAACAAGTCGCTGCCACTGATTGGCGTACCGGCATTGCGCATACGTGGCTGCCCATAGGAGTCGTCGTGCATCCTCGGAGCGCCATTGCCGCTCTGCACCCGTCCTGCAACCTTCACCTTCGCCGACCGTGACGTAAGCCTTTTCCCATTTACGACAACACTTGCCGCAGGAATGGTGTACGTTCCTTCTTTTGAAGCATATAGTATGAATGTATATGTCTTTGACGAGGAACTGCTGGTGTGCCCGTTCGCCATCTGAAAACTCGACTGTTCTGACACATACGGTCCTGTTATGACTTCAAATGCATTCGGGATTTTACCCATGCGTATCTCGTCAGACGCATTTATCGTGCTTACAGTATAAGTCAGCCTGAAGTTTTCACCTACAGACACAGTTGACGGAACATTGACTACAAGCCTTTGACCGTAAGCCAACGCCGTCCACAAAAAGACCAGCTGCAATATAAGTATATATTTTTTCATATCTATAGCTTCATTTTAAGACTCTACCAATTCTTGCCACTCCCCCTTCGTGGTGTCTGCCTCTGCATCGCTTTCCTTAAGCGTTGCTGTGTTGATTTCTCGCTTTGGATGGCGGCATTGAGCAACTGCTCGGCATTGTCTTTGCTCATGCGTTCTTCTTTTTGTTGCTGCTTGTTTTCGCCCTTGTTCTTGTCGTCGTTATTATCTTTTTTATTTTGTGACTTATTGTTCTCGTTCTTTTTCTGCTCTTTCTTTTTATCCTTGTTTTTGTTATTCTTCTGCATCTTTTTGCAAAGGGCGAGATTGTAACGCGTTTCGTCGTCTTTGGGGTTGTTACGCAAAGATTGCTCGTATGCTTTTATGGCTTCGCCGTACATCTTATGGTTCTGGCATATCACCCCTATATTGTGGTAAACGCTTGCAAGGCGCAACTTATTTGTTTCAAGCCGCGCGGCTTTTTCGTATTGTGCCACGGCGGCAGAGTCCTTGTTTTGCATCATCAGCGCACATCCGAGGTTATACAACGCCTGCGGGTTTGACGGGTTCTTGGAAACAGCCTTCCTGTATTGAATTTCAGCCTTGTCGTACTGCTGAGCTTCAAACAGCTTATTGCCGTCACGGATAAGCTGACGGTCAGTTTGCGCGCCAGCAATAACAGCAACGCCGAACAATAGCGACAACATTAAAAACCTCAACATATTTGATTTCATTTCAGCCAAAATCATTTAAAAAGTTTTATCTTCTTTAATAACGGGTTCTTGCTTTCAAGCACTACGGTCTCGATTACAAGCACAAGAAGCAGCAATATCGCAACTGCCTGGAACTGCTCGTCGTACTCGCTATAAACAACATTCATAATGTCGCCTTTTTGTAATTTAGCAATCTCGTTGTCCAACTGCTTCTGGGCGATATTGTTGTTTTCCACATGGATATACGCTCCACCACCGGCCTCGGCCACTTGCTTGCACATATCCTCATTCAAGGCAGACATAACTTCTTGCCCCGTATTGTCTTTCATATAACCGCCGTTGCCGTCCGGAACTGGCGTTCCCTTGGGCGAACCAACACCAAGCACGAACACCCTCATACCGTTCTTCTTGGCCCTTTTCGCCGCTTCAACAGCTCCGCCTTCATGGTCTTCACCGTCTGTTATGACAATGATGGCCCTGCCGACCTTGTCTTGTTTTGTAAAACTCCTCGAACTCAAATCAATGGCCTCGGCGAGGTTGGTGCCCTGCGACGCTATAAGCGACGGATCAATACTCTGCAAGAACATCTTGGCGGAAACATAATCGCTCGTTATAGGCAACTGGACGAAAGCGTCTCCTGCAAAAACCACCAGGCCAACCTTGTCGTCGTTAAAGTTGTCTACAAGATTTTCAATCATCATCTTGCTCCTTGCCAAACGTGACGGCTGCACGTCTTCCGCCTTCATCGAGTTACTAATATCCAACGCCAAGACTACTTCTATGCCCCGGCGTTGTTCTTGGCTGATCTTAGTGCCCATTTGCGGACGCGCAAGCATGACTATCACCAACGCCAATGCTGACATCAACAGCCAAAACTTCAGCTCGCGCCTCGAATATGAGACATCCGGCATAAGACTTTTCAGAAACTCCGGGTCGCCAAACCGCTTGAGCCGCGCCTTGCGCTTGCGCAGGCCGTACAGGCGCACCAGCACAAGAACAGGTATCAATATCAGCAGATATAAATAATCAGCGTTTTCAAATCTGAACATACTCTTAACATTTTTATATTACCACCCATCATGCGTTTTCAACCACCGCACATCAAGGTATCCGACGGAAAACAACAAGTCTCAAAAATATTTCCAACAGCAATGACAAGAGCGCCGCCAAAGCGAACGGCTGGTAAGCGTCATAACGCTTGGAAAACTTCTTCACGTCCATTTTCGTTTTTTCGAGCTTGTCGATGTCGTCATATATCTTTTTCAACTCTGCCGTGTTGGTGGCGCGGTAAAAATGCCCGTCTGCCGTCGATGCTATCTCGCCCAACGTCTCCGTGTCTACGTCGGCGCGCATATCCACATACTGCGTCGTACCGCCAACTTGTATGGGATACGGAGCCACCGTTTTACTGCCGATAGCTATGGTGTAAACACGTATGCCAAAACTTTTTGCGATGTTGGCCGCCGTCAACGGAGATATATCCCCCATGTTGTTGCTTCCGTCCGTAAGCAATATCACTACCTTGCTTTTGGTCTTGCTGTCTTTCAAACGCCCCACGGCGTTGGCAAGCCCCATGCCGATGGCCGTACCGTCTGAAATCAAGCCTCTCGCCGCAATATCCGTCCGCACGTTCTGCAAAAGGTTTATCAACGACGTATGATCAGTAGTCATAGGGCATTGCGTGAACGCCTCTCCCGCAAATATCGTCAGTCCGATATTGTCGTCAGGGCGGCCTGAAATAAATTCAGACGCAACGCTCTTGGCTGCTTCAATCCTGTTAGGCTTCAAATCCTCGGCAAGCATACTCGTTGAAACGTCCATCGCAAGCATTATGTCGATGCCTTCTACCGTGCGCCGCCCCCAGCTGTTGTTGGTCTGGGGCCGTGCAAGCACGATGACGACAAGGATGAAAGTCAGGATGCGCAACAGCATGGGCAGCCCGATAAGGCGGACGCGCCAACTCTTCGGCGCGTATTGGTAAGCGAACGTGTCGCTCATGCGCATCGTTGGCTCGCTCTTTTTCCGATAAAGCAAATACCAAATTAAATAAGGTATAAGCAATAACAGCAATAAAAAATATTCCTTGTTGACAAATTCCATAATCCGCAAATCCCATTATATCAATAAATACACCTGGTAGACGACAAACGCCAACAGGGCGGCGCCTGCTACAAGCAAAGCCAAAATCGTTGATTTCAAGACCGTCCGCGAACGCATGCTACGCTTGTCGGTGTCAGTCAGCGCAGGCTCTACGCGCTCGACAGTCGGCTGGTTTTCAAGTTTTGTTGTATTTATGAATGCTACGGCATTGACGAGGTTGGCGTCATTCTCATTGATAAGCGTAGAATATTTTGCGAATTTCACCAAGTCCGCCGTCGTGAAAAGTTCCTTCAGCTCGTCAGTCATTTTCTTGTCGCCTTCTTGTTGCAGGCGGGATATGATTTCAGAGCTTGTCATTTCCATAGCGTTGAACCCGAACCTTTCCTTGATATATTTCCTAAGCACGTCAGTCAATAGGGTGTAATACGTCTTTTGGTCTTCTTGGGCTGCCATCCTGTTGGCCTTAATGCCCTCTATCTCTTTCAAGGCACGCTGGTGCGGAGGTATCTTCTTGATAATGCGCACACGGGCGATTACGGGCTTGTTTTCTTTCAGGCGCGTCCAAAGGTAATACGTCAACACGCACACCAGGACGAACACTACGCTCATCCAAAAAGCCGGCTCCCATTCACTCCACGAGAAAGGATTGTCCTGTACGCCCTTCGGCGGAAAGAATTTCTCTGGATGCAAAGTGTCAACTGGGACAGTCAACACTTTCAGTGCAAGGCTTTTGCTTTTGTAAACCTTACCGTCCACATTCACCTTCATCGGCGGAAGGTAATACAGTTTCTCGTCAAAAGACGTCAAAGTGTATCTTTTGCTTACCTTTACAAGCCCGTTGTCAAGCACCGAAGTGTCCGCGGCTGAATGGCTGAGCACTTCCACCCCCGGCGTTATGTATTGCGAAGGCTTGTATGCGGGCATTTCCACCCTCGCCCCTTTTTTAGCTGTCACGCTAAGGGTTATGTCGGTCTGCTCGCCTATAAGTATCTGGATTGAATCAATTTTTGACTCCACAAACACCTGGGCGGATGCGTAAAGCACGCAAACACAAACTGCTATAAAACAAATAATACGTTTCATTTCATTTTCATTGACCAATCTCCGACGGCGCAAGTGGCTCAACGCTGAACGTCAAAGCCTCGCCGCCTGCCGTGACGCGGCAAACAAGTTAATCCCTGAAGGGAATGATTTGCCTCAACTAAAGCCGCACACGTCAACTCCTCATGGCGAACAACTGCAACAACGCTTTTACGTAATCCTGGTTTGTAGCTATCGACACGTTGTCCACATTGCTTTTGTTAAAAGTGTCAGCCAGCATCTTCTGCCTGTTAAGCCAATAAGCGTGATGGGCGTTGCGCAGCCGCTTGTCGCTTGTGTCTATGTACATCTCATGCCCCGTCTCGGCGTCAAGCACTTTCATCAAGCCTACGTTCGGCATATTTTCCGCACGAGGGTCGTACACCTGCACAGCCACGACATCATGTTTCCTGTTGCATATTGTCAGTGCGTTTTCAAACTCGTTCTTCACGTAGAAGTCGCTCATCAGGAATGCCGTGCATCTACGCTTCAACACGCTTGTGAGAAACTCAACAGCCATGCGCACGTCGGTTTTCTTGCTTTCCGGGTGGAAGTCGAGCATCTCGCGGATTATGAACAAGATATGCTTGCGCCCCTTTTTCGGAGGGATGTATTTCTCAATCTTGTCAGAGAAGAATATCACGCCTATCTTGTCATTGTTCTGTATGGCGCTGAACGCCAGCGTCGCGGCAATCTCTGTGACAACCTCACGCTTTGTGGAACGCTGCGTGCCGACGTCCAACGAGCCGCTGACATCAATCAGCAACATCACCGTGAGTTCGCGCTCCTCCTCGTAAACCTTAACGTATGGCTTGTGGAAGCGCGCCGAGACGTTCCAGTCGATGTCGCGGATGTCGTCACCGTATTGATACTCGCGCACTTCGCTGAAAGCCATTCCCCTGCCCTTGAAGGCAGAATGATACTGTCCTGCGAAGATGTTGTTGCTCAACCCGCGAGCCTTTATTTCTATCTTCCTGACTTTCTTCAGTATGTCTTGGGTATCCATCAAGGTACCTCCACCTTATTTATTATGTCACTTACAATTTCCTCGCTCGTCACATTGGTGGCCTCCGCCTCGTATGACAAGCCTATGCGGTGCCTGAGCACGTCGTGGGCTACGGCCCTGACGTCTTCAGGTATCACATACCCGCGCCTCTTGATGAAAGCGTAAGCCCTTGACGCCTTGGCCAAGTTGATGCTGGCGCGGGGGCTTCCGCCGAAGACTATCAGGTCTTTCAGCTGCGGCAGACCGTACCTGTCAGGATAGCGTGTGGCAAAAACAATGTCGGCGATGTATTGCTCTATCTTCTCGTCGATGTAGACTTTCCTAACCACCTCGCGGGCGTTGATTATCTCGTCCGCGGATATTACCGGGGTGACTTCAGGCAGAGAACGCTGCAAATTCTCGCGGATGATGAGCTTTTCCTCATCCAAAGTAGGATAGTCGATCACCACTTTCAGCATGAAACGGTCCACCTGGGCCTCTGGCAGCGGATACGTACCCTCCTGCTCTATCGGGTTTTGCGTGGCCATCACGAGGAACGGGTCGGGCAGGTCGAACGTGTCGCTGCCGATAGTCACCTGATGCTCCTGCATGGCTTCGAGCAATGCGCTCTGCACCTTTGCCGGGGCGCGGTTTATCTCGTCCGCCAACACGAAATTGGCGAACACCGGGCCTTTCTTCACCTGGAACTTCTCATCTTTCTGCGAGTAAATCATCGTACCCGTAACGTCGGCCGGCAACAAGTCGGGCGTGAACTGTATCCTGCTATACTTTGAATCAACAAGCTGCGCCAAAGTCTTGATGGCAAGCGTCTTAGCCAGTCCCGGCACACCTTCGAGCAATATGTGCCCGTCGCTTAGCAGACCTATCAGCAAGGCCTCAACCAAATGCTTCTGGCCTACGATTACGCGGTTCATCCCCATCGTAAGGCTCTCGATAAACGAGCTTTTCTGTTCTATCAAGATGTTCAATTCACGAATATCTATCGATTCTGCCATGATTTTCTGTTTTTATTGTTCCACTTGAAATTTTAGCGCAAAAATACTACATTATGATCTTTTGTGCGAAATTTTGAAACTAAATAATATTAAAAAAGTTTCTCAATACTTATTATTTAACGGGAGTTCATACAAATTCATCAAAGTACGCCTGTAATCCGCCAAAACACAAATGAAGGCAAGCAAAATTTTGCGTCTTCGCTTTAACTCCGACGCCAAGCATATTATTCATTACTCATAAAAGAGCATCAGCATTCATCCGCCTGTAGAGACGCAAAATTTTGCGTCTCTATAAATAGATTTACAGAAGAATGCAACTACAAACGCTTGAGGAGACGCAAAATTTTGCGCCTCTACACGTGGTGGACAAAAGATAGCGTTGTTCATATCTAACACCGAACTCACGTTAGAAACGTGATATGAAAATCCTATCCAGCTGCACACAACTCGACTGACACATTGCCAGCAAAAACGCAAAAGGCCTTTCATCTTGACTTTTGTTTTAACATTATATATGGCTTAACGGAAAACATTCCAACTTTCATCGAAAATATGGCCTCTTTTCGTGTGCAACCGTAAACGACTGATTTTATGACACATACGTTCAAATCTGACTATGTGTGCAATAGCATGTGGCATTTTAACATTTTTTCTACGGTATTTATCGATGATAAAGGATGTATTCATCGCCGACAACCACCGTTTCCGCATACGTTTTCAAGGGCAAAAAGCCCTTAAAAAACGCCTTTTCACCTTCTAATATGCCTCTTTTTGTGTTACGAACCGCCGTATTTCATAGTTTCAACGGCTGCTTCCGCCTTGCCGGAACTCTATTTCATCGATTTTTTCAGACAAAACCCAAATAAACAAATGACACGCAAAAACCATTTTATATTGACAAATGTCAACTGACGCATAAATTGTTTTGGCGTAAAATTTTGTGGAATTTTGCGACTCGTTGCACACATCTGGGAAAGATTAAAGTCTCAAACTTATAGTTTTAGAGATTAATCACTATCTTTGCGGTATTACAAATATGACATTTGATTTAAAACGATATGCCTAATAAAAATCTCAATAAGGCTAAAGAAGCCAAGAAAGACGAATTTTACACACAACTTGAAGACATTAACAATGAGCTGCACCATTACCGTGAACACTTCAGGGGGAAGACTGTATTATGCAACTGCGATGACCCGCGCGTAAGCAACTTCTTCACTTACTTTGCCTATAACTTTGAGTACTTGGGACTAAAAAAGCTCATCACCACCTGTTACAAAAACCAGGACATCGACCTCTTCAGCCAAAACAAAAGCGAGAAGGCCGTCTATCTTGTTTATGAAGGCGACAAAGACGGCGACCACATCCCAAGCGCAGACGAGATAGGCGTCAAGCCACTGAAAGGCGACGGCGACTTTCGCAGCCGTGAATGTATAGAACTGCTCAAGGAGGCCGACATCGTAGTGACCAATCCGCCGTTCTCCCTGTTCCGTGAATACGTAGCCCAGCTAATGGAATATGAAAAGAAGTTTTTGATAATAGGACATCAGAATGCATTATCGTACAAAGAAATATTCCCCTTAATCATGCAGAATAAATTGTGGTTGGGATATGGCTTTAAGGGTGGTGCCGGACATTTCATATCACGTTATGAGGACAAGGCAACAGCTGGCGACCATCGTGAAGGGATGATAAGAGTGTCGGGCGTTAATTGGTTTACTAATCTTGACCATAGGAAACGTCACGAAGATTTAATTCTTTATAAGACATATTCTTCGGAAGAATATCCTCATTACATTAATTATAATGCTATTGAGGTATCAAAAACAGAATTAATCCCAATGGATTATGATGGTGTCATGGGTGTTCCAATAACATTTATGGATAAATATAATCCAGAACAATTTGAAATATTAGGAATTGGTAATGGTGGAGAATTAGGCGTAGAATGTGGCGTAAGTGCAAATCTAACAATAAATCAATGTAATGAACTTCGTAAAGAAGATAAAAGTTTTCGTAAGGGAAAATTATGCTATCGAGATAAGAATGGTAAGTTAGTTGGTTGTTATGCAAGAATATTAATCCACAAAATCAAGAAATAACAATATGAATGTCTGCAATTTGCCAATCATTCCATGTAGAGACACAAAATTTTGCGTCTCCGCAACCAGCATCGTAAAATCAATTTGGCCCGCAATCGAGGAATTTGGCATCGGTTATCCGTGGATATAAAGCGGGCGTGACAAAATACGCACGGCAAAACAACATACCTTTTGCTTGGCAGACACGTTTTTACGACCGCATGATACGCAACCGTGAAGAACTGAACAATGTTGCGGAATACATAGAAACCAATGTCGGCAAATGGGATTTTGACGAATTGAACAAATCTAACGATATAAACGTAAAAAATAGATATTATGCAGATAGAACTTAAATCAACGTGAGTTCGATATAAGAATCTTACGCAATAAGCCTGCTTTTGTCAATGATGTCGATATTCATAGACGGCTTCT
>CALUGU010000005.1 GCA_944320255.1 uncultured Prevotella sp. | reverse complement strand
AAGGGAACAAACGTCCCTGTTTATCAACACCTTTGTATTTCTTAATCAACTCCGCGGCCAATGTACGTAGTGGAACTCGTGCTTGTGCAGCATTCTCTTCGTCTTTTGTCTTATGTGGCGTATATACCAACACACCATCAGTAATGTTTCCTGTTGACAGTTTCATTAAATCGCCGACACGGCATCCAACAAAGCACTGGAATATGAATATGTCACGCTGGGTCATCAGGTGTTTAGTAGGCATGGGGACTTGGGTTAAATAATCGCGCTCATCCGATGATAAATAATAGGGCGTACCGTATCTCTCTACACCTATCTTAACACCGTCAAAGGGCCTATTCTTGGTCTTGCCTTCATCATAGCACCATGAGAAGAAGCTCCTTAGTTTTTTCATCAGGGTTATTATAGTATTGTTGCCACGTACCTCTATGTCCAAACGTCCCCTTCTTATACCGTTGGGCTGTTCCTTTATCATCTTGGCATACTGTTTCGGGTATCTTTCCGAGAGTGCCTTCTCATTTTTCAGATAGTCGCGGAAATCTTCTATGTCGTCCTTGGTCACCTCGTTTACGTTGAAAGTAAAATCCTTGCGCTTACCCATGGTCTGCTGGAACTTGGTGAAACGCCAAACGTCTCGCTTCAACACCTGCATGCCTCTTTCCCTGTCATCGCTGAACTCCTTGGCCTTAAGGAACTCGTCGAACAATTCGGAGAAAGACTTGTCATGCTCTTTATCTTCAATGCTCTTATACTTTTCGGGGTGAACAAACCTGTCTATCAAGTCAGCCAACCATTCCTTTGTTATTTGTTTCTTGTCCTTCACGTTTAAGCTGTTTAAGATATGCTTTTTAAGTTCTCCAAGCTTTGCTTCTACAGCCTCATGATATTCAACGTCATTCCCGACTTTACGCCTGTTGACTATTAATTCACCGTTCTTGAAATTGTCTGCGGTGATATAAAACCCTGATTTTGCCAGAATGTCGTAATCATTGCCGTTGCGGAGCCTAATGATGATTTCGCTCATTTTGGTTTCTGGCTGAACCCGTTTTGAAAGCTTTAAATATATCGTTGCCATATAAGTGTTTTTTTAGATTCTGCAAAGGTAACGCTATTAATTTAGCCGACAAAATATAGATGGGATAGTCGCAGAAATTCCCCGTCAAATTCCCCGTCTTTTTTAAAAATAAACAAAATCCAGAAAAATCACACAAAAAATCACTCTTTGCAAATCATTGTATATCAGCAATTTATAATTCTATTCATTTTCAATAATTTTCATGCGTTTCTATGTTTAATGTTCCCAACGGGGTCACGAATAAAATTAAGTGCCAATTACCTGAATTCAGGTAGTTGACACTTTTTATTTATTTTGCATCAAATCGCTATGATATTTAAGGACTTCAATCCATACAAGACTGCCAGATTTTCACTTCCAGCATTCCGCACTTAATTTATGACAAAAGCAAGTACAATCGTCTTACCGTAACTGTCGGCATTTGCACCAACACTGATTATTCCATATCCTCAAGCATCCAGAACACGTTTCCGATTTGTCTTGACGTTACAGCGCAAAGGACAGAACAGACTTTTATTTGAATATAATACGTCAAATTTAGAAGTTTATATCACAAAACGAAAAATTGGAGAGTTTCTTTAATAGTTTAACAGTTGTAAACGTCCGAGACCTGGTCGGCAATCTTCTCCCAATCATATTTTCTCATGTCATATTCGACGTGTTCCAACGGCCGTTCCATCACCATTGTAAGTTTATCCGCAAGTGCGTCAACATCTCCGACATGAAAATAATCACTCTTGTCTAACCCCACTTCGAGGTTGGCTGGAATGTCGCTCACTATGACTTTTACGCCGTAACTCATGGCTTCAAGCAGTGCTATGGGCAATCCTTCGTGGCTCGATGGCAGGCAATAACAGAGACAGTTCGTCAACAGTGAATGCAACTTCCGTCCTTTGATAAAGCCTGTCAATACAACGCCATTCTTCCTTGCCATTTCTTTAAGGTTGCGTGAATAATCGTCTTCAAAATCAGTATCTCCAGCCAACACAAGTTTTATGTCAGTATTTGGATTTTGCTCTTTTACCTTAACGTAGGCATCAATGAGATGATGAAGGTTCTTTTCAGGAACAAAGCGACACATCCCAAGAATATATTTGCCTTTGTCTATACCCAGTTCATTGAAATATTCTGGATAATCACACATCTCAGGTTGTGACACTCCGTTGTAAATAAGGTGGACGTGGCTTACCCTATTATATTTTCGTTTTATAAGATTTCGTATCACGTCGGATATTACTATCACTTCGTCCGCAAACATACAGCCCATACGTTCACCAAGTTTCAGCATCGTCTTTGCTGCAAATCCCCACTTGTCGCGGTCATAATCAGGCCCATGATGAGTAAAGACGACCTTCATCCCTAACATCTTGGCATAAGGAACAAGCAACGCCGGGCCTATTGCATGGATATGCAGGATGTCTGCCCTAAGTCGTTTCGCCTCGTTAATGGCCCTGAAAGTATGGATGATGGCTTCAAAAGACTTTTTCTTCGGGCTGTCGATGTTGACTAACTTCACACCTTTCCACACCTTCAGGTCGTCCTTGACGTAATCAGTCCTGCGTATCACAGTAACGTCGAAACCTCTTTTCACAATTCTCGGAAACAGCTCCTCACAATGGGTCTCAACGCCACCCATGATATTAGGAATGCCACGAGTGCCGGTAACAACTATTTTCATAAAACTTATAAGGTTGTAAAAGTTCTAGTTTTGTTTTTTCGGATTTATTACATTCTTTCTGAATCAAATCCAAAATATTTATATAAATCTTGGATTTTGAGAATATTAGCAATACATTTGTACGGCAGAAAATTGCTTTTTATACAATCACCATCTTTTTATTGGATAAAAATAGATATAACAAATGAGGAAAGCCTTCATAATAAATAAAGAAACGTTGCAATACGCAGGAATAATAACCATTTCTTTCATATCTGCATTATGGCTGATTATACGCAGAAAGAATAAAGTATAAGGTTTATATTGGGTTTATTCGTTAAGAAATTTCAAATATCTGCTTTTAAACACATTCATTGAATAGTTTTCAGACAATATTTCCTTACTCCTTTTACCAAACTCACATCTTAAATTATCATCATTCAGCAGCATACAAAGTTTACTTGCCAGTGAAGCCACATCTTTCACATCACATAAAAATCCATTTTTCCCGTCTTCCACTAATTCACAATTATCACCGACATTTGTCGCCACGATAGGTAAATCTGCGTTCATCGCCTCCATGACAGAATTACTCGTACCTTCAAACAACGATGTTGACAAGTAAACATCTGCATTGTCAAGCAATTCTTGAATATTATTCGGATTAATGTGTATTGACGTGCAATCTTCTATTTTATATTCCTTCAGCCATTTTCGTATTTGCTCTTCCTGTTCTCCGTAACCTACGATTTCAAAAGAAAACCGCTTTTTCGACATTTCCTTTAATTTGGCGATAGTCCGTATAGCCGTTTCATAATCTTTTTGCGGAACGAAACGTCCTACCGTAATAATCCTCAAAACATCATTTTGTTTTTTTACAATGTATGGAGATATGTTTTCAAAACAATTAGGTATTACCACGACTTTATCTTTCCTAAATCCTTTTGACACGAAATTCCTTTTACCTGAAAAGCTGTTTGATATTGCCATTTTAGCAAAATGATTGGTCAATATCCTGTCGGCTACGAGTTTCATAAAAGGCAATTCTGCATTTCTCAGCCCCGTATAGACGTCAGCTCCGACTATTCTACCAGCCATACAAGCATAAAAATCCGCCGCCGTAAGATATGAGAATATCGCTTTTATATCATTGCTTTTTATATAGTCAACCAAGGCTTTAAACCTGCCGATATGCCCTCCTGTAAAAGAGCATACCCGTATGCGATTATCTATTTTCAACATGTCCATATATTTTTGATGGACTTTCATCCCATTGAAAATAACGTAATGTACATCACACTCACCAGCCAAAGCCTTAGCCAACAGTACACTCTGTTTCTCCGCGCCGCCGCTAGTAAGATTTTTTACAAATACCGCTATTGCCTTCATCTTATCCTTGTTTAATATTACTCTTCAAAATATGCTTTCCATACAAAGCATATTTATTATATCTCCACCAATATGTGCAAATAAATGCAACCAACGGCCGCTTATTCGTGCAAAAAAAATGTATGGCTGCGACATTTATTGTTCATCCGCAGTTTGGTTGGATGGGCTTGCGAACAACCTATGTAAACATCCAAATGTTATTTGGATTTAATATCACAATGTCACATTCACACGCACGTCGCTGACTGTCAATAGTTTAAACCGTGACATTACGCTTATTGCACCTTCACATTGTCACAAGTGACGGTTGGCAACAGGAGCATCACACATAATATCACTCTGCAACACACTGGCTCTCAATACCTTACGACGCATTGTGACATTGTGACATTATAATCTTAATATGAAAATCATTTTCGGATGAAAGATAAAATAAAGATGATAAACCTTTAAAAATGCGACATCGACCAAGGCTTTTGTCATTTGCGGCATTTTAGCGTGTGAAAGGCAACCTTTCATCGTATGATTAACGGTCTTTTGAACTGCAATAAGCCACATATTAAAATCGCCGACTTAACACTTCAATATTAATCAGCATTTGTTGGCAATTTCAACATTTCACCCAACTTGTAGTCATATTCGTCAGGGTGGAAATCTATCATCCCACAACCAGGGTGGTAGGTCAGTTCTCCGAAATACAGCCTGTCATTAATTGAATAAAAGTCCACGCGGACGAAAATGTCGTCTTTTGACAACGTCCGTGCGAGATCGATCATCTCGTCTAATCTTTTCGGCCTCTCTATATTGACATTCTTATCGTTCGGCGAAGTCATATAGAAGTCTACAAAATTCCAGTCCAAGTCATAAACATTCAGCTTATGGCCGATATAACGGTCATAATCAACCTCAATGAACTTAGGTTCGCCGTTGAAGCAGAACACCTTATAGTCTTTAAGTTGCCATCCGCTCTCGTCCGCCATATATTTCTCCGCTATTATCCGCGGCTTTACGTCCTTATACGGATATTCCCTATGTTCGTAAAAGTACCTGCGCTTCAGGCTCTTGTTTATTTTCCTCCTCGCCTTGCCTATATCGAAACTTGATTTGTCCGTGCAAATAACAAGCCCGCCGGAGTCATGGGTGCATTTCAAGACAAATTGGCTTGGCAATTTACTGAAATCTATATCGTCAAAACTGTCCCATACGCCTAATGTGGGAATAATATATTCTTCTCCTATTTTTGAAGCCACTATCTTTTTCACTTCATACTTGTCTACGAGCTTTGTATATTCGTCTCGCTTGCAATGCAGCTTCAGCCATTGCAGCTTCTCATTGAACCGTACTGGATTATCCAAATGCAACAAACGTTTCCGTCCCAAGAAATACTCTATCTTTAAATAACTCTCATCGCTCTTTATCAAAGGAGAAACTTTGCGCAGAATTACGCCCAACGCCCAAAAAGGGTCTCTAAATGCTTTAACCAACCTGTTCATTTTACAATCCTTCCACAAACTTTATCAACCTTCGCACACCTTCCCTTATTTTGTTCTCATCAACGGTAAACGCCAGACGCACATAACCGTCGCACATATCACCGTAAGTTATACCTGGAACTACCGCAACCTGTACGGATTTCAGCAGAGCGTAAGCAAACTCTTCCGACCTCATACCTGTACGGCTGATGTCTACCATAGCGTAAAACGTTGCCTCCGGAACATCACACGTTACCTTGTCCGTCCGTTCAAGTTCTTCCATCAACACATCGCGCCGCCTCCTGAACACGGAGGACATCTCGGATGAATAATCCGTCCCAGGGCGGAACGCCTCGATTGCCGCATATTGTGACGGCAACGGAGCGCAGGCGGCGATATTCTCCTGGAACTTCGTCATGACGGAAATTATATTTTCAGGTGCAAGCACGTAACCCACGCGCCAACCCGTCATGCAAAATTCTTTCGACAGGCTGTTCACCATAATCGTGCGATCCTTCATCCCCGGCAGAGCAGCGATGCTTTCCACTTGCAGCCCCCCGCCATACGTAAGGCACTTGTACACCTCGTCGGTTATGACGATGAGGTCGTTCGCCTTCGCCGTTTCGGCTATCTGCACGATGTCTTCTTTGGGGATTACACGTCCCGTGGGGTTACACGGGGTGTTAAGGATTATAGCTTTTGTCCTGCTTGTAACAGCTTCAGCTATTGTCTTTACATCGCACCTCAATTTGTCTGCGCCGTCTCCGCCTACGATTACGGGTACGCCGTGGCAGAGTTCCACCATCTGCTTGTAGTTCACGTAATACGGGGCGGGTATTATCACCTCGTCGCCGTCGTTCAGTATTGCCAAAAGTGCAAGATAAAGCCCTTCCATCGCTCCAACGGTGACTATAATTTCACCATCCGCTTTGTAATGAAGCCGCTCCTTATCCGCATAACGCCGCGATATGGCTTCGCGCAATTCCAACAGCCCCGCATTTTGAGAATACCTCGTTTTTCCCTCCATTATCGCCCTGCATCCGGCCTCTTTCACGGGCAGCGGAGTAGGCACGTCGGGGTCGCCCAGCGTAAAGTCTATCACGTTGTTATACCCCTTAGCCATGTTGAACAGCTTTCGCGTCAACGACGGCTTTATCAGCCGTGAAATTCTTGATAGTTCTTGCATTGTATCATAAATTTACGTTATCAGCCCATTGGTGAATTATTTTAAATTCCACCGCAGTGGTTACAGTTTTGAATGATGTCCATGTTTCCGTTTTTATTTCAGACAATTCAAACTTACCTCCCTATGTGATTCACAACGAAGCATATTCAATATTTGCAGTCTTTTATTGCCATACAAAAAAGATGGTAACAGTTTCCGTCTATAGAGAGCCAACAGATACCTATTAGCATAAGGAGTAAACCATGCCATTTGATTTCGTTTTTGCAATGAACAATAGGTATCAAATGAAGATTTTATTTTCTCTACGTCAGCGATAATATGATTCAAACGTTCCATTTCCACAAAGAAATCTTTTTCCGAAGATTTGTCCAAAAGACACACGCTGGCATTGGAAGCAAGGCATTGGCTATATGGATGAATTTTAAAAGTACAGCTATTAGATGGTTCTATACACAATTCTAAGATGAAGCCCACATTCCATCCTTCGTCTTTTGTACCCCCTTTGTCAAAGAACAAATTTCCCAATCCATAAAAAATCAATCCTCCATTGTATTTTTCATACCCACTATGGCAATGCTGATGCCCATTAACTACAACGTCAGCACCTAAATCAACAAAATATCGATACAGCATTTGCATCCGAGGAGTAGGAAAATTGTAACCCTCAACGCCACCGTGTATTATTACAAGAATAAAATCCGCCTTTCCTTTGGTTGCACGAATATCATAATATGCGTTTATAGGATTCAACGGGTTAGACCCAATGCCATCGTTTACCGAGAATTCCGATTCGCAATAGTTCAATATGGCAATCGTTTTCCCTTCACACTCTTTATATAGAATTCTGCGGTACTCTTCTTTACTCCGTCCTCCGCCTACATAATCTATTTTATTGGCAATCAAGCTATCGATTGTTTTCACTACACCTGTAGAGCCGTAATCATAAAAATGATTGTTAGCCAATGTTACAATATCAATGCCGCATTCCTTTAAATAGCTTACGGTGTCTTTCGTGGTTCGCAAGTGAGGGCCGACTTTATTTATTTTATTGTCAGATAAATCTGCGACAGGAGCCTCTAAATTCAATATAGATATATCCGCATCCTTTATCAAATTTACAATCTCATTTGAGAATGCTTTTTTTTCCTTCACGGCTTTTTCGCCTCTTGAAGTTGTGGCAAAATCACCACCAATTAAAATTTTCATAGAATCCTAATTATCATTCAAATATTTTAAATGTCCTGTGAAATCACCTCTTATTCCTGCCCAAACTCCTGATAATAGAGCTTTAGCAAGAGACTTTGAATCTTTATTGTAATAATACAAACAAACAATATCTGTTAAAATAATCTTCACTATATTTTTTAAGCCTGATATATTATATATTTGGTTTCTATGCCTACAATATACCAACAACGGATTGTTTTTTAGTACGTATGGTATCTTCAATCCCATAATATCACAATACAATGTAACCGCATTATTTCCTGGATGACGATGAATCGCATTTATAACAGATATAGGAATGAAACCATTTTTTTTACTTCTATTAAGATATTCTGTTTCATCACCATGTATAAACATTTCCGCTTTCGGGTATCCTATTTTGTCTACCAGTCGTTTGCTCACCATCGTCCCATTAAACGGTGAAGCATAATTCAACACCACTCCATCTTCATTTTGCAACAAAGATGCCTTCGCCCTGTCTCTTCCTGTTTCTTTATTCCAACTAAACGACAACTTCGTTTCATCGTCTATGTCTACAACTAAAGCGTTGATATAGTCATACTTTCCCAAATGCGGAACAAGATTTTTGATTTCATTTTTGTCGGGACAGCCGTCATCATCCATCAGCACGTAAGCATCATATAAGCATGTTTCGTGCGCAGTTTTCACCCCAAGGCTGAAACCGCCCGCCCCTCCAAGGTTTTTACCAGTGTTTATGTAATGAATTTGTATTGTTTCGTTTTTTAAAAAACCTTCTTTTTGCAGCGTCTGGTGAGTGCCATCACTGCTGTTATTGTCGATGATATAAATCGCCGCAGGTTTATATTCTTGCGAAAATAAGGCGTTGAGACATTTTTTTAAAAGTTCTTTCCTGTTGAATGTAACAACAATCACTGCAATCTGTTTCATACGGCTAAAGTTTTAAAGCGGTTAAATACCTGTTCTATAATCGGTGCCATGTCATAATACTTGTATTCAGCCAAACGCCCGCCGAAGATTACGTTTGTCTCAGCGTCGGCAAGTGCCTTATACTTGGTGTAAAGAGCGGTGTTAGCCTCGTCGTTCACGGGATAATAAGGCTCCATTCCGTCACGCCACTCCATTGAGTATTCTTTTGATATTACAGTCTTTTTGCAATCATAAACGGCCTGGCCGAACATCTCAAAATGTTTATGTTCTATGATGCGGGTGTAAGGAACTTCACGCTCTGTATAGTTCACCACGGCGTTACCTTGGTAATTCGGCTTGTCGAACGTCTCCTGCTCAAAACGCACCGTGCGGTAGTTGAGCTTGCCGAAACGGTAATCATAAAATTCGTCTATCTTGCCAGTGAAAACTATCTTATCAGCAAGATTTTCCCAATACCCCCTGTCGGCAAAAAAGTCTGCATTGGTCTTTACTTCAATACCGTCAAGCAGACCTTCCGTCAGCTTGTTATAACCACCAACGGGGATGCCTTGGTATTTGTCATTGAAATAGTTATTGTCAAACACAAGACGGACTGGCAGTCGCTTGATTATGAAAGCTGGTAATTCTGTACATTTACGTCCCCATTGCTTCTCTGTGTACCCCTTTATCAGGCATTCGTAAATGTCGTTGCCGATAAGTATCTTTGCCTGTTCCTCAAGGTTGCGCGGTTCAACTATACCATCAGCCTGCATCTTGGCTACAGCTTCCTTTCGTTGTTCATCAATTTTGGCCTGTGCTTCTTCTGGTGTTACAACGCCCCACATCTGATAAAACGTGTTCATATTGAACGGCAGGTTATAAAGTTTTCCTTTATAATTAGCTACCGGTGAATTTGTGTAACGGTTGAATTCAACGATTGAGTTCACAAAGTCCCAAACCTGTTTGTTTGACGTGTGGAAGATATGCGCCCCATACTTATGGATGTTTATGCCTTCTACATTTTCACAATAAATATTTCCACCGAGATGTGGACGCTTGTCGATGACAAGGCTCTTTTTACCCAACTTCTTTGCAAAGTGTGCGAATGTAGCCCCGAAAAGCCCGGAGCCGACAATGAGATAATCATAATCTTTATATTTCATAGCCACAGTTTTTAAGAAAGTCCATAATCGTTTTCATACGGTTGTTCCATCCGGAATATTTCAAGGCGGCGTCCCTGTTTCGGTCTACAATGTCTTGGTAGGCATCGGGATGCCTTACAACGTCTAACACGATGTCTTCCGCGCTGCGGCCTTCCACTTCCACAACTGGATTGTAACCTATGAGGTTCACCAACTCAAAAGGGGCGCGGCCTACCATGACCACACGGCTCAACATACATTCCCAATACCGCTGGGTAAGTGTCTCGATGTTGCCAGCCGTTTCGGGATGCGTGTCACAGCGCGGAAACGTCAATGACACTTTAGAGTCTGCTAAGCCTTCATACAATTCTTTGTTCGTCGGGAAAACCCATTCTCCGTTTTTGCTGTATTTATGCACAATATTCTTACCAGAGAAACCTTTGCTTAGCACCTTGCTGTTGCTTCGCCCAAACTCAACCAAATCAATACTTCTTTCCCTTAATGGTTTGCCTTCCGAATAAGGACTGATGCCTATGCCCTCAGGAACGCTCAATATGTTCATTTCAGGGAAACGCTTGCGCATCAGCTCTGCCGTCATTGACGATGTGAAGATGGCCGTCCGTACATGGTTCTTTTCCAAAAACTCCGCAACTTTGTCAAACAGATACGGCCAGCAGTCCCATATCATCGGAACGACCTCGTAACGGACATAATCGGCGTATGTGGTGAACTTCAATATCGATGAAGACACAAACATCAGCCTTGCCTCCTCACGACTTTGCCTGAAACGGAAGGGAACGGCGTACCTGTGGAAGAAATAATGCAACGGGCGAGGTTGCCAACAGTGGTTTTTCCAATCTCCACCGCTATCGCGCCAGCTCTCGAACGCCCCGTTTAAGAATTGCATTCCGTTCTTGAATTTATAGGGCCTTACCGCTTTAATATGTTTTCCCATGTATTGCAGTATTTAAATTTCTTACAGGTAAAATGCTTTTACGGATGCTCTCATTCTGATATAAGGCCAGCACAAGCATCATTACGACGCCGCGGTTTTGAATAAGCGTGCTGTCCGATGTTGACTCGATTATGAAATATATCAGGATGAGGAATTTCATCAGCATCATTTGCTTTGTGTCGCCGTTATTCTTATAAAGTCTCCAATAGCTTTTACCTCTCCTTAGCATGAACCATGCAAACAGGCAAACTCCAACAATTCCAAATTGTGCCAAGGTGGGGAAATATGTGTCGCTTACAAAGTTGAACCCGTCGGGGCGCAACCCCCAGACGTCGGAAATGCCATAGTCATAATAAAGCCTTGAATAATAAACTCCTGAAGCATAACTTGCAAATGTCGCGAAACCGCTGCCAAAGGGAAAGTAATCTTTTATTATCTCCCAAGCCGTGTAATACAGTGCGGGGCGGGCATACATCTCTTCCACTGTATCCGCACCTATGCCGTTTTCAATGTAAAAATTCTGGAACCTATCCCATGCGAATGTCATCATCAGGGCTACACCCAAAAGGATGAAAATAAACGTCTTGAAATTCAGCCTTAATGATTTCATCATGTTCTTAATATTGGCTGTCAAGAAAAATGCAATGACGAAAAATCCTACCGACTTTATTTTCATGCAGGCCAGCATACAAGCCCATAATATGACAGTGTTTCTTACGGCTTTTCTGGAACGGTCGGAACAATAATAATAAATGAAACCGGCCACGGTGAAGAAAGTGCCATACCGGGAGGGATGCCCAAACAAGTCATTCATAACGAAATTGTAGTCCGCCGCAGTCAAGGCTATTGTAAGTAAAGACAAAACCAATACTATACGCTTTGTGTAAAGTTTGCCTTTGCCCGACAGTTGTAAGTTTAATGTGGTAGCACAATAAAAAACAATGAAAGGCTTGGTTTGGATTATTACGTCCATTAAAATTGCCTGGATATTAGTTATCCCGACGCATAAAGAATAAATAATATAAAATGCGACGATAAAACAGAAAAACTTAAATTCCCTTGATTTATAGCGACTGTTTGCGATGTAGTAAAAGAATAAACCATACGCCAACGCTTCGTCAACGTATTTTATGAAAGGAATATTTGTCTCGTAAAGATATATTCCGAAAATTACACAAACACAAAGATAAAAGTATGTGAAATTATGGTATGTCAGCCGCCCGTATCGGTTTATGCTAATTTGGTTCATTATATAAAACGGTGCTTCTCTAATTTATTTTATTAGTAAATCTCTGTAGTGTCAACGACAGCTTGTTTTTCAAAAAAGCCTTTTCTTTATTATTACATCCTATAAAATAAGAAGCGAATATTACGCTAAGCAAGGAAATTGTGCAAATAACCCAAAAAGTGCTTACGGATTGTTCCATAAAAAGATAAAGCACTATTGACGGTATCGGTGAAATCAGCAAAACTTTTAATATTGGTGATATTACATCTTTCAGATAATCACTAATTTGCATCTTTATCATTGGCAACACGATACGCATACGGGCGTATTGGGCGCAAACCTCTATAAAAATATGCACGCAGAAAACAATCTCCGGGGCGACATCGAATAACTTTAAAATAAGATAATCAATGGGTAGGATGCAAAGCAACACACTCCCTTCTATTATTTGGAAACGTTTTATGTGCCCGGTTGAATGTACGGAGACGACCAAAGGGTTGGACAAAGCCAATAACAACGTAAGACAAAGGATTAGTCGCAAAAAGTTTACAGTATGTTCAGGCACTGTGCCTAACCACCATTTTAGTATTAGCGGAGCTTCAAATATTATAGGTAAAGATAAGAACAATAGCAGATAAAATGAAAACCTTGAACTGATTTTCAAAAGACTGTGCATTGCAGGCAAGTCATTTTGGGCGTAACATTTTGTAAGTTGTGGATTTAGAGCCATTTGAAATTTGTAACAGAAACTTTGAACTCCAGCTTGCACTTCTACGGCAATGCCGCGAGCGGCATTTACTGTAGGCCCGAAAAAGAGGTTTAGCAGTATGTTCACGCCTTGCGTTGCCCCAACCCCGGCTAAGCAGCCATTCATCGTCCAAGTTGCAAAACTGAAAATCTCTTTGAACGTTTTTTTATCAAATGAGTATTTTGTTTTTGTTTCTTCAAAGTGCTTAGTGCAATAAAATCCGTAGATAATTCTAATGAAAACTTGTACGAAGAAAAATAATATGGCATAAACAATCAACTTGTCGTAAGGCGTCATCAATAAAAAGAATGCGATTCCGAGTTTCAGCACTGCGTCAACTATTCCAATATATGCAAAAGCTTTCATCTGCTCGTGGGCTATGATGGCGGCGTTGTATGGCACGCTGACAACGCTCAACATCGATGTCAAAACCGAAAACTGATAAACCCACAAGGCTGCTGTCATCCTGTCTGCCGGTATCTGCATTTTGTTCAGCACAAACCAAAGGCCAACGGTTTCGCCGAACAACAGGATTACGCCCGCAAGGATGAGATGTATTGACTTTATGTTGCCAAACGTCCGCTTCATCAACGTCATGTCGCCCTTACCAAGGTCGTAGGTTATAAAGCGGGATGACGCTGCCGCCATTGAACTTGTTAGGAAGCCAAGCATTGCGATGACGCCGCCTACGACGTTGTAAATACCGTAATCGGTTACACCAAGCGTGTTGAGGACTACACGGCTGGTGTAAAGTCCGATGACCATAGTGAACAACATCCGGAGATACAGCAGCAACGTGTTCTTGGCTATGCGTTTATTGTTTTCCGACGTCATTTTGAAAAATTTAGGGGATGTGGATATTTGTGGAACGCTAAGCGGCTTTGTCACAACCGTGCGAACATCCGTTTTGCTTCCTCATAGCAGTCAAGACTGCCTATGTCAAAACGCTTGCCGGGCATTTTATAGGCGTGGATGTTTGTTACTTCGCATAGGTAATGGGCAAGGTTTCCTGGAGCGTCGAAACCACAACCGTGGTTCAGGCAGTCCTTTATCAATGGCAAGTCAGCTTTACGGTAAATGTAGAAGGGCGGCACGGCCCAGTTTGATACGGGATGTTCGGGCTTCTCCTGCATCTCAAGGACTTTCATGTTCTCGTCAACGGCGATGACGCCTGTACGTTGCAACTTCTTCAATTCAGGTTCGTAATGGCACATGATTACGGACGTGCCTTTCTCCTTGAAGAAATCCACGAAACCATTGAATGAGAAATCGAGGATGTTGTCAGCCGCGACAACAAGGATGTCGTCGTCAACATCGCACTTTTCAATCGCCAGCAACAGGTCTTTCACTGCTCCGAGTCGTGTTTCGTTTGTTTCCGTCCCGTCGTCTATTATTGTTATCGGTTTTGTGTAATGGGTCTTGTTTTTCCAATCTTCAAATATGCCGGCGAACTTGTGGTTTGTTACGATTATGTGGCCGTCAATCTCCGGTATCGTGTCGATGTCGTCGAGCATACGGCCGAGGATGGTGTTGTTGCCAATCTGCAACAATGGTTTCGGAAAATTCTTTGTCAGCGGATAAAGCCTTGTGGCGTACCCCGCAGCTATTACGATTGTCTTCATTTGTTTTTATTATAGTTGACAAGTTCATTTTTTAGCAGACAAGTTCACAGTGACGAGCAGACAAGGAAATTTGCCTTGTTTGCTGTTAACTTGTCTGCTTGTTACTGACTGCTTGTCTGCTTGTCTGCTTGTCACTTGTCTGATATTATACGAACCTTGCCCCGTCGTCGGGTTTTACGAAATACACCTGGAAAGTCTTTTCATATTCGGGAAATTCCGCAAGGTAACGCTTGGTAAGTTCTTTTTCTATCTCTTCTTTACGGCTTGGGTCTATGATGGCGACGCAAGCACCTTTGAAACCGGCTCCTGAAAAACGGCCGCCGTAAACGCCCGGAAGCGAACGCATTATCTCATAGATTGAAATAAGTTCCGGGGAACCGCATTCGTAATTGTGGATGCTGCTTTCACAACTCTCGAAACACAACTTGCCGAAAAGTTTCAGGTTTCCGCTTTCCCATGCCGTTACCCCTTGGCGAACCCTCCTGTATTCAGAATAGAAATGTTCAGCCCTGCGGGCAAACCTCTGCGGCATGGCTATGCGTGTTTTCTCAAACGTCGATTTAGGTATGTCCCGTAGGAATGTCTTGTCAAACGGTTTCAACGGCTGGTCCGTATAAGCAAGCATATTCCAAGCAGCCGTCTTGCATTCATAAACGCGCAAGTTGTAATCGCTGTTTACAAGGCTGCGGGTAAGGCCTGAAAAGAATATGCCTATCTCGAAATCCGGCATTTCAGGGTTGCGTTTTATAACGCGGTACTCATCGTTGTCACAATCCAAGAACATCAGGCCTTCCTTTTTCCCAAGCACGATGCACGACTGGTCAAGTATTCCATTGTTAAGGCCGATGTATTCCCTTTCTGCTTCTGACGCAATCTTGACCGTTTCCATCGGTGCAAGCTCTATGTCGTTTGCCTTTGCGAAAGCCATGACGTATGCCACAAGCACGGCCGCGCTGGATGATAATCCCCCGACAGGCAAGGAACCTTGTATCACGCCGTTTATTCCCCTTTTCAATACAAACCTTTTCTTCAATGCGTATTTTGCACCACGGGCATAGTCGCCCCAATATTTTTCTTTTATCTGCGACGCTTGTGTGACGTCAAAATCCACAGTGCCGTCAAAAGTCCGTGACTCAAGATGCACGTGTCCGTCTTCATTTGGGGTAAACCATAAGTCTACGCCCTTGTCTATGGCGAACCCCGTGACGATGCCGTGCTGGTGGTCAATGTGCGCTCCTAAAGGACAAACACGGTAAGGAGCGAATATGTGATATTCGTAGTTCATTTCTGCGTATGTTTTTTACAATAAATCCACGACATTCAGCCCTTTATTCATGCTCTTCCAAGTATGATGGGCGACAGTCAAAGTCAAGGGGAATGAAAATCCGAGCATTTGGCCGACCTTTTTCAGGTTGCGGTTGATATTGTGGATGGCCGCGTCGTGTTGTCTCCATTGTTTCTTCGGGTCTTTGGATGTGATGACAGGGAAGAGGTAGGGGGTGTCGGGGCGGGAATATTTGTCTACGATTTCCTGCAAGTAGGAGTTCCAGATTACGGTTTCTTTCTTTCCTGTTGCTTTGGATGTGTAAGTCAGGCGGTCTCCTTTGATGTTGTCTTTGGTGAGATAAAACAAATCACTGCCGGTCATGCCATTTGTAAATACAGCGAAAAGGAAGAGGTCACGGGCGAAGATGACGGAGAGGTGAAGGTTGCTTACGTCCATATAGCGCAACTGTATAACTTCCTTCGGTGTGAGCCTGTTTTTCTCTTTCTTCACGCGGTAACTTACGTCAATACCTTCAAATGGATAGTTTTCGCAGGTTACTCCATCAGCAACGGCTAATTGGTACATCCGTTTCAGGTTGCGGATATATAGCGAAATTGAGTTGCGTCCGAGCTTCTGGTTCTCAAGCCAAGTGTTGTAATTCCGTATCAAAAGCGAGTCGAAATCCTTGAATGGTATTTCGTTCTTGTCAAGAAAGGTGACGAACTTCCTTAGATACATGTTCAGCTTGTTTGCGGCGTCATACCTTCCCTCGTCCTGCATTTTTAAGACGAACGAACGGGAATATGAAATGAAACCGGCTTCTTCAGCTTGCATCATTGGAACATTATTGACTTTTGATGTTTTCAGATTTATTTTTCCGAGTGTTGCTTGTTTCCGGTGCGAGCAAATCCAAGAATATACGCTTGTGTAAAAGCCGTTTATATTCTAAAAAATATCCGTGAAGGTTATCCCGACAAAAAGATGGTACATTATCCTACTTTTCTCACCTTTTTATATATGCAGCCACACAGTCCTCAAGTACCTTCTCCAGACTGCAAGGTGTGTCGTGGTGTTTATTTCCTTGCTGATGTTGACGCAGGTGTTGATTAGTTCATCCTTGGCCTCATTGACGTTTGACGTGCTGATGACAGCCATTACGTTCAACCTTTCTCCGCCAATATTGAAGTCCCTTACCGCTTTCACGCTTGACTTTTCGTCCGTCAGCACTTTGTATAATGTCGGGGAGTAGTTGAGGAACGACTCGATTAGCTTTTCTTTTTCATTGTGAACAACTTGCCTTGCCCCCTTCACTAACTTTTCGTTCGCCTTTCCGCCAGTCATAAAGTATTCATCCAAGAAATAATCCCAGTTTGCAAAAACGGTGAAGCCGTCACCGGTTTCATCTTGCCTTACGCCTATGTGGGCGTAATATGTCGTCGTAACCGTTTCTCCTTCTCCCTTGCTCGGATAATACACGTCTTCGGTAATATTGACTTTTCTTATCATCTCGGCAAATGACTTGTGCTGTAACTGTACTTCGTCTTGTCTTTCTTTCATTTCAACGCCCGAAGTGGGAGTGAGGAACGGACGGATTACCAGCTTGTTCCAGTTCGACTTTACATATCCCGGATTGTCTTTCTCGTAACGGATTAGGTTGAGGATTAATTCTGCATTCTTAGTGTCAAGTTCGGACATCTTCCGACTAAGCTCCACGTGTCCTTTGTCATACAGGCTTTTGCAGAAATCAACCAACGAGGGCTTGAACGTCAGTTCATCGACAAATTCATAAAGCGTCTGGAGCGTCCGTTCGCCATAGCCGCAGCTTTGCATTAAGCCTATCAATAAGTCAACGGCTCTTTCCTTGACCGTCCCCAATGTCTGCTTGTCGCCCTCGGCGTTATGAACCCTGACGACATGGAAATTCCAGATGTTGGGGATTGACACGGCCATGCCTCCGTTTTTACCGGAGCCACCCAGATGGAACACCAGCCGTTTGTCGCGCCTGAACTTTGTCATGTAGCCTTCCTTTCCTGCCAACGGACCGTCTATCACCTTAACAATGTCGTTCGGTTCGTTTGTTTTGGGGTTGAAGGCATAATCTGAATAAGGGCGTTCAAGGATTATCATCTGGTCGGAATAATTCTCGTTGAAGTCCTTGAACATCCGCATTTCTTTCTCTGGAATGGTCAATACCGGCGCCTTTTGCGTCTTTGTCTTCTTGCTGTAATCGTAAAGCAGGACGCCTTTGGGAAAACGTTGTTCCAGAAAGTCAGTGATGGCTTGCAGTGTGGAGAGTACGAAAACAATCCCTGCGAACAACGCCACCGGCCTGGCATCGCCCTCCCTGCGTATGCTTGCGCCTGACAGTGAAGGACAGTAAACCTCAAGTATGTTCTTCGATGTCTGCCGGTATTTGGCGAGCAAGTCAGTCAACAACCTTTCCTGGTGCGGCTGGGTGCGAATAAGGAACCAATGATAGTCAACCCGGTTGAGCTTGTCAGTACTCATAAGTGCGTTCTTCAAATTCCTCTCATGACAATCGCATGAAAGTTCCCAAGTACCTTTTCAAGATAAGAATCTGCGTCTTGCAACTGTCTTTCATTGCTTCCGCTTGCATTATCTTTCAGGTGTAACGGCGGCGTCCCGGACGAAACTCAGCAGCGACGGCCGGCCGTTGTTATGTGGCAAGAAACACGGAACGTTTTACGCTCCATCATTACATTATCCATACCACAAGATTATTGCATTCCTTTATCAATTAAGTCTCTTTCAGGGTGGGGATTTGTCACCGCTTTATAAGTATAAAACCTCCACTCGTGTGCAAAGATACGAAAAACAGCGGATTTCAAGCGTTTTGCCGTGACTTTTTTGATAAAAATTTGTCCGCATTGTTGGACTAAAACGCGAAATGTTTGACTAATCGCCCGTCTCGGAAAAGCTAACGTTTTGATTTAAAGCGCATTACGGCAAAGTCACCGCTTCATACTTATGAAACTGCCACTTTAGTCAAACATTTTCCCCCTCAGTTTCAATGCTTCGTTATCCTGCCGATGAGCCTCTTGTTGGCCTTCATCACGGTGGAGTTGTCGATGGCCGAGAGGTAGATTTGCGTCGTCTTGATGTCCTCGTGCCCCAGTCCGCGGCTGATTACGGAGATGTCGTTGCCCATGTCTCGCATGATTGAAGCCCACGAATGGCGGCTGACGTATGTCGTCAGGGGGATGTGCAGACCCGCCATCACACCGATTTTCTTCAGGTTCCGGTTCACGTTATGCTCCGCCTTTTCATATTGCTCGCGCTCCGTCCCGTCCTGTTTCCTTATTATTGGCAGCAGGTAAGGCGTGTCTTTCGCCAGGTTTGAATAAGCGTCCACTATTTCCTGCATCTCCCTTTCCCAGCTTATTGTGATTGTCTGGCTGGTCTTCTTGCGTGAGTATTGCAGCAGTCCGTTCCTTATGTCGGCCTTTTTCAGGTAGGCCATGTCAACGAACGAGATGCCTTGCAGGTAAAAGCTGAGCATGAACATGTCACGGGCGAAGGCGAGGGCGGAACCGTCCTTTAGTTTTAAATTTCGTATTTTCCTTATCGCTTCAATGGTTATGGCGCGCTTGGCTGTGGTAGCAAAGCCCGTGAACACTCGGCTGAAAACATCCTTGTCTTCTGTCAACCCCATATCCACGGCCTTCAGATACAGCGTCTTCAACGTCCTGAGGTAGCACGACGAGGTGTTCTGTTTCAGCCCCTTGTCCTTCATCCACGCTTCATATTGGCAAATTGTCTCCCTGTCGAGAGCGTCGAAAGGGACGTCCTCGCCGTTCCTGAAATTGGAGAAGCTGGCCAATGCGTCACGGTAAGTCTTGGCGGTGCCGTACCTCTTTGCAGCCGTCTTCTTTTCAGCCATCGAGCGTATGAAGGTGGAGAATGTCATGATTTCAGGCTGTTTCCTGTATTCCGTGACAACATCGTCGGCCGTGAACTTAACCCTTAAAGCCTCCTTTTCGGCTATGATTTTTACAAGCCTCTCCATGCCCGACTTCAGCTTTGAGACGGTCAGTTCAAGGTAAGCCTTCCTCTCCTTCGCCCCTGCAATAATGATAGATGAACTTACGTCGTCCCACTCGTCACGGAAAACATGGCAGTCGGTAAAGACAGTCCTCGCCACCCTCTTATGGATGACACGGAAATAAAGTGTGCCTTCCTTTCCCTCAACCGTTGACTGCCTGAACATTGTCTTTACTGACGCCATAACTTCCTGATTGTTAGAGTTTTAAGTTTTTGTTTCTTTTCCCGTGTTTCCCCGTTTTGCAAAAGGCCGTGAATTACGCTGTAAAAGGCCGTGAATTACGCTGTAAAAGACGGCAAATCGTAACACGAAAAGCCGTGAATTGAAACGCCGCCCGGAACACAATGGGAACAGGGTGGTGCTTGGATTGCCTCACATAGGGTTTAAACCGGGTCAAGGTTTGATTGGCAATGAACTTACCAAAAGCCTCGTTGAACTAATAATATGATGATAATTTATTTTGAACTGCCGCTTATTTGAAATAAATATACTATCTTTGCAAGAAGTAATCGCGCGCGACGTGATGCGCAAGCAACCTGCGCCGCGCTTGTTTGCGACGTGCCTGCATAAGTTTAATCTTGAAAAACAACAGACAAAACATAACAAAACACACTTACAATGGACATAATAGAGAGATTCTTAAAGTATGTCAGCTTTGACACGCAGTCGGCTGAAGACAGCGACTCCGTGCCGAGCACGGCGAAACAGCTCGTCTTCGCGAAGTACTTGCGCGACGAGCTTAAGGACGAAGGCTTCGACGACGTGGAGATGGACGACATGGGATACGTCTACGCCACGCTGAAATCGAACATGAAGAAGAAGGTGCCCACCATCGGCTTCATCAGCCATTACGACACGTCGCCTGACTGCAGCGGGGCCGGGGTGAAGCCGCGCCTCATCGAGAACTACGACGGCGGCGACATTGAATTGTCGCCGGGCATCGTGTCATCGACAAGGAAATTCCCCGAACTTCTTGCGCACAAGGGCGAGGACATCATAGTCACCGACGGGCACACTCTGCTGGGGGCCGACGACAAGGCGGGCATAGCCGAGATAGTGCAGGCGATGTGCTGGCTCAGGGATCACGACGAGGTGAAGCACGGCGACATACGCATGGGCTTCAACCCGGACGAGGAGATTGGCATGGGCGCACACCACTTCGACGTTGAGAAGTTCGGCTGCGAGTGGGCCTACACAATGGACGGCGGCGACTTGGGCGACCTTGAGTTCGAGAACTTCAACGCCGCCTCGGCCAAAGTCACGATAAAGGGCGTGAGCGTACACCCCGGATACGCCAAGGGCAAGATGGTCAACGCCAACCGCCTGGCGGCCGAGTTCGCCTCGATGCTGCCCGCCGACGAGACGCCGGAGACGACCGAAGGCTACGAGGGCTTCTACCACCTGCTGGGCATCGAGGCCAACATCGAGAACGCGAAGCTGTCTTACATCATACGCGACCACGACCGCGACCGCTTCGAGGAGCGCAAGGCGTTCATCAAGGAGTGCGCGGCTAAGATGAACGAGAAGTACGGCGAAGGCACCGTTGAGGCCGAAGTGAAAGACCAGTACTACAACATGAAGGAGAAAATCGACCCTAACATGCACGTCATCGACATCGTGCTGAAGGCCATGCAGGACAGCGGCGTGCCGCCGAAGGTGGAGCCGATACGCGGCGGAACTGACGGGGCGCAGCTTTCCTTCAAGGGTCTGCCCTGCCCCAACATCTTCGCTGGCGGGGTGAACTTCCACGGGCCGTATGAGTTCGTGTCGGTGCAGGTGATGCAGAAGGCGGTTGACGTAATCATCAACATCTGCAAGATAACGGCTGAATACAACGACTAAGACATATAAATAATTAAGGATTAAGGGTTAAGGAATAAGAAAAATATATCTTGCCGGCACAATGGTGTAAGTATTTTTCTTATTCCTTAACTCTTAATTTTTAGTTTTATCACATAACAGATACAACAATATGAGCGAACTCCCCTATCTCGTAAAAGACCTTGCGCTGATACTCGTCGTGGCCGGGATTGTCACCATTGTGTTCAAGAAGCTGAAACAGCCGCTCGTGCTGGGCTACGTCGTGGCCGGATTTTTAGTCAGTCCGCACATGCCTTACACGATGTCGGTGGCCGACAACGGCGACATCGGCACGTGGGGAAACATCGGAGTGATGTTCCTCTTGTTCTCTTTAGGTCTTGATTTCTCGTTCAAGAAGATTATGAAGATGGGCGTGTCGCCGGTAATAGCCACGTGCTCCACGGTGTTCTGCATGATGGTGCTCGGCATTGTGACTGGGCACGCCTTCGGCTGGAGCCGCATGGACAGCATATTCCTCGGCGGAATGCTGGCCATGAGTTCCACGACGATCATCTACAAGGCCTTCGACGACCTCGGCCTCAGGCAGCAACGCTTCGCCGGTCAGGTGATGAGCGTGCTCATACTTGAGGACATCCTCGCCATCGTCTTGATGGTGATGCTCTCTGCCATAGCCAACGGCAGCGACCCCGACGGCGGCCAGATGCTCGGCAG
The DNA here is from genome assembly GCA_944320255.1 of uncultured Prevotella sp. Taxonomy (GTDB): domain Bacteria; phylum Bacteroidota; class Bacteroidia; order Bacteroidales; family Bacteroidaceae; genus Prevotella. Next base: position 37,045 of record CALUGU010000005.1, on the reverse strand, counting down.
CGTGCTCAAGATAGCCTTCTTCCTGATACTGTGGTTTGTCGTCGGCATATTCCTAATTCCGTGGATGTTGAGGTCGATGCGCAAGCTGATCAACAACGAGACGCTGCTCATCGTCGCGCTCGGCCTGTGCTGCGCGATGGCCGTGCTGTCAACCGAAGTGGGCTTCAGCAGCGCCTTCGGGGCGTTTGTCATGGGGTCGATATTGGCCGAAACAATCGAGGCCGACCGCATAATAAAGCTCGTAGAACCGGTGAAAAACCTTTTCGGAGCAGTCTTCTTCGTCTCCGTAGGTATGCTTGTAGATCCTCAAGTGCTCGTAGATTACGCCCTGCCCATCTGCCTGCTCGTGCTTACAATAATCTTAGGGCAAGCCCTGTTCGGCACGCTTAGTTTCCTCATCAGCGGCCAGTCGCTCAAGTCGGCGATGCAGTGCGGCTTCTCGATGGCGCAAATCGGCGAGTTCTCTTTCATCATAGCGTCGCTCGGCCTGTCGCTCGGCGTCATAGGCGAGTTCCTTTATCCGGTGGTCGTTGCCGTCTCGGTAATCACCACGTTCCTCACTCCTTATATGATAAAGGCCGCCACGCCGTGTTACGCAACGCTCGAACGCCACCTGCCAAAGAAGTGGATAGCCACGCTGAACAACATCACCTTAAGCCACCGCCCCGCCCATCCGGAACGCAAATGGAAAAGCCTGCTAATGCAAATGACGCGCATCACCGTTGTCTACTCTATCCTTTCAGGCGCAACTGTGTTCCTTATGCTCACCTTCTTCCTGCCTTTCATCCGTCATCTGCTGCCCCACTGGTGGGCCAACGCCGTGTGCGGCATTGCCACGCTGCTGCTCATATCCCCCTTCCTGCGCGCCATCGTCATGAAGAAAAACCACAGCGAGGAGTTCAAGGCGTTGTGGAACGACAACCCGTACAACAAGTTGCCGCTCATATTCACCATCCTCGTGAGGCTCGTAGTTGCGTCGGCGTTCGTCTTCTACATCTGCAACTACCTGACGCGGTTCACCAACGCGCTGATGATAAGCATCGCCTTGGCGGCCGTCGCGCTAATGGTTATATCGCGTTCGCTCAAAAGGCGCAGCATAAAAATGGAACGGATATTCATGCAGAACTTGCGTTCGAGGGATATTGCAGCCCAGGTTATGGGGCGCAAACGCCCCCTTTACGAGGGCAAATTGCTTGACCGCGACATCCACATTGCCGAAATCGACGTGCCCGAAGACTCGCTCTGGGCGGGCAAGACGTTGCGCGAGCTTGAATTGAGAAACAAGTTCGGGGTGCACGTAAGCAGCATCTTACGCGGCACGCAACGCATAAACATCCCTAACGGGAACACGACTATATACCCCAACGACCGCATCCAGGCCATCGGCAGCGACGAACAGCTGACAGCCTTAAGCTCGGCGGCAGGCCGTGAGATAATGGCCAAGGACCCCGACATTGAGAAACGTGAGATGAAACTGCGGCAAGTGGTAATCAGCGCAGACGGCACTTTCGCCGGGAAAACTATGAAAGAGAGCGGCATAAGGGACAAGTTCAACTGCATGGTGGTGGGCCTTGAGGAAGGCAAGGAGAACCTCTCGCTCGTAGATCCGTCACGGAAGCTGGAGAAAGACGACATCATCTGGATTGTAGGCGAGGAGGAAGACCTCGAAAGGTTCAACGAAAATAATTAAGAATTAAGAGGTTGTTGAATTAAGAATTAAGAGTTAAGAATTAAGAAAATTACCAACGTGGCATATTTTCTTAATTCTTAACTCTTAATTCTTAATTTCCTAATACCACTGCACTGCGTTGCTGAAACCGCTGCGCTTGTCGTATTTCAGGGCGTCGGTGAGCGTCGCGGCGTTGCAGCGGAACGAGAAGTTGTATGACGTATAAGGGGCAAGCACTACGGAGCAGCTCATATTGAAGCAGTGAAGGTCGCGCTGGAGCGAGGCCGTTGTCATTGAAATGTCGTGGTTCTCGAAGTCGTAACCCGACGAGAAACTTATGTTCCAGCCGTCGCTTATGCGTATGTTGCCGCTGAAGTTGAGCGTCTGCGTGAACTTGTACGGATAGCGCATGGTCTTCTTGTTGAACTTGTCCGGGTCTTGGTTCTCCCTCATCGAGATGCCGTAGCCGAACGTCAGCGACCAAGGCATCGAGAACTTCATATATCCGTCCTCGTCGGTCTCCGCCTTTCCTGCGCCTTCATCGCGCGCCCCGTGCAGTCCGCGCACAAGGTCGTCGTCAACGTTGGTCTCAATGTCGGTGTTGTCGAGGTCGTCGTCTTCCTCTTCTTCATCGTCCTCGTCATCGCCTCCGCCAAACCATTTCTTTATCTTCTCCGGCGTAAGGGTGAACGATATGTTCTGCGACATACCCTGGAAACGACCGAAACGGCCGCGGCTGTACTCGGTGTGCGTGCCTACATAGGGCGTGCCGTTCTCGTCAAGCTCGTAGGCGTAGGTGGCGAACACGGCGTTCATATTGAACGTATAGTTCTTCCACCACTTCAAGCGGAGCCTCACGGAGAGGTCGCTCCAAGGGCGTTGCTTGTCTGCCATGTTGTAGCCCATATTGAAACCAAGCTCGTCGATGATGCTTATCTTCTTAAATCCGGTGGAGTCTTTGTCAGACTTTATCTTCATCTCGATGTTGTTGCTGACGTCGAAGGTTATGCTTCCAGTCTTCCCACGCGACGGCACGCCGAACAAGCTGTTGGCGAACGGCGAATATTCCACCAGCTCTACGCTGCCGTCGGGGTTGGTCTTTTGGTAGGTTTCGTAGTATCGCGAACCGTTGTCGGGGGCGTAACTGAACGTAACCGAGGGCGTTATGACGTGGCGGATAGCCTGTATCTTGTCGCCGAATATCTTTTTGTTAGGCACCCAGAAGCCGTAAAGTTTGGTCGAGGCGCCGAGGCTGAGATGCCAGTCGTAGACGTTGTAAAAGCCGTACACCGTGTCGGGGTGCGCCACCTGGGCGCCTTCGTCCCACGATTGCATCACCTTGTTGGTGTACATCCTGTCAGTGAAATTGAACGACGGGTTGATGTTTATATAATTAAATAAGGTGAAGTTGGCCTGTATCGGGATGTTGTGCTGGAAGCCGTTGCGCCAATCCTTGATGAGGTTCGACTTGAACAGCTGGTCTTCCTTCGTGTCTATCGAGTTGCGCAGCTGTCCCGTGTAGCTCATCGAAATCTTCTCATACCAACGCTCCTTGCCGGCCATGTGCTTGCGCTTGAAGGGGTAGAAACGGCTCACCGAGATGTTCAGGTCGGGCAAGGTGAGGTTGATGGTGGAGTCAATCATGTTCTGGCTGAGGTTCGCCGTACCGCTGAGCGTCAGTCCGAGGCTTGAGAACGTGCTGCTCCAGCTCACGCTCGACGTGCGCAGGCTCTGGGTGTAGCTTTGCGGGTTGTACATGCTGTTGAGGTTGTTGCGCTCGTAAGCCGTCGAGGCGAAGTTGACGCTTGCCGACAAAGAAGTGAACGGGTTGGCCTTGGAGTCCTGCCTGTGGCTCCATTGCAGCTTGAAGCTCGTCTGTTCGGTGTAGTCCGGCATGCCCTTGTCGCCGTTCTTGGTGTTCTGGTAACTGAAGAAGAAGCTGCCGCTGTAACGGTAGCGTTTGCGGTAATTCGACGCCACGGAGACTCCCCACGAGCCTTTGGTGTAAATCTCGCCGAGGAGCTTCAAGTCCCACTTGTCGCTCACGGCGAAGTAATAACCGCCGTCGCGCAGGTAGAAGCCGCGCGAGCTCTCGTCGCCGTAGCTCGGCATGATGAAGCCGCTCGAATAGCTCTTCGTGAACGGGAAGAAGCCGTAAGGGATGGCCAAGGGCAGGGGCACGTCGGCCACCACTAAGTAGGCCGGGCCGAAAACGACGTCCTTGCCGGGGCGCACCTTGGCGCGCGAGAGGGCTATGTAGAAGTCGGGGTGCTCCTGGTCGCACGTGGTGTAGCGGCCATGTTGCAGGTAGAGCACGCCGCTTGAGTCGCGCTTCGACTGCTCGCTTGAGAGGAAGCCGTCCTGCTGGGCCGTGTAAACGCTGTTGATGAAGCCCTTTTTCGACTTGAAGTTGAACGCCATCGTGTCGCTCTCGTAAGTGTCCTGCCCCATCGTGAACACGGGCTTTCCTTCCACTTCGCCCGTAGTGTCGGCCGTTCCCGTGGCGTGCACGAGGCTGCTGTCGAGGCTCATCTGTATGCGGTCGCTCTTGAGATCCATGTTCTGGTACTTCACATTGGAGTTGCCGTAAAGCCAGGCACGGCGTGAGGCGGCGTCGTAAACGAGCGAGTCTTCCGACGAAAACTCCACCGGCGCGTCGAGGCTGTTCGACTTCTTGCGGTTCATGCTGTCGAGGCGTATCGAGTCGTCCACCTGCTTGTTGTGCTTGTATATGGCCAGGGTGAGCGAGTCCATCTTGGTAGTGTCAGGCTCCGCCGACGCCGCAGCCGAGTCAACAACCGCCGTATCGGCGGCCGAAAGCGAGTCAGGCTGCGCGCCACGAGCCACCGCCGCCGAGTCCACTGACCCGTCGCCGGCATGGTTTCGCCCGAAAAAAGGCATGGAAGGTTCTGCCATCATGAACATGAAAGCCGACAACAGAATGAATATCACAGTCTTTGTTCTCATCGCAATGCAGGGTGCAAATTTACGGAAATAAAACCTAATAGCGTGCCAAATTCTCCTTTTTCTTGATTATTTAACTTTTTCCGCCGCCGCCCGGCGCCGCCGCTCCTCATCCCTCCTGCGCCCCAACACGCCGCCATGCGCCACGACCGGGGCGAGGCGCAAGGGCTGACGTGAGGCTCAACGACGGCGTTTCGGGGCGCGCCTGAGGCGTGTCTGTAACCGCCTGACTGTCAACGCCTTGCCAATTTGCCGTAAACCACCTTGCAAAAGACGGCAAATTACACGCCAAAAGACGGCAAATTGCAAGGCGAAAAGCCGTGACTTGCGGTTCATCCGAAAATCTGTTGGATGGCATAACTTTGTTTTTGAAATTAAACGCAAGCTGAACACACCCCTTGTAGGGGCATAATTTATTATGCCCGCACGTTTCGCCAGAAACGTATTCCGCTGACATTCAAACATTTATACGCCCCTTCGTGGCGTGCGGACATAATAAATTATGTCCCTATAAGGGCGGCGTTTCGCATTGTTTTTATATTTATTTTTTATTTTCTTCTCATCCAAACAAATTGCGGATGAACCTGACTTGCAAAACGCCCGGCAACGCCCCGCCACGGCAAAGGGCACGAACGGCTCAAACGTTTAATCAAAAACATTATGTTTCCCTTTGCCTTATACGTGATTTTTAGTAACTTTGCCATGATAAAACATCTGCTGCAAAAAATCATAAAGGCATCATCAAACCTACAAGAAAACAATATCATACCATACATTATGAACGGAAACACTGAACAAGGAACATCACAGGTGTTCTTCACCGACTTCCGCTGCCGCCCCGACGAGGGACGCACGGACAAGCTGAAACGCCTAATCAAGGCGGCCGGAATAGACAAAATAGACTTTGAGGGGAAGTTTGTGGCTATCAAGATGCACTTCGGCGAACTTGGCAACATGAGCTTCCTGCGGCCCAATTATGCGCGCGCCGTGGTTGACATGGTTAAGGAACGCGGCGGCAAACCGTTCCTGACGGACTGCAACACGCTGTATCCCGGCAGCCGCAAGAACGCCATCGAGCACCTTTATTGCGCCTGGGAAAACGGCTTCACGCCGCTGACCGTGGGCTGCCCCGTAATCATCGGCGATGGACTGAAGGGCACCGACGACATCGCCGTGCCAGTAGCCGGGGGCGAATATGTGAAGGAGGCTAAGATAGGACGCGCCGTGATGGATGCCGACGTGTTCATTTCGCTGACTCACTTCAAGGGACACGAGATGGCTGGCTTCGGCGGAACGATTAAGAACATCGGCATGGGGTGCGGCTCAAGGGCAGGAAAGAAAGACCAGCACTGCAACGGCAAGCCGCGCATCGACGCCGAAAAGTGCCGCGGATGCCGCCGTTGCCTGGCCGAATGCGCCAACGACGGACTGGCTTTCGACGCCGAACGGAAGAAGATGTCGATAATAACCGAGAACTGCGTGGGCTGCGGACGCTGCGTGGGAGCTTGCAACTTTGACGCCATCAGCTTCCGCAACGACGCCGCCGTAAAGGAATTGAACTGCCGAATGGCTGAATACACCAAGGCGGTGGTTGACGGACGGCCCAACTTCCACGTCTCCGTGGTGTGCGACGTGTCGCCCACGTGCGACTGCCATTCGGGCAACGACGTGGCGATAATCCCCGACGTGGGCATGTTCGCGTCGTTCGACCCGCTCGCGCTCGACCAGGCTTGCGTTGACGCCTGCCTCAAACAGACGCCCCTGCCGGGCACACAGCTCACCGAAGAGATGGCCCGCCCCGGCTTCTGCGACCACCACGACCACTTCGACAACGTAAACCCGAACACCGAATATAAGTCGTGCCTCGCCCACGCCGAGAAGATAGGGCTTGGCAGCAGACGGTACGAGATTGTCCGGGTGAAGTGAATTTAAAGGTAAAAAGGTGAAAAAGTAAAAAGGTAAAACACATTCCAGACGGTATCATAGATGAGTAACACCATAATGTGTTTTACCTTTTTACTTTTTCACCTTTTTACCTTTACCCGAAGAGTCTTTCCATTTCCTTAAATCTCCGCAGGCCTTCCTCTCCGTGCTTGGCCACGCTGCGCTCGGCCTGCCCAAGCGTTTTCTCACGGTCGAGCTTTGTTTTTGAGAAGAACTTGTCGGCATAACATATCACCTTTTCTTCCAAAGTCTCCGGCAAGAGGTCTGTGTGCGGCAGCGGAAGACGCTGCTCTTCTATCTCACGCAGCGACAGTCCGGCCCCCGTGTGGCGTTCGCAGACGCGGGCGTGGCGCGCGTATCCCTCGGCGCGCATCATCTCCGCGCCGAGCACTCCGTGGCGTATGTACGGCTCAGTGCCGAAACATTTGATGTCAGGAACGTCGGTCTTGACGATGCCGATGTCGTGAACCATGGCCGCCTCAAGGATGAACTGCTTGTCAAGACACAGCTCCGGATGGGCGTCGGCGATGGCCAACGCCTTGCGGGCCACGGCCTCGCTGTGCTTCAAGAGTATGGAGAGGAGTTCGGGGTTGTCTTTGTAATACTTTTGGATGATAATGTTATAGTCCATTTTTCTTGTCTTTTTGAATTGAAAATTGAGAATGGAGAATTGAAAATTATGAGTACCTTATGCTATTGACGGATTTCAACAGAAAGAGTAATCATAATTTTCAATTCTCCATTCTCAATTTTCAATCAAATTAATTTAAGCGTTAATCCAGTCTCGTTCGATGTAAGCTATCACGTCGCCGCGGTTGACTTTAGAGCCTTGCTTTGCCGCAATCTCTACCAACTTGCCGCCGAGCGCGGCGGGTATAGGCTCGAACTCGCCCCACGGAGTGTGTATGTGGCAGAACGTCTCGCCCTCCTTGTAGTGCTGGCCGATGTACGGTTCGAGGCAGGGAGTGCCCTCGCTGCCACCCTCGAAGTCGAAGAACACCTGGCCCTTGCAGGGCGAAACGATGGCGTCCGCCTTCGCATGCTTGAACGCCGCAAGCTCTTCCGGGGTGAGCGTGGCGCCGAGTTTGGCGTCCTTCGCTTTCTGGAGGTCGGCCAGGAAACGCTTTTTCGCCGCCCCGCTCTTATAGTCGCGATACTGCTCCGGGTGCATTGCAAGCTCGAAAAGCTCCTCGTCGTCCTGCCCGTATTCCCATCCGTGCTCGTCCATCTCCTTGCGGAAGTCGTCGAGGGCGTCGGGAATCAGCGTGTGCGGGTCGGCGTCGGTGAACTCGCGACCTTGCGACTTGGCCAGCTCGACGATTTCAGGGTCTATCTCTCCGGGTATCTTTCCACTCTTGCCGAGTATCATTCCCCACATCGAGTCGTCCATCATCACGAAGCGGCCCTTGCCCTGCGCCATGGTGAGGAGGTTCAAGAGGGCGATGTTCTTGACGTATTGCGAGAACGGCGTAACCAAAGGTGGATAGCCCACGCGCGGCCATACGTAAGCCACCTCGTCAAAGAGCTTGACGAGCATGTCGTCCGTTGAGTATTCGGGTTTGCCCTTGCTCTTGAGTATCGAGTTGATGGAGCGGTGCACGCCGGCCAAGTCCGCCATCATGCTTCCCATCATTCCGCCGGGCAGTCCGCAGCCAAGCAGGAGCGAACTCATCAGCTTGTTGCCAGGGTTGATGAAGTATCCGAGCCAGTCGTCGATGAACTCCTGCGTGAGGGTGCGCGCCTGCATATAGGCGTTCATGTTGATTTCGGCCACCTCGAAGCCCTCGTTCTTCAGCATGCTTTGCACCGAGATGATGTCCGGGTGCACCTTTCCCCACGACAGAGGTTCTATCGCCGTGTCGATGACGTCGCCTCCGTTCTCGCACACTTCGAGTATTGACGCCATTGAAAGGCCCGGCCCTGAATGGCCGTGATACTGTATTATCACGTCGGGATGTTTTGTCTTTATCGCCTTGGTCAGCTTGCCGAGCATGGCGGGCTGGCCTATTCCGGCCATGTCCTTGAGGCAAATCTCCCCGGCGCCGGCGGCTATCAGCTGGTCGGCAATGTCGCTGTAATACTCCACGGTGTGTATCGGCGACGTCGTGATGCAGAGCGTAGCCTGGGGCGTCATGCCCGCCTCGTTGGCCCACTTGATGCTGGGTATTATGTTGCGCACGTCGTTAAGACCGCAGAATATGCGCGGGATGTCAACTCCCTGGGCGTGCTTAACCTTGTACATCAGCCTTCTCACGTCGTCAGGCACGGGGTACATGCGCAGGGCGTTGAGGCCGCGGTCGAGCATGTGGGTCTTTATGCCCACCTCGTTGAACGGCTTGCAGAAGGCGCGCACGGCGTCGTTGGGGTTCTCGCCGGCAAGCAGGTTCACCTGCTCGAAGGCTCCGCCGTTGGTCTCTACGCGCGAGAAACAGCCCATGTCGATGATTGCCGGGGCTACGCGCTCAAGCTGGTCTTTGAGCGGCTGGAACTTACCTGAAGACTGCCACATGTCACGATAGACTAAGCTAAACTGGATTTTCTTTTTCATAATTAGATTTTTTTGGTTGCACGTCACCCTCGCAGGGCGTGTATGTGTTTCAGAACTTGGTTGCAAAAATAGGAATTTTTCCGAATAGAAAAATTTTATACGGGAAAAATAACGTGGCTTTTGCCGAATAAAATGATTTTTAACTAAAATACGCCTCGCCGTGCATCGTTTTGTAACGCCTACCTCGCAAACAGGGGCTTTACGGCCGGTTACGATTTGTAAGCAACCGTTCTGAAACATGGCGTTGCGCAAGACGCTTTGCAAAAGGCCGTCTCTTACAGCGCAAAAGACGGCTTTTTACGATGCAAGAGACGGCTTTTCGCAAGTCGTTTGACGGCAAACGGCAATACGGGTTGGTTTACGTTGCGGTGGTTACAGATTGAAACGTAAAGGCTTCCTGCGTTTCTTAGAAGTGGAAACCGAGGTTGATGTAGAAGTAAGGACGTTCCGTATGGCCTGAATATCCAAGCGACGCGCCTATCGGACCGAACATGCTGTCATAATAATAAGCCGCCTCGCAGCCGAACATCGGGCCGCGGTCGAACAGGCCGCGGAGCTTGTCGCCGCGCTGGCCGAGCGACAGCGACGCCATAAGATAGTTGTTGTCGCCCATGCGCTGACTGGCTTTCAGCTGGAGGGCGAGCAGCGCGTCTTCGGTGAACTCTATGTGGCCTATGCCGGCGAAGGGCATCTGGTGCTCAAGGTAAAGGCCGTGGAACATCCCGCCCACGGCGTTGCGCATGATTAAAGGTGCGTCGCCGCCCGACAGCATGCGCCCGTAGAGCATGGGTTGCAGGGTGAAACGGCTGTTCATCGAGAACGACATGCGCCACAAAAAGTTGAGCACGCTGATGCCGGCGTGGCCGTTCCAACCGATGAAGTTGTCGGTGTTATAGCTGAAACCGGCCTTGAACCTTGCGCCGCGGGTGGTGAAAAACCAGCGGTCTTCAGAGTCGTAGTTCAGGTTGAAGGCGTAGCTGTAAAGGTGTACGTCGGTGAGTTTCTGCACCGCCGCCGACTGGCCAATAAGTATGTCGTGGAAGTCATAGAAGTCGGCGCGCACGTTGACGTCGCACGAGAAGTTGCGAATGTTGAAGCTCAAGGCCTGCAAATTCACGGAGTGTTGGTTGTAAGTGAAGTTGTAACCGCGCTTGCCGTCCTCGTAAATGTTGATGTCGTCGTGGCGGAACACATACGAAAGGCCTATCTTGCCGTAATGCAACGGCACAATGGAAGCGTCTACGCGGGCCATCATGCGCTTGCCCAGGCGGCCCGTGAACTCAAGCACCACGGGCGTCCTCGTGCCTAACCGGTGCGACATGTTGGCCTGCAAGGCCACCATCTCCTCGGTGTCGAAGCGCACGCCGAGGTTTATCCTCGTGGTCTTACGCGCCTCGGCGGTTATCCTCAGCAGGTATCCGTCGCCGCACTTGTTGACATTGTAGCCCACGTTGGTGTACAAAAACACTGTGCCCAAGGCCGTCAACGCCTCCTCGATGCGCTTCGCCGACACCGTGTCTCCCCGCTCAAGGCCGTACTTCGAGACGATGTAGCGGCTGTCGGCTTCGGCTATGCGGTCGAAGCATACGGAGTCAATCTTGAACAGCAAAGCCTCGCTCGACGGCACGGTTCGCCGCAAACGTCGCCGCGCGTCAACGCCGTCCAGACCCAGTTTGCGCTTCAGCTCCATCAGCTTAGGCCACTGTTTCATGGCCGCCTGCTCGCCGCGCGCTATGAGGGTGTCTATGGCCGCGCGGCTGAAACTTGCCGACGAGTATCCCTTTACGTCTACCTTTATCGGGATGTCGGTCATCGCCCAGTTCTCCTCAAACTTGTTCTTGCAGTTCAAATCGACGATTTGCAACAGTATGTCAGGGCCGCTTTTCAGCTCGTCGGCAGTCCGCGGGTCGCTCTGTACGGACACTCCTATTATCACGTCGGCGCCCATCCGCCTGGCAACGTCGGCCGGATAGTTGTTGCGCAGGCCGCCGTCAACGAGCACAAGCTCACTGACAGCAGACGAGTCAACAGCAGACAAGTCAACAAGTGAAGTTACCTTGTTATCTTGTATTCCCTTTTCTTTTTCCTTGTTTGCCAATACCTCGGCTGCTTGTCTGCTTGTATCATGTCTGCTTGTCTGCTTTAAACGCACCGGAGTGAACACCCCCGGTATGGCCATGCTTGCCCTCATGGCCGTGGCGAGATAGCCTCCGTGGAAGTCATACTCCGTGTTATCAACGATGTTCGTGGCCACGCAGGCGAACGGAATGGGCAGCGAGGCGAAGTCGATGGAGTCATGCCAACCCACGGTAAGCCGTGTAAAGAGGCGCGAGAGGTTGCTGCCGCTTATCAGTCCGCCTGAAGCGTTGCGCCCTTTCTTGGCTATCGTCAGCGGACGCGACAGTATGTAAGTGTTCTGAAGCTCGCGTTCGGCGAGGCTTTGGCTGCTCACGTCAACGCGGTCTGACAGCAAGACGTTCCAGTCTTGCACGCTGACGAGCGAGTCCAAGGTCTCCGCGTCGTAGCCGATTGAGTACAACCCGCCTATCAGCGCGCCCATCGACGTGCCCGTGATGATGTCCACAGGTATGCCGGCACGCTCCAAAACGCGCAACACTCCAATATGAGCCATACCCTTGGCGCCGCCTCCGCTGAGGACGAGAGCTACCTTTTTTTTAGCAGACAAGTTACAAGCAGACGAGCAGACAAGGCTGCTCTGAACAGTGTCGTTGGATGGTTTGGAGATGACACCCACCCCAACACCCTCCTCAAGGGAGGGGCTTTGAATAGCAGAGTTGGAGTTTTTGGATAATGCAGGGAGTGCTAATATAAATAAGGTGAGACTTAAAACGATATGCAAACGGACGCCTGTCACCCGTCCGTTCATAGCTGAACGGACTTTGCTTATTATGTTTTTAATCATCAACTTATGATCGTGCATATCTTCAAAAGCATATTAAGCCCCCTCCCTTCGGGAGGGTTGGGGTGGGTGTTTGGTGTTTCTGACGGCTTGTCTGCTCGTCACTTGTCTGCTCGCCTGCTATCTTACTCGTGCCTTGCAAACCTTTCTTCGGCCAGGCGTTCATACTTCGTGCCGGGTCGTCCGTAGTTGGCGTAGGGGTAGATGCTTATTCCGCCGCGGGGCGTGAACAGTCCCGTCACCTCTATGTATTTAGGGTCCATAAGGCGGATGAGGTCTTTCATTATGATGTTAACGCAGTCCTCGTGGAAGTCGCCGTGGTTGCGGAAACTGAAAAGGTAGAGCTTCAGGCTCTTGCTTTCCACCATCTTGATGTCGGGGATGTAGCTGATGCGTATCTCGGCGAAGTCGGGTTGGCCTGTAATCGGGCACAGGGACGTGAACTCCGGGCAGTTGAAGCGCACCCAGTAGTCGTTTTCCTGGTGCTTGTTGACGAACGTTTCGAGCACGTCGGGGGCGTAGTCCATGCGGTATTGGGTGGTCTTTCCAAGCGCATTAAGAGAAGTCCCCTCCCTGCTCCCCCCGTGGGGGAGTGATTGGTTGGCACATTGCGGTATGTTTCCTGATATGCTGTCTGCCATATTTAAAGTACTATTTTTGTTTTATTTTATTTTAAACTACAAAGCTAACATTGCCCCTCCCCTTATGGGGAGGCTGGGAGAGGCTATAAGTTAAATATCTTAAGTACGTTGTAACTGATGCCTTCGTCATACACATCCTCGCCCTCGTGCTGCTTTGTCTTGCGCACAACGCGCACCGTCAGGGGCAGGACGATGATTTCGTAGAGCGTCTTGAGCACCACCTGTGATATTATCAGCGACACCATCTCGCCGGCGGGCACCACGCCGGACAACGCCAACGGGAAGAACACGAGCGAGTCGGCGGTCTCGCCGAAGAGCGTGCTCACAACGGCGCGCACGGAGAAATGCTTACCGTGAGACGATATTTTCATACGGCTCATCACGTAGGCGTTGATGAACGAGCCTACCAGGAAGGCAACGAACGACGCCGCGGCAATGCGCGGGGCGAGGCCGAACACGGCGTGGAAGCCCTCGTCGTTGTGCCAGTAAGGCGCGCCGGGGATGGCGTCGGCCAATGCTCCGAAGGTGACAAAGATAAGGTTCATGGCGAAGCCTACCCATATCAGGAGCCTTGCCTTGCGGAAACCCCACACCTCGCACACGCAGTCGTTGATGATGTAAGACACGGGGAAGACGAGCAGTCCGCCCGTGATGTTGACAGCCCCGAAGGAGATTTGCTTTGTTTCCAGCACGTTCGCCGTTATCAGGCAAACGCAAAACAGTATGCTGAAAAGCATGAACAGCACACTGACTTGTTGCTTACGTTGTTCCATTTTCTTGTTTTTAAAGAGGTTTACCAAGCACTCTGTAAATATATTCCGACTGCAAAATTACTGCATTTTCCCGTATTTCGCACTGCTTGTGAAGGCAAATTTTATGTTCTGTTGTAACTTGTTGACTGTCAAAAAGTTACCAATAGCCATCCAATTTGCCGTCTTTTGGCTTGTAAAAGACGGCAAATCGCACGCCAAAAGACCGTCAATCGCGACGCCGTTTGCGGCCTTTCGCATTTCACTCAATTTCGGTTTGGATAAAAAACGTCAACAAGTGGAGATTTTATCGGCTTTTGTTTGCCTTGTCGGCGTTAAGTGATAACTTTGCATTTAAGTATCTAATCAAAACGCAATAAACGATGAAAAAGACTTTAACCATCGCCGCCCTCGCCCTCGGTTTGCTGCCGGTGAAGGCGCAGGACACGGCTTACAAGATTACGGGCAGCGTGCCCGCCGACGTAAAAACGGTGTATCTCGGAGTGATGAACGCACGCCAGCCTGTTGACAGCGCAACCGTTACTGACGGCAAATTCACGCTCGACGGCACGCTGCCGAAGGACGAAATAATGCTCATAATAACGGGTAATTATTACCTGCCGGTGTTCAACGACGGTACGCCCGTTGATCTTAACACCGTTGACAAGACCTTTAACGGTTCGGAATTGAACAAGAAGATGTACGCTTACGACAACGAACTGTCCGTATTTACGGACAGCCTCAACGAGGCGACAAAGGATTATCGCGCCGCAGCAGCTGACGCTACGGATGCCGGAAAGGCCAAGCTGAAAGAAATAGAGGCCGTGGCCGAGCGGCTGCAAAACGAGGCAATAGCAAAGCAGTTGGACATTGTGAAGGCAAACAAGGACAACCTCATTCCTGCCTTCTACCTCTCACAGCTTTATTATATGCTCGACTACGACGAGCTGAAGGAGCTTCTTCCTGAAACGGCTCCTTACTACAACCACCCCGCAATGGCGCGCGTGAAGGCGCAGCTCACGGCCTTGGAGAAGCGTATGCCCGGCAAGATGTTCACCGACCTGACGATGAACGACACCGAGGGAAAGCCCCGCAAGCTGAGCGAGTGGTGCGGAAAAGGGAATTATGTGTTGGTTGACTTCTGGGCGAGCTGGTGCGGCCCGTGCCGCCAGGAGATGCCCAACGTGGTGGCGAACTATAAGAAATACCACGCAAAGGGCTTCGAGGTGGTAGGCGTATCGTTCGACAAGGACGGCGAAGCGTGGAAAGCCGCAATCAAACAGATAGGCTTGGAGTGGCCGAACATCAGCGACCTGAAGGCTTGGCAGTCGGCCGCCGTCGCCGTCTACGGCATCAACGCCATACCGGCAAACATCCTGCTCGACGGCGAAGGCAAGATTGTCGCCACTGATTTGCGTGGCGGCGACCTCGGCGCGAAGCTCAAAGAGGTGTATGGTTTTTAGTTTTTAAGAAGTAAGGAGTAAAGGAGTAAAAGGAGTAAAGGAGTTAAGACAAATGCCTTGTTGCTAATAATAAATACAGCAACGTTGGCTAATGTCTTAACTCCTTTACTACTTTTACTCCTTTACTACTAAGAAAATATCACCCTACCGTTATCTGCCTGACAACGTTGCGCTCCTCTTTCCTTATCTTGGGCAGGGTAACAGTGAGCACGCCGTCGGCCACACGGGCTGATATGTTGTTCTTGTCTACGTCGTCGGGAAGTATCAATGTCTGCTCGAACTTTGAGTAAGCGAACTCTCGGCGCAGGTAGTGGGCCTTCTTGTCCTCCTCCTTGTTCTCGGCTTTCTTTTCCATCTTGATTGTCAGGTCGCCGTCCTGGTTGAGGTGAACGTTGAAGTCTTCCTTCGTCATTCCGGGCGCAGCCAGCTCCACTTCATAGTCAACTTCGCTCTCCTTTACATTTATCGCCGGTGCGGTAGCGTTGGTGCGGGGCATGAAGTCGGTATCAAAAAAGTCGTTGAATACGTCGGGTAACCATGAGTTTTTACGATTAGCTGGTGTCATAATCATTATCTCCTATTCTTTAATATGTTGTTTAATTTCGTTTTGTTTGCGGCTCCGGGCGTTCCCCGCGGCCTTCACTTGAGATAATGCAACAAACGTACCACAACGCTGAATGCGCCATAATGTCGGTTGAGACCGACATTATGGCGCATTCAGCAAATTGAAAATGTAGAATTGATAATTGAAAATTATGATTACCTTAGATGTTTGTTGTTGGCAAGAAACGTTACAGCGGCCGCATGACACGGCATAAACCAACAAAGCAAATCATAATTTTCAATTCTTAATTTTACATTCTCAATCAGGGTGTTACTCATACTTAGTCCTGTAAAGTCCGTCGATTATGCTGTCGGCAAGGCTGATGTTGGGCACCTGGATGCTGTCACACCGCAAGGCTTCGGCCACGAGCATGAACACCTCCGACGCCGGGATGATGACGTCGGCGCGGTCGGCCTTCAGGCCGTATTGCTCTATTCGCTCCTCAACGCTTAACGCCTTGAGCTTGTCGTAGACGGCTTTTATCTCGCTTACGGGCACCGTGCGCGCCGCCTTGTCAGAGTTGCAGAGCTTGAAGAGCTTGTTGATGTTGCCGCCGGAGCCTATCATGCGCACGCCGGGCAAGTCCTTGGCGAAGCGGCACAGGTCGGCCTTCATATTCTCGACGGTCTCTTTCGCCACCATGCCGCCAAGCATGCGCAGCGTGCCTACGTTGTAAGACTGGCTGTGGGTGAGCACCCCGTCGCGCAGCAACGAAATCTCCGTGCTGCCTCCGCCCACGTCGATGTAGGCGTAGTTGCCCTCCACGCTGCCGATGTTCTCAACGATGTTGTTGCAGAGGAGGCGCGCTTCCTCGCGGCCGTTGATTATCTCGATGTCTATGCCGGTGTCCTCACGCAGCTTCTTGAGCACCTTCCTGCCGTTCCCGGCGTCGCGCATGGCCGACGTGGCGCAGGCTCTGTAGTCGTCAACGGCGTTGAGCTTCATCAGCTGTCGGAAGGCTTTCAGCATGTGCTTCATCATCACCATGCGCTCCTTTGAAATCTTGCCGAGCGTGAAAACGTCTGACCCTAAGCGCAAGGGCACGCGCATATACATCACGCGCGAAATCTGTTGGCTGCCGTCCTGGGCTGTCCTGAAGTTCTTGATGAGCAGTCGCGCTCCGTTTGAACCAATGTCTATTGCAGCTAATCTCATAGTTTTTAGGTTTTAGGAGGGAAGGAGTAAGGAGTGAAGGAGTAAGTAGCAGAATGTCAAAGCGGCGTGGACTACCTTTGCAGGGACGTAATTTATTATGTCCGAACGTTTCGTAGAAACGTATCATAGCAATGTCTGCCGCTTGAAATACGCCTTTTCAAGGCGTGCGGACATAATGAATTATGTCCCTACAAAGGCTGTTTTTTGCTGTTTACTTTCGCCTTTTACGTCTTCTTTACTCTCTTTTGCTTGTTCCCCCGATGTTTGTAATATATTTAAACAACGCTTTCCGGGCGTTGATATTTCATCAGTTGCTTACAAATTGTTACTTAATTGATAATCAGCACGTTACGAACGGCATTGCAGAACACGGCCTTTTGCGCTGCGATTTGCCGTCTCTTGCAATGCGAAAGACGGTCTTTTGCACTGCAAGAGACGGCAAACGGCGGCGGCGTCAATCGTTGCCGGCGGCGCTTACGGTTTTCGCCTCGGCCTCGTAAGCGTTGTGCAGCTCCTCTTGCGAGCGGAAAGGGCGGTCGCCCTCGACGGGCTGTATCGTGTTCATCCCCGTGCCGTCAACTATGCGTCCGTTGGTGGTGTCGCGCAGTCCGTAGTCAACAGTGCGCATAAGGTCGCGCCTCATGTCCTCGTCGTAGACGGGAGCCATCACCTCGATGCGGTTGAGCAGATTGCGCGGCATCCAGTCCGCGCTGCCTATGAAGTACTTGGGCGCGCCGCCGTTGCAGAATATCAGTATGCGCGAATGCTCTAAGTAGCGGTCTATTATGCCCACGGCCTTGATGTTGTCGCTCACGCCGGGCACGCCCGTCACGAGCGAGCAGTTGCCCCGGAGCACGATGCCTATCTTCACGCCGGCCTGCGAGGCGGCGTAGAGTTTGTTCACGACGTCAAGCTCCGTGATGTGGTTTATCTTCATCTTAATCCACGCCTCGCGACCCGCGCGGGCGTTCTTCATCTCGTTGTTGATGAGCGCGATGACGCGGTTCTTCATCGAGTTGGGCGACACCATCAGCTCCTTGAAGCGCACCTGTGAGAACGGGCGGTCGATGAAGTCGAACACCTTGCGCACCTCCTGCACGATGTTCTTCCTGGCGGTCATCATCAGGTAGTCGGTGTAAGTCTTGGCGTTGCCCTCGTGGAAGTTGCCCGTGCCCACGCAGGCGATGTCGCCCTGCTTCGACTCTATGTACAACAGCTTCGAGTGGATCTTAAGTCCCTCTACGCCGAAAATCACGTTGATGCCTTCCTCTTGCATCCGCTTGCTCCACTTTATGTTGCTCTCTTCGTCGAAGCGGGCCAGCAGTTCCACCACGGCCGTCACCTTCTTGCCGTTGCGTGCGGCGCAAATCAAGGCCTTAACGACCTTGGAGTCTTTCGCCAGACGGTACAGCGTGGTCTTGATAGACTTCACTTCAGGCTTCAGGGCGGCCTCGCGCAGCACGCGGATGTAGCCGTCGAACGAGTGGTAAGGCACGTGGATGAACAAGTCCTTGCGGCGTATCCGGTCGAGGATGCTCTCCTGCGAGAGGAACTCCTGCTTCAATATCGGCCGCCACTTGGGGAACTTCAGCTCGTCGTGGCCGCAGTCAGGGAAGCCCATCAGGTCCTTGTGGTTCTGGTAACGGCTGCTGGCGAGCGAGGCGTCGAGCTTGCTGACGTCGATTTTCGACATCAACTTCTTCCTCATATCCTTAGGCATCTGCTTGTCGTAGATAAGGCGCACGGGGTCGCCGTGCCGCCTGCTGCTCACGCCCTTGGCTATTTTTTGCAGCACGCCGTAGTCGAAATCGTTGTCCATCTCCATCTCGGCGTCCTTCGTGAACTTGAAGGAGTAGGCCTCGAACGTGCTCGGCTTGAAGCCGATGAATATCAACGGGAGGCAGTAGCGCACAACGTCGTCGAGGTACATGATGTTGTCGCATCCGTCAGACGACGGCACCTTGACGAACCGCCCGTGCTCCCTGTCGGGCACCTTGATTATCGCCAGGCTGCTCTTGGGCAGCCGCAGGCCGTCGGATTGCTCGGTCTTCTTCACCAAGAGGTAGATGCGGTTGTCCTCAAGCTGGCCTATCTCGTCAATCTCGGAGAACCACACGGGGTTGGTGTAGCCGTTGAGGCGGTCGTGGTAGTAGGCTTTCAGGAATGCGGCCTGCTCGTCGTTGAGCTGCGTGTTGTCGATAAGGCGGATGTTATGCTCCTCCAACGCCTTGAACACTTCGTCTATGGCGACGGTGTACTCCTGGCTGAACTGCGTGTTCAGGCGGTTTATCGTCTTGATGGTCTTGCGTATGTTGTCGTGCTGCTTGCGCACTTCCTTGTTGTCAGACTCCAACAGGCGGTTGAGCGAAGCCATGCGCACGCGGAAGAACTCGTCAAGGTTGTTAGAGTAAATGCCGAGGAACGACAGCCGCTCAAGCAGCGGGATGTCCGTCTTGCGGGCCTCCTGCAATATGCGGTGGTTGAAGTACATCCAGCTGACGTCGCGCTCAACGTAGCGGCTCTCTTTCTTTTTCTTGTTGATAATCTTAACGGCCATAGTGTCTGCTTATTCTGAATTATGTCACGGCGGCGCGCCGCACGCCCTGCCCTCCGCCGGCGAACGCCTCGCGGACAGCGGCCCGGACTTGCGCCGGCGGGCACCCGCCTCTGTTGCAAAGTTAGCGTTATTATCCTACATTGCGGTGTAGAATATGTTAAAATAACAATAAAATATTATTACAAAGGCCGCCGACGTGATTGCAAGACACGGCAAACGGCCACGCAAAAGACGGCAAACGGCACGCCGAAAAGCCATCTTTTACAAGCCAAAAGACGGCAAATTGGAAAGCCGCTGATTATCAACGGGTTGCACGGCGGGCAAAACGGGGCGTGGCAAAAGCATGGAGCGAACAGGAGCCTGACGCTGACAGGCGGCCTTGAAAACCGCCGGGCGACCGCCGTCAGGACTTCACGCCAAAAGGACTTCACGCCAAAGCGTAAACCAGCCAGGCGGCATGAAGACCGATTTGGGTTAAAAATACCTAATTGGATAACGCCGTTTCAAAATTTTGTTGTAAGTTTGCACGGAATACATTTACCAAGAGTGAAAACAAGGACATTCGTCAACAACGTGGTCAAGATACTGCTTCCGATAACCTTCGGAGGCGCAATCCTTTATTGGATGTACCGCGACTTCGACTTCAAGAGCGTTGACGACATCCTGCTGCACGGGATGGACTGGACGTGGATGCTCCTCTCCTTCCCCTTCGGCATACTGGCGCAGATGTTCCGCGGATGGCGTTGGCGGCAAACGCTTGAGCCTATAGGCGAGCACGCGAGGACGGCGACCGCCGTGCATTCGATATTCCTCTCTTACGCGGCAAGCCTCGTAGTGCCACGCATCGGGGAGTTCACACGCTGCGGGGTGCTCAAGAGATACGACGGCGTTTCTTTCTCGAAAGCCCTCGGAACGGTGGTGACGGAGCGCGCCATAGACATGCTGCTGATGGCCGTTGTGTGCGTGCTGACGCTGCTGATGCAAATGAGGGTGTTCTCGACGTTCTTCAGCCGCACGGGCACGAGCGTTGACTCCATCCTCGGCAAGTTCTCCGCCACGGGCTACATCGTCACCGCGGCGTGCGCAGTGGCCGTGGTGTTCCTGCTGCACATACTGCTGAAGAAGCTGTCAATATATAATAAGGTAAAGGCCACTTTCGGCGGTATATGGCAAGGGGTGATGTCGCTCAAGAGCGTGAAGAACATCCCCCTGTTCATCTTTTACACCGTCGGCATCTGGGTGTGCTACTTCCTGCACTACTACCTGACGTTCTTCTGCTTCGACTTCACCGCCGGCTTAGGCTTCGACTGCGCCTTGGTGACGTTCGTGGTAGGCAGCATAGCCGTCATAGTGCCGACCCCCAACGGGGCCGGGCCGTGGCATTTCGCCGTGAAGACGATGCTCATACTCTACGGCGTGGCCGACAACAGCGCGCTTTACTTCGTGCTAATCGTCCACTCGGTGCAAACGTTGCTCGTCATCGCCCTCGGCATTTACAGCTGGGCCGCGCTGGCGTTCACGAGGAAAATAATTAAGAATTAAAAATTAAAAATTAAGAAAATATGCCTCGCCGCACTAAAAGAAAAACTGCCAAGAAAGGTGTTCTTCTTAATTCTTAACTCTTAATTCTTAACTAAAAAATAACCTTTAATTAAAAAATTAAATGCTATGAGTGAAATCAAAAACCTGAAACCTGAATGCATCTGGCGCAACTTCTACGCGCTGACACAAGTTCCACGTCCGTCGGGACACCGCGAGAAAGTGCAGCAGTTCCTGCTCGACTTCGCCAAGAACATCGGCGTGGAGGCCTTCCAAGACGAGGCCGGGAACATCGTCATGCGCAAACCCGCCACGCCAGGAATGGAGAACCGCAAGACAACCATACTGCAAGCGCACATGGACATGGTGCCGCAGAAGGAGAAAGACAGCACGCACAACTTTGAGACCGACCCCATAGAGATCTACATCGACGGCGACTGGGTGAAGGCGAAGGGCACCACCCTCGGCGCGGACGACGGCCTCGGAGTGGCTGCGATAATGGCCGTAATGGAGGCGAAAGACCTGAAGCACGGCCCCGTAGAGGCGTTGATCACCGCCGACGAGGAGACCGGAATGTACGGTGCGAACGACCTGCCGGCGGGCGAACTGGAAGGTGAGATACTGCTCAACCTCGACACCGAGGAGGAGGGCGAACTCATCATAGGCAGCGCGGGCGGCGTAGACATCACGGCTACGATGGACTACCAAGAGGCCGACAGCGACAAGGAGGACGCCGCCGTGCGCGTAACCATCAAGGGACTCAAGGGCGGACACTCCGGACTTGAAATCGGAGTGGGACGCGGAAACGCCAACAAGATGCTCGTCCGCATCATCCGCGAGGCCATCGCCGACGACGACGCGCAGCTCGCTTCATGGCACGGAGGCAACATGCGCAACGCCATCCCGCGCGAAGCCGAGGCCGTGCTGACACTGCCGAAGGAGAACGTTGACGACCTGAAAGAGCTGGTAGCCGACTACCGCGAGACGTTCAACGACGAATACAAGGGCATCGAAGACGAAATAGAGGTTATCGTAGAGGAAGTGGAACTGCCGTCGAAGGTAGTGCCGCAGGAAATCCAAGACAACCTCGTTGACGCCATCTACGCTGCGCACAACGGCGTGTGGCGCTACATCCCGTCGATACCCAACATCGTTGAAACGTCGTCGAACCTCGCCATCGTTGACATCGAGGGCGGCAAGGCGGCTGTGAAAATCCTCGCCCGCAGCTCAAGCGAGACAAAGAAAGACGAACTGGCCACGTCGCTCGAAAGCTGTTTCAGCATGGCCGGGATGAAGGTCGAGTTCAGCGGAGCTTACGGCGGATGGGATCCGAACACAGACAGCGAGCTGATAAAGCGCATGCGCAAGATATACAACGACCTGTTCGGCAACGAGCCTAAGGTGCAAGTGGTGCACGCAGGCCTTGAGTGCAGCATCATACTTTCAAAGTATCCGGGTCTTGACATCTGCTCGTTCGGCCCGACGCTGCTCTCCCCCCACACTCCGAGCGAACGTGCCCACTGGCCCTCGACGAGCAAGTTCTGGGCGTTGCTGACAAAGACCCTTGAGGAGATACCTGAAAAGTAAGACTACGAAAGTATAACAAGAAAAGGCCGATGCACACATTTAGGGCCATCAACATGAGGCGGAATGTCGCTGCTGACATTCCGCCTTTTTCATAAGATTGCAAACATATATGACTAAAACGATGAGAATGAGAAAACTGACTTACGCCTTATTGGCCGCCTTGGCGTTAACCGTGACGACGGCGGCGAACGCCCAAGAGGGGAGCGACTACGAACGGATGACGGCCGCAGCCGACGAGAACTCGCTGCCGTTAGTGAACCTCACGACCGACATCGACGCCGTGACGAAGGAAGAAGAGATAACGGGCACGATAGAAATATTCGACAAAAAGGCGAGGACTAACGGACAGGAACGCTTCAAGACGGGATGCCGAGTGAAATACCGCGGCACGTCCTCGCTGGCTTATGACAAAAAGTCGTTCGCCATCAAGCCCACCGACGAGAGCGGGGAGAAGGTGGACGTAAACATATTCGGCATACGAGAAGACGACAGCTGGATACTCGACGCAATGGCCATCGACCGCATACGCATGCGCAACCGCCTGTGTTTCGACATCTGGAACGAACTCAACCGGACGCCTTACGACACCGACTACGGCAACCGCAACGGCACTCTCGGCGTGTTCGTGGAGCTTTTCATCAACGGCGACTACCACGGGCTGTACTGCATGACGGACAAAATCAACCGCAAACTGCTCGGCCTGAAGAAGGCCGACGAGGAAGACGACGGCGGCGTGACGATAAAAGGAGTGCTCTACAAGGGCGACAGCTGGACGGACGCAACGCAGCTGTTGGGGTACGACAAGACGACCCCGGTGGACGGGGAGACGTGGAACGGCTGGGAACTGCAACATCCCGACGACTACCCCTGCGCCGAGTCGTGGCAGCCGCTGATGGACTTCATCGACTTTTTCCAAACCTCGGAGAGCTATTTCAAGCAGAATTACAAAGACCACCTGTATCCCGAAAACCTCACGGCCTACGCTATGTTGATATTCGCCACTAACTACCGGGACTGCATTATGAAGAACACGTTCCTCAGCACGGTGAACATCAACAAGGGCGTCCGCTTCCTCATAACGCCGTGGGATATGGACACGTCGTTCGGAGGCGAATGGAACGGCGAATATTACGACCATCCCACGGACGTGGAACTCATCTGGAGGTCAAAGCTGTTCAACACATTGACGACAAGCAACGCCGACAACTTCATGGACGGCATAAAGGAACAATGGAGCCAGTTGGGCAAGACGCTGCTCTCGGTGGAAAGCGTGTGCAAGCGACTCGACGACTACGGCGAGGCTTTCACGAAGTCGGGCGCATGGCAAAGGGAGTACGAAAAATGGAACGGCAACCCCGTGCCGCTGACCGAAGACATCAATGAAGAACTGGCTTACGTGAAAGACTGGTACGCAAGAAACTTCCAAAGCGTGTCTGAAACGCTTGGCGTGGAAACCGGAATAGCCGGCATCGACGCCGGCAAGGACGTCCAAGCGGACAAGGCTTACGCCATAGACGGCACGCCCGTAACCGACGCCGGAGTATACAAAGGGGTGATAATACGCAACGGCAGGAAATCAATAGGAAAAGGCAAAGGCAAGTAACAAAAGACAGCGGTTAACAAGCTGTTTTGCAAAAGGCCGTTTTTCGCATTGCGAAAGACGGCCTTTTGCGTTGCGGTTTGCCGTAAATTGAAATGCGATTTGCCGCATCTTGCAAAGCGTATGGCAAGCCGTTGATTGCCAGCGGGTTATGAAGCCGTGACAAAAAGCCGTCCAAACGGAAGGTTTCAACGGCTCAAACATAATGCCGTGAAACGTTAAATATAATAAAAACACAAGCATAAAGCGGCATAAGGGGTGCAATATCATTACTTTTGCAAAAGTAAACAACCGTAAAAGCGAAATGCAAAACCGTGTAAGAGAGATTGACTACCTGAAGTGCGTGTTCATCGTGCTGATGATAATCTTCCATTTGGTCTACGTCGGCGACAAGTATCCTTACGCCAAACAGGTGGTCTATACGTTCCACATGCCCGCCTTTTTGGTGATTTCGGGCTATCTTGCCAACATGGGCAAAGGCTTCGGCAAGCTGGCGAAACAAATCAAATGGCTGTTCGTGCCGTATGCCGTCATGGAGGCGGGGTACGTCTACATGGCGTCGCTCCTGCCCATACGTGAGCACATCGACGGGCTTACGGCGACGGTGTTCTTCGACAAACTGCTGCTGCATCCCCTCGGCCCTTACTGGTATTTGCACACGCTCATCGTCTGTTACCTTATTTATTACGCCGTGAGCCGCCTGCGCCCGCGCCTCGGCGCGGCTGCCACGCTGTGCCTGACGGGCGTGGCGTTCTACGCCGCCGACGCGCTGGCGGGCGTGGTGCAGATGGCCAACGCGATGTATTTCATGGCCGGGGCCGCCGTCAGGATGAGCGGCATGAAGCTGACGCAGGCCTTCAGCCCCACCCTGCTGGCCGCCGTGCCGCTGGCGGTGATGGCCGCCGTGTCGCCCGGCGGGCTCGACCGTTCCACACTGCAAGGCGCCGCGATGACGTGGCTCGCCGTGAGCTTGGCCCTCGCCGCCTATCCGCTGCTTGGCGGCAAGGTGAAGGCCGCCACGCACTTCATCGGCGAGAACACGCTTGCGATACTGCTGTTTTCGCCAATGTTCACGATTATCACGAAACGTTTTGTCACAATGTTCGCCTTCGACCCTACGGCGTTGCTCTACACGGCAGCGTCAGTGGCGTTCACGATAGCGGGCAGCTTAGCCGTGGCGTGGGTCATGGACCGGGCCAAGGCGCCGCTGTGGTTCAGCGGAAAGCCGCTCTTCAACAGGCCGAGGTGACGGCAGACTACAACCTTTGAGCAAATAACCACCAAGCCGGCAATCCCCTATAAGTCCCATTAGGCCAATCAGGTTTATTATTAACAGCAAGCCGTGGCGGGCGATTTTTCCATTTTTATTTTGCATTTTTCCATTTTTTGCGCTAATTTTGCAGCGCAAAACAGAAATTCAACATTTATATGGACGATTATCACGCGGAAAAGATGAACTTGTAAAGTGAGAAGGCACGGCTCTCATGGGCGGTCTTCCCACCAAGCGTAACATTTTCGGAGGATTAGCAAATGAGAACATACTGGAACACCAACAAGGGTCTGAAGCAGATCGGCCAGTGGAAACCGAACTGCTGGATACAAGTGACTTGTCCTACGGAAGACGACCAGCGTCTTCTCGAAGAAGAATTTAAGATACCCGACTATTTCCTTTCAGACATCAGCGACAACGACGAGCGCGCCCGTTACGAGTACGACGACGGCTGGATGCTGATAATCCTGCGCATCCCCTTCGTCAAGGAGATACGCTCGCGCACGCCTTACACCACCGTGCCGCTGGGCATCATCCACAAGCGCGACGTCACGATAACGGTGTGCTACCACGAGACGAACATGATGATAGACTTCGTAAGCTACCAGCAGAAGCGCGGCGAAGGCTTCACCGACTACGTTGACATGATATTCCGCCTGTTCCTCTCGTCGGCCGTGTGGTACCTGAAACGGCTGAAGCAAATCAACAACCTCATCGAGAAAGCCAAGCGCAACCTCGACCGCGAGGTGAACAACGAGTCGCTCATCGGCCTGTCGCGCCTGCAAGATTCGCTTACTTACTTCATCACGTCAATCCGCGGCAACGAGAACCTCCTGGCCAAGCTGAAGTTCAAGTTGCAGGTGGACGAGCTTGACGCCGACCTCATCGAGGACGTGAACATCGAGATGAGCCAGGCGCGCGAGACAACAAACATATACTCGGACATCCTCGAATCGACGATGGACACGTACTCAAGCATCATCAACAACAACATGAACACCGTGATGCGTACGCTCACCTCGGTGTCGATAATCCTGATGTTCCCCACCCTGATAGCGAGCATCTTCGGAATGAACCTGATTAACGGCATGGAAACCAACAGGTTCGGCTTCCTCATCGCGATAGTGGTGTCGGCCCTGATTTCAGGCATATCATGGTGGATTTTCCGCCACAAACGGCTCATTTAGTAAGGAAATAACCACTTTTTTGAAAATTATTTGCCGATTTACGATAATTTTAATTAAGTTTGCACACCTATAACATATTAGTCAACAAGCAGACAAGGCACAAGCAGACAAGCGCGGCCAAAAGGCGCAAGCACAACAGGCAAAGTGAGACGCGCCAAGGAACGCCGGGCCATGTCTGGAGGCTTGCAAACTAAAACAGATTATATGATGGACTCTCAAGAAAACACTCTCGGTCAAGAAAAGACAGAAGAACTGCTGAATGTCGCACCGGCTGACAACAGCGACCGGAACGGCGGCAACACTGACGTCGCCAACGAAACACAAGAAACAACAACAGTTGGCACGGAAGAAGCACCTTCTGCACAAACTGAAGCCGACGCACCCGAACAAAAGAAGGTGTACAAGAGCAAGAAAGAGGTCATTGAGCGCCTGAAGGAAATCGCCCACAGCGACGAGAACCCGCAAAAAGACGAAATGGAAATCCTCAAGACCGCCTTCTATAAACTGCACTTCGCAGAAAGGGAGGCGGACATGAAAGCATACATAGAAGGCGGCGGCGACCCCGACGCTTACAAGGTGCAGCCCGACGCCGACGAGGAAGAATTCAAGGCCGAGATGAGCGTCATTAAGGAGAAACGCGCGAAAATCTTCTTGGAACAAGAAAAGGAAAAACAGGAAAACCTCAAGAAGAAACTCGACATAATAGAAAAGATAAAGGCCATGGTGACTTCGCCTGAAGAGGCGAACAAGTCATATCAGGAGTTCAAGAAGCTGCAACAGGAATGGAAAGACATCAAGCTCGTGCCAGCCGAAAAGGCCAACGAGCTGTGGCGCAACTACCAGCTGTACGTAGAGCAGTTCTACGACCTGCTGAAGCTGAACAGCGAAGCGCGTGAATACGACTTCAAGAAGAACCTCGAAATAAAGACGCGACTCTGCGAAGCCGCCGAGAAGCTGGCCGAGGAGAGCGACGTGATAAGCGCGTTCCACCAGCTGCAAGAGCTGCACCAGGAATACCGCGAGACAGGCCCCGTGGCCAAAGAGCTGCGCGAGGAGATATGGGCGCGCTTCAAGGCCGCCTCTACCGTGGTGAACAAACGCCACCAACAGCACTTCGAGGAACTGCGCGGCAAGGAGGAAGAGAACCTGACAAAGAAAACGGCTCTCTGCGAAAAGGTCGAGGAAATAGCCGGAAGCGAGATAAAGAACGCCTCGGAATGGGACAAGAAGACAAAGGAAATAATCGCCATCCAGGCTGAATGGAAGACGATAGGCTTCGCACCGCAGAAGATGAACGTCAAGATATTCGAGCGTTTCCGCGCCGCCTGCGACGACTTCTTCAGCAAGAAAGCCGAATACTTCAAGGCCCTGAAACAGCAGTTCTCTGAAAACGCGGAGAAGAAAAAGGCACTCGTAGAACAGGCTATGGCCCTGAAAGACAGCACGGACTGGAAGGCGACGAGCGAGAAGCTCATAGCCCTGCAAAAGGAATGGAAGACCATAGGCATGGTGCCGAAGAAATTAGGCGACAAGCTGTGGGCTGACTTCCTCGGCGCCTGCAACCACTTCTTCGACGCACGCAACAGCGCAAACGCCGGCACGCGCAACGAGGAACGCGCCAACCTTGAGAAGAAGCGCGACATCATAGCGCAGCTGAAGGCCTTGGCCGAGGATGCCGCCGACGACATACAGGAAAAGGTGCGCGAGCTGGTGGAACAGTTCAACGCCGTAGGGCACGTGCCCTTCAAGGAGAAAGACTCCGTATATAAGGAATACCACGACATACTTGACAAGCTCTACAAGGAACTCAACGTCACCACGGCGCGCCGCCGCTTAGACAAGTTCAAGAGCAACATCAAGAACGTGGCGGAGAAAGGCGGCAACGCCCTCGACAACGAACGCTCGCGCCTGATGAGACGCTACGAGGGGCTGAAACAGGAGATACAGACTTACGAGAACAACATCGGCTTCCTGAGCGCGTCGAGCAAGAAGGGCAACTCGCTCATCGACGAGATGAACCGCAAGGTGCAGAAACTGAAAGACGAAATGAACCTTGTGCGTGAAAAGATAAAGGCCATCGACGCCGAAAACAACTAATCAACACCAAAGCCAAGGGCTAAGGAGAAGGGATATGCCGACGGCGGACACGCCGCAAACGGAACAGAAGCCCCGCCTTAGCCCTTGGCTCGTTTATTACAGTAAACTGCAAGCCATGAGGAAATTACTGCTGCTGCTCGCCATGGCCGCCACGACGGCAAGCGCGCAGACAATGAAGCAATGGCGTGACTCGCTGGCTGTCGTCAACAAGGAGATTGCCGCCCACCCCGACTCGCTCAACCTGCAACTCTGCAAGGCAGCCGTATGCCTGCAACTGCTGGAATGGAGCGACGCCGCCGACGTATGCGGCGAAGTCTTGGACAAAGACAAGAACAACCTTTCAGCTCTCTTTTACAGGGCTTACGCCAACAACAACCTGCGCCGTTACGAACTTGCCAGGAACGACTATGAGCGCTTCTTGAGCATGTCGCCACGCAACATGGAGGCCCGATTGGGGCTGGCATACACGTACATCAGGCTCGGACGCCAAGCCGAAGCCCTCGACGAAATGAACAACCTCGTGGAAATGCACCCTGACAGCAGCGTGGTTTACGCAGCGAGGGGCGAACTCGAAAAAGACATGAAACTGTTCGACACGGCACTGTTCGACTTCGACGAAGCCCTGAAACGCGAACCCGCCAACAAGGATTACACCGTGTCGAAAGTGGAAATACTGATAAGCCTCAACCGCAGGAACGAAGCCAAGGCCGCCCTTGACAAGGCCGTAAGCCACGGAGTTCCGCGCGGTCTGCTGCTCGAATGGTACGCCAAGTGCAAATAACACATTTCCGCCGCATGGCGGAACATGATGTCTTAATCAGCCAAAGGCCGTGTTTTGCAATGCAACATACGGCCTTTGGCGTCTCAATTCGACACTTCTTGCAAACTAACAAAGCGCACAAGGCATCAATAAAATGAAAATGAAAAACACTCTCATTTTATCTTTCACTTTGTCATTATTAAGTGTATGTGACTGAATATCAGCGTGTTGAATGCTGACATTTGCTCTTTTCATCTGTCAGCATCTGTCACAACAGAAGATGAAAATGAAAGAAGCTGAAGGTGAAAACAATCATCTGTCAGAACGTAAGACACTAACAGTCAGCTAAATACGCAAGAAACTGACAGATGACAGATGAAATGCGGAAAAACAAACGACATTCGATTGTCCTGCAACAAGCGGTGTAAGACACGCCCGCAAGACGGCATCGGCACCGCGAACGACGGCAAACGAAAAAGGCGCCAACCTAATGTTGACGCCTTATCGGTGTTGGGATACCCGGATTCGAACCAGGAATGACAGGACCAGAATCTGTAGTGTTACCATTACACCATATCCCAATGTGTCGCAACCCTTATCGTTTTGCGTTTGCAAAGGTACGCATTTTTTTTATAACGACAACATTTTCACTGACTTTTTTCTAAAAAAAATCAAAATAATATGGTTTTGTCATTGTTTTACAATAAATCAATGTACCTTTGCATAGAAAATTACACGGTGGGCGGGAAAGGCTGAGACGTATG
Source organism: uncultured Prevotella sp. (assembly GCA_944320255.1). Classification (GTDB taxonomy): domain Bacteria; phylum Bacteroidota; class Bacteroidia; order Bacteroidales; family Bacteroidaceae; genus Prevotella. The sequence continues at coordinate 7,027 of CALUGU010000005.1, read as the reverse complement.
GTTTTCAACCGCTTACGCCACCATTCTTTAGCATCATCAACACTTAATTTACTTAATGGAACAGGTAAAAAAACTGGTAGAAACAATAACCAAAGGCATTCAAGAAAAAAAAGGTTCAAACATAACAATCGCCGACCTTAGCGGCATTGAAGGCTCGATTTGCCGTTACTTCATAATATGTCAAGGCAATTCGCCTTCACAAGTGGAAGCCATAACCGACTCTGTGGAAGAGACGGCGAGGATAAACGCAGGCGAGAAGCCCGTCCACGTCGTAGGGCTCAGCCATGCGTACTGGGTCGCGATGGACTACACCGACGTGATGGTGCACATCTTCCTGCCGGAAGCGAGGGAATATTACAACCTGGAAAACCTTTGGGAAGACGCCAAGCTCACACACGTTCCCGATGTTGACTGACGCAGGCAAACATCGGATTTCTTACATAACGAAACTTTATCATGGAACAAAATAAGAACGACAAGAGGCCAAAGTTCAGCATGAACTGGATTTATATGCTTGTGCTTTTCGGCCTCGTGGCGATGTATCTTTTCGGCGGCGACGCCCGCGGAAGCGCAAGCAAGAAGGTTACTTACGACGAATTTAAGACCTTCGTGGCCAAGGGATACGCCTCAAAGATTGTCATCAACAAGGATGAAAGCACCCTGAAGATGTACGTCAACCCGCAAAACATCCGCGACGTATTCAAGCAAGGGGCGAAAAACACGGGCACAAAGCCGTATGTCACCACTGAATTTGGCAGCGTTGACAAGATAGAAACCTTCGTCGAGGCTGAAAAAAAGACAGGAAAGTTCAACGGACAGTTGAGTTATGAGAATAAGCGCGGCAACGACTTGTTCAACATATTGCTCAGCTTCGGCCCGATATTGCTGCTCTTTTTCCTCTGGATGTACCTTTGGAGGCGCATGAGCGGAGGCGGAGGCAGCGGTGCCGGCGGCGTGTTCAACGTAGGCAAGAGCAAAGCGAAAATGTATGAGAAAGGCGCTGACATCAACATCACGTTCAAAGACGTGGCCGGACAAGCCGGTGCCAAACAGGAAGTGCAAGAAATCGTTGAGTTCCTGAAAAACCCGAAAAAATATACCGACCTTGGTGGAAAAATTCCAAAGGGAGCGTTGCTCGTAGGGCCTCCGGGGACGGGTAAGACGCTGCTCGCCAAGGCCGTAGCGGGCGAAGCCGGCGTGCCGTTCTTCTCGATGAGCGGTTCTGACTTCGTAGAGATGTTCGTCGGCGTCGGCGCAAGCCGTGTGCGCGACCTGTTCCGCCAAGCCAAGGAAAAGTCGCCGTGCATCATCTTCATTGACGAAATCGACGCCGTAGGCCGCGCACGCAGCAAAAATCCAGCGATGGGAGGCAACGACGAGCGTGAAAACACGCTAAACGCCCTGCTTACCGAAATGGACGGCTTCGGCACGAACAGCGGTGTGATAATCCTCGCCGCCACCAACCGCGCCGACATGCTTGACTCGGCGTTGCTGCGCGCAGGACGTTTCGACCGACAGATAAACGTAGACCTGCCCGACCTGAACGAGCGCAAGGAAATATTCAAGGTGCACTTGAAGCCCGTGAAGATAGACCCGACGGTGGACGTGGACATGCTTGCACGTCAGACTCCAGGCTTCTCCGGGGCCGACATCGCCAACGTGTGCAACGAGGCTGCGCTGATAGCCGCCCGCCACGACAAAACGCACGTGGGCAAACAAGACTTCCTCGACGCCGTAGACCGAATAATCGGCGGACTGGAGAAGAAGACTAAAGTAATGACTGAAGGCGAACGCCGCACTATAGCACTTCACGAGGCCGGGCACGCCACCATATCATGGTTCCTTGAACACGCCAACCCGTTAGTCAAAGTGTCGATAGTGCCACGCGGACGGGCGTTGGGCGCGGCATGGTACATGCCTGAGGAACGGCAGATAACGACGAAGGAGGAAATGCTCGACGAGATGTGCGCCACACTCGGAGGGCGCGCCGCCGAGGAGCTGTTCACCGGTCACATATCAACCGGCGCGATGAACGACCTTGAGCGCGTAACAAAGAGCGCCTACGGGATGATAGCTTACGCTGGAATGAGCGACAAGCTGCCAAACATCTGCTATTATAACAACAACGAATACAACTTCCAAAAGCCGTACTCCGAAACAACGGCGAAAATCATGGACGACGAAGTGCTCAACATGATAAACGAGCAATACCAGCGCGCCAAGGACTTGCTTAACAAGCACAAGGAGGGGCACAACAAGCTGGCGGAGCTGCTGCTTGAGCGCGAGGTGATATTCGCCGAAGACGTGGAGAAAATCTTTGGCAAGCGTCCTTGGGTGAGCCGTTCGGAAGAAATAATGGAAAGCGAAAACGGCAAAGCCCCTGAAACAGGCAACGAAGAAGACAAGGCCGAAGACGACGGCGGAAAAACCACTGCCGGAGTAAGTACCGGCGATGAAAAGACAGACGAAAAAAGTTAAAGAGTTTAGAGAAGTTACAGAAGTTAGAGCCGAATGTTTCTACACCTCAATATATAAAAGGTCATGGCTTTAACTTCTGTAACTTCTCTAAATTCTTTAACTTCACAAAAAAACAACAATACCTAACGATATGAAAAACCTCATTGTAAGAAGCATCACGGGCGTATTTTTCGTGGCGGCAATAGTGGTATGCTTTATGAAACCCATTGCGATGGAATTCCTTTTCGCATTGGTGACAGGACTTACCATCTGGGAATACTGCGGACTGGTGAACAATGTGAAGGGCGTACAGGTAAACCCGCTCATCAGCACCGTGGCGGGAGTCTACTTCTTCCTGGCCGTCGGCGGATTTTGCAGCGGCGTAGTGCCCACGGGCGCAGTGTTCATCCCCTACCTGCTGACGCTCGTCTACCTCTTCATCAGCGAGCTTTACGCCAAGACGGAGAACGCCATCAACGACTGGGCTTACACAATGCTCGGACAGATGTACATCGCCCTGCCCTTCTCCACAATCAACGTGCTGGCCTTCAACGCCACGGAAAACGGCGGCATAGCCTTCAACTACCTCATCCCCCTCTGCGTTTTCATCTTCCTTTGGGCCAACGACACGGGAGCCTACTGCACCGGTTCGCTGCTCGGCAAGCACAAGCTGTTTCCCAGAATATCGCCGGGCAAGAGCTGGGAAGGCTCTATCGGCGGCGCCGTAATTGTGCTCATAGCGGCTTACTTCATCGGGAGCTATGAGGCGGGGCTTAACTCAGAGACAGGGCTTACTGTCGTGCAATGGATGGGCTTAGGGCTTGTTGTCGTAGTGTTCGGCACATGGGGCGACCTCGTTGAGTCCCTTTTCAAGCGCACCCTCGGCATAAAGGACAGCGGCAACATACTGCCAGGCCACGGCGGAATGCTCGACCGCTTTGACTCGTCACTGATGGCGATGCCCGCAGCAGTGATTTACCTTTACTCCCTGACGCTGTTCTAAAAATACGGAAAATAACATTTCTATCGTCCGGCTGACATAACCGCAAAACTTCTTAGTCCTTAAAATCAGTAATATTGGTAGTTTAAACGGCAAAAAGTTTACACGAAGTTTCAAGTAAACAGCCTAATTTTGCAATATGGAATGCCGCGCTTACGCGCAAAGGAAAAACGTTTTAGGCGGGCGCGCGCTCTTGTGTAAACTAACTAAAAAACAATATTGACATGAAAATCAAGGATTTTGTAAAACCCATGCTGGTGGCATTCATCGGCTGCGGGATGTTTCCAAGCTGCGGAATGGCGCAGGGGAACAATGCCGGCCAAGCACAGCAGAAGCCCGTTCCGGGCGCCGACGGCAACAAATACGTGCCTTACGAACAGCGCACGGGCAACGAGTCGATTGTCTACTTCACGCGCAATCTCACACCTGAAGGATTAATCAAGGCTTACGAACAGGTGAACGCCAACATCACCGGGCGCACAGGCGTAAAGCTGCACACGGGCGAGCAAAACGGCCCGAACATCATTCCGGCGGCATGGGTGAAGGCTCTGATGCAGAAAGACTTGCCCAAAGCCAGCATCATTGAGACGAACACTTACTACAAGGGCGACCGCTACACCACCGAACAGCACCGCAACACGCTCAAGGTGAACGGCTGGACGTTCTGCCCCGTGGACATAATCGACGAGGAAGACACCACCACGCTGCCCGTCGTCGGCGGCAAATGGTTCACGAAGATGTCCGTAGGCAGCCACCTGAAGGACTACCAGTCGCTCGTGGTGCTCACCCACTTCAAGGGCCATTCACAGGGAGGCTTCGGCGGAAGCAACAAGAACATCGGCATAGGCTGCGCCGACGGGCGCATCGGAAAGGCGTGGATTCACACAACGCCAAACCAAGACAACCAGTGGGACATTGCCAAAGAGGAGTTTATGGAGCGCATGACGGAATCGACAAAAGCCGTAATCGACCACTTCGGCCGCCACATCACCTACGTCAACGTGATGCGCAACATGTCGGTGTCGTGCGACTGTGAGGGCGTCAACGCCGCGCCCGTGGTTACGCCGAACGTGGGCATACTCTCGTCAACCGACATCCTCGCGCTCGACCAAGCCTGCATCGACCTCATCTACGCCATGACAGAAGCCGAGCACCACGACATCGTGGAGCGCATCGAGACGCGCCACGGCCTGCGCCAGCTGTCATACATGAAGGAGCTTGGCATGGGCAACGACCGCTACATACTCATTGACCTTGACAACGGCGGACGCCGCATCACCGCCGCCGAGGCCGTCAAGGGGCTGAAGCCTTTTATACAGCAATAAAGCGGAAAGATAAAAGATAAAAACGAAAAGTGAAAAATTCATTGGCTAAGAAGTAATGGATTTTTCACTTTTCGTTTTTCACTTTTAACTTAATTCAGTGTGACATCTTCAGTCCTACGATAGAGGCGATAAGCGTAGTGATGAAGAACAGGCGCCAGAACGTAGCCGGTTCTTTGAAGAATATGATGCCTACCACGACTGTTCCCACCGCCCCTATGCCCGTCCATACGGGGTAGGCCGTGCCAATGGGGATGCTATGCACGGCCTTGGCAAGCAGCACCATGCTTAGCAGCAAACACACTATGAAGCCCGCGCACCACGCCCAATGCTCCGCGCCGGCCGTCTCCTTCATCTTGCCGAGGCACGCGGCGAAACCCGTCTCGAACAGCCCCGCCACGATAAGTATTATCCAGTTCATTGCTTAACGAATATAAAATGAGGGTTGAAAGAACGGTGCAAAGATAATGCAAAAGCGTAAAATAACGCCCGACAAGCAGCGAAAATCTATGCCAACGCCGCCGCGCGTTTTCCAATCGACGGTCTTTTGCATTCTAAAAGGCCATATTTTGCAGCCTGAAAGGCCATCTTTTAGCTTGTAAAAGATGGCCTTTTGCAACTCCATTGATTATCAGATACTTACAAAGGTGTTGCAGACTGCTCCACAATAAGCCGTCAGCAACGCCTTTACCTATCATTTGCTGCACTGTCAAACGGCTGAAATAAAATCAGTAAAAGTGGTTGTTTTAACCCCTAACCGTCTACATTCATTCTTAAAATATGGGGTTATCTTTGCGTCAGATAAAACGGGAGCATCATTTACCGACATATTTTATAATAACTGACAGATAAAAACGAGATTATGAAAATAAAAACAATCATCGCAGCCGCGCTGCTTGCCACGGCAACGACGGCGGTTGCACAAACTTCAAACTCTACAGACATGACAGACGAAAAACTTAACCTGACGCAGGAATGGGACAAGACTTTCCCTGAAAGCGACAAAGTGAACCACGTGAAAGTGACGTTCCACAACCGCTACGGCGTGACGCTCGCCGCAGACCTTTACACACCGAAAGACGCCAACGGGCAGCTGCCCGCCATCGCCGTGAGCGGCCCGTTCGGGGCGGTGAAGGAGCAGGCTTCGGGCCTTTATGCGCAGACGCTGGCCGAACGGGGCTTCCTCACGCTGGCCTTCGACCCCTCGTTCACCGGCGAAAGCGGAGGCTCGCCGCGCTATGTGGCCTCGCCCGACATCAACACCGAGGACTTCTCGGCTGCCGTAGACTACCTTTCTACGCGCCAAGATGTTGACCCTGAGCGCATTGGAATACTCGGCATCTGCGGCTTCGGAGGCCTCGCCATCAACGCCGCGGCCAACGACCCGCGCGTCAAGGCAACTGTGGCATCGACGATGTACGACATCAGCCGCAACATTGCCAAAGGCTATTTCGACGCCAACGACAACGCCGACGCCCGTTACGAAATGCGCCGACAGCTCAACGCGCAGCGCACGGAGGACTATCGCAGCGGCTCTTACGCGCGCGCCGGAGGCGTGGTTGACCCGGTGCCGGCCGACGCCCCACAGTTCGTGAAGGACTACCACGCCTATTACAAGACAAAGCGCGGCTACCACAAACGCTCATTGAACTCAAACGAAGGCTGGAACAAGACTTCGGCGCTCTCGTTCCTCAATATGCCCATACTGGCTTACAGCGGCGAGATACGCAACGCCGTAATGGTGGTGCACGGCGAGAAGGCCCACTCGCGCTATATGGGCGAGGATACCTTCAAGCGGCTGACGGGCGACAACAAGAAGCTGCTCATTGTGCCCGGCGCAAGCCACACAGACCTTTATGACAATCTGGAGAAAATACCGTTTGACGACATCGAGGCGTTTTACAGGGAGTTTCTGAAGTAAGGCCGTTGCGCAGTTATGAAACTGGTTGTAAGACTATCGTTTGCAATACTCCTGCTGTTTGCGGCCAGCGGCTTCGCCGCCTGCTCGGAAGACGACCCAGTACAGGGCGGTACAAGCAGCAGACTTGTCGGCGACGGCAGTGCCGACAGCAGTGTAGACAGAAGCGACAATGACAGAAACAAAATGGAAAGAGACATCAGAACAACAGTAAACGGCACTTCGTTCAGTGCAACGTTCGGGAAGATGTGACACCTTGCAGGAACCATAAACAACACCAACAGCCTGAATTACAACATTCATAATGCCGGACGGCCTGTGCTCATGCCT